>JAFURY010000139.1 GCA_017480795.1 Succinivibrionaceae bacterium
CGATCCTGGTCAGGTGTATGACAAATATAGGAGACAGTTTGAAGATAGAACGGATAAGGCGGACATAGGCAACGCCGCTTAGAAGGGGTATTATGCTACTTGAGAATAATAACGGTGACTAACGCCACCGCACAGGTCGAATTTTTTCCATAAATACCGTTTCCTGCTGAACAGCGACAAGCAGAACGAGGCAACAAAAAAAATCGCTGAGAGAAAAAATCGAGATCTGCTCCGATGTCACTCTGAATCTGTCCATCGAAAAAAACATGAACATATTTTCGGAAATAGTCAAAGACTCGCTGGCATTCATGAGCAGAATGCTTTACCACGAGTACGGCGCAAAGACGGTGTTCATCGTCGAAGACTACGACACGCCGCTACGAAACGCCAGGAAGAATTCAAAGAAAAAGGCAGATCCGGAAGATGCCGACTTTTACGACCGGATGCTTGAGGTTGTCAGCGCCATGCTGAGCCGGGCGCTTAAAACCAACGAGTTCATGAATAAAGGCTTTGTCACCGGATGTCTGAGAATAAATTACCAGAGCGAAACTACAGGATTCAACAATTACGTGACATGCGATCTGACAGACTCGCGGCATCTGCGGCTTATGGGATTCACCAAAGAAGAGACTGCAAAGCTGCTGAAAGATGCCGGCATGGAAAACCGCCTTGAGGACGTCCTGACCTGGTATGGGGGCCACAATATCGGAGGACACGAAATGATCTGTCCGTGGAGCCTTATGAAATTCCTGTCGTATGCTCTTTATTCCGATCCGGCAGTCTTCCCGCCTGAGACCTACTGGGTCGGCCTGGTCGGCGCCGACCTCGTGGAAACGTTCATGAAGCACCCCGGCAACGGAGAAGCCCAGAGACTGCAGAATCTCATTGACGGCAAAACGGAGGCGATAACTCCCGCCATATTTACCGCATATCCGTTGATAACGGACAAAATGACATTCAACACCTTCGCCACTGTGCTGCTGCACAGCGGCTACTTCACCTATGCGGGAGACGCCAGCGCGCAGTCATACGGACAGCTGACGATAAAAATACCCAACGAGGAAATGCGAAACCTGCTGATAGACGCGGCAAAACGCCGGTTCAGCAGCGCCAATCCCGAATGGGTCGGCGATGCAAGAACTCTGACAGACGCATTGTTTGCAGGCGATGCCGCAAAGGTTCGGAAGATCGTCAACGATATGCTGGAAATCTTCATCAGCACTCCCGACTCGCCCCGCGAGGACTTCTACCACGACTTTATGACCGTGGTGCTTTCGGCTGCGGGATCCAATCATGTGAAAATGAAGTCCCGTCAGGAAGGCGGCGACGGCCGCTTCAGTCTGACATTGATGAGAGACAGCGACCGGAGCGCCGTTATTATGAAGTTCAAAAAGACCGATAGCCACAGCCTTGCGGCTCAGTTCAAATTGTGCGACACAGCTATCGAAGAGATAAGCCTCAACAGATACGACTCCAATCTCAGGCAGGATGGCTACGAGAGAGTTCTGAAATATGGCTTAGCGTTCTTCGAAAGGGACTGCGAAGTGAAACTCGCGGAAGACTGAACCGAGGGAATCTGAGGATTCAGTCCCGATACATGATCGGACGGGAGCGATCTGATCGGCGGCCGTCGCATGGGCTGCGACGGTTCCAACGGTCCGCGCGCCGCGCGGCCGAATAGCAAAGCCACAAATGCCGCCGATTCATGCCGGGCGCCGTTGCTCGGATCCGCAACCGTTGTTCCGCCAGGCTGCGCCAAACCGGATCCGGCGCAAGCATCCGGTGCGCGGCAGGCGCGGAACGGGCTAAAATCAGGGAATCGCCGCGGGGCGGGCAACCTGCAGTCTTCCTGCTCATTGGAGAGGACTTCTGATCTGAAGTTCCGCAGAATGACTGGATTGAAGGATGGCTGAACCGCAAAACGGCAGGATGGCAGGATCGCCGATCAAGAGCTTGCGTCCGCCGAATTTTCCTTCAGGCGGCTCAGCCGGCGCTTTGCCCTGAACCCAGGAGCCCGCCACAGTTTGCCGCTCCTTCGCCTTGCGGCTCTGTCATTCTGCAGGAGGCTGCGACCTGAGTCTGGACGACAATACGTTTTCGCGCGCTCCCATGACTGGGATCTGCGGGGGATGCGAACGTAAACGGCGTCTGAAAAGCTGAAAAGCAAGAGATCGAAACATATGGGAACAATTCTGAATCCATCCGGCGACAACAGCTTCATCCGGCTGTTCAACGCCAGAAACACCAATCAGTTTGTGGACAAAACGGATTTCATCCGCGCAACCAATTCCTTTGTCAACAGTCCGCATTCGAAGTTCGTCGCCATGACCCGGGGCCGGGGATTTGGAAAAACCGTCATGGCGGACATGCTTTGCGCCTACTATTCCAGGGGTTACCGGGACAGACGGATCTTTCAGGAACTGAAGATATCCGAAGTCAAAGCCAGCGGCGACAAAGTGTTTGACGGCAAAGAGAAAAGCGACGGTCTTGAAAACCTGAACCGGTTCGATGTGATACGCGTGGACATGAAGGCCATCGAAGCGGTGCACGAGGAATGCCGGCGGCGCGGGGACAGGCCTGACGAAGCTGACAATCTCGTGAGATTTATGAAGTGCGCCGTCGTTCGGGATCTGAGGAGCGACGAAAGATTCGCCCCAATTCTTGAAGAGGAGCGGGTCGTTGACGGTTGTCTCCTTAACGCCGTGTCGACTCTGCACCAGAGACTGGGCGTACAGTTCATATTCATCATGGACGACTGGGATCTGATATACCGGCATTACCGGGACGACATCAGGCTGCAGCAGGAGTTCATAGGCACGCTGCGCGGACTTTTCAAGTCAAACGTCGGCTCCGCGAGCTTCGCGCTGGCGTTTCTCACCGGCATTCTGCCCATGGTGAAGGAGGACAGCGAGTCGGGACTGAACAACATCAGAGAGATCAATATGCTGAACCCGCGGAAGTACGGAAAATACTTCGGATTCACCGAGGAGGAGCTGCCTGAAATCGCCTCCGGACCATGCCGCAGGGCCGGTCTTGAGGAGCTCCGCAGGTGGTACGGCAGCTACAGCGCCTGGGGCGCGCGTTTCTATAATCCCCGTTCCATAGTTTCAGCCCTTGAGGGCGGATGCGGGGAATACTGGGACGAAGCCTCCATCAGGAGCGAGGCCGCGCGAGCGCTGGCCATGCATCTGCCAGAGGTGCGGGAGGATATGGAGCGTCTGCTGAAGGGGGAAAGGATTGTCTTTAACGATGGACTTTTCCGCGGCGATCTGAATTCGATCAGAAGCAGAAACAACGTGTTCGCCCTTCTGGTCTGTCTGGGGTATCTCTCCTGCGACTACGCAGAAAACGCCCGGCGCATCGCCTGTATCCCCAACCTGGAAGCTGGAATCGCGCTGGAAAGGGCCTGGGATCTGGCAAGGAGGACCGAGGCCCGGAACACCGCTGAGCCTTCCTGAGAACGCTTTGCCGCAATGCCTGCCCGCGTGGCGAAGGCCGATGCGGACGCTAATGAAATCCCGCCCGATGGGCGAAACCTCGGCGGTTATCCGGCAAGGGGCGATACGACCTCCCCGCTCTGGCGCAGGACGGGCTATGGCGCAAGCCGTCGCGGCAGTCTTTGCGGTCAGAAAACATTCCGAGGGCAAAAAACGGTTCCCTTTTTTCAGGAAAACATGACCGCGCCGGACAACTGCAACCGCTTTGGACAGCTGCAGCCGCGCCGGGCAGACGCGACCGCTCCGGGAAGAAATGGCAGATCCGGATAAAACCGACCCATGTGCGGGAAACCCCAGCGTTTTTGAGAAACCAAAAGGAGCAAAGCATATGGGAGCGCTCCTTAATCCCAACGGAGACAACCGCTTCGTCCGGCTGTTCAACGTCAGACAAACCGACCTGTTTGTGGACAAAACGGATTTCATCCGCGAACCAATTCCTTTGTCAACAATCCGCGTTCGAAGTTCGTCGTCATGATCCGGGGCCGGGGCTTCGGCAAGTCGGTCATGGCGGACATGCTTGCCACCTACTATTCCAAAGGCTACGCCGGCAGACGGATCTTCCAGGAGCTGAAGATCGGCCCGAGCGGCGCGGACGGAGGCGGCGGAAGACGCGCCGCATCGGGAGGGAATTCGGAGCCGCGACAGGCCGCAGGCGCCTGCGCCGGCCCCACACGCGCATCAGGCGGCGACGGTTTTGAATACATGAACCGCTTTGACGTGATTTATGTTGACATGAACTCCATCGAAACGGACTACAACGATTATCGGCAGTATCCCGGGATCGAGGGAGTGGACACCATCGCGGACTTTCTGCAGTACGAAATCATCCAGACGCTGAGGGAGGACGAAAGATTCGCTCCAATCCATGAAGTGGAGCGCATCGGCGACAGCCGGCTTCCTGGAGCCCTTTCGGCGCTGCATGAGACAACTGGGGTCAAATTCGTGTTCATCATGGACGTCTGGGATCTGGTGTACCGGCACTGCCGGGACGATCTGACGCAGCAGCGGGATTTCACCGCCATGCTGCGGAGACTGTTCAAGTCGGACGCGGGCTCCGCGGGCTTCGCTTTCGCTTTTCTTACCGGCATGCTGCCCATGGTGAAGGACGACTCCGGGTTGGGACTGAACAGCTTCCGCGACATCAGCATGCTCCAGCCGGGAGAGTATGGCGAATACTTCGGCTTCACCGAGGAGGAGTTTGACGAAATCGCAGCCAGGCCGTCCTGTCGGGAGCATCTTGAAAAGTGCAACGCCTGGCGCAGCCGATACAGCTACAGCCGGGATATTCAGGATATCAAATCATGGCGCCGCTGCTACAGCGTAAACGGGGCGCATGTCTACAATCCGTACTCCATCCTCTGGGCGCTTGAAGACGGATACGACAAAGCCTGGGGCCGCAACTGCTTCGGCTATGAAGCCACGCGGCCTCTTGCCATGGCTCTGCCCGAGGTGAGCGAGGACATCGCGCGCCTGCTGAAGGGGGAGAAGATCGCCTTCCGCGACATGTTCTTATGGACCGATCTTAACTCCGTCAGACGCCGGGACGATGTTTTCTGCCTTCTTGCGTGCCTGGGTTATTTCTCCTGCGACGATGGCGGATCCGGCCGGCGTATCGCCTATATTCCCAATCCGGAGATGAGAGTAGCGCTGAAACTTCTGGTCGAGGAGGCCAAACGGTTCAGGGCGGAAAACATCGGGGCAAAGCCTTCCTGAGCGCTCCTTCGGGCCATATGTCCCCAATGCGTCCTGAGACAAATGACGGTTTATAGCTGACATCAGGCAACCGCTTTAACCGGCATCTCGCCGCCGGGGCATCCCGACATCTTTCTGTCGGAGTACCCGGACATCTAGCCGCTCAGACGGCAGAACGGGCGAGCATTGCCTGCCGCCTGCGGCGCGCCAGAGTCTGCGCCAGCGGCGCCTATTGGGCGCTTTCCTGCCGGATAGCTGTCCATCCTTTGGACAAAACCGCAGGGAAACCAACGCTGCCGACCCTGTCCGCGGTTTTCATGGGCATGCCAGGGCCGCCGGATAAAGCAATTCTTTCGTAATGGGTCTGAAATAACTCAAAATGCCCCGTTCCAGAGGGGCTGATTACTCTGGATATGGTATCAAGATTCCAGTAGGTTTGTGCCATAGGTTCTTTAAAAATTCATGGTGATTCAGATCACATTTCAGAACAAATGA
>JAFURY010000001.1 GCA_017480795.1 Succinivibrionaceae bacterium
AACATCGTTACTCTTCGTCACCTCCTTCAGCAGGGTAGGAGGGGCGGATGCTACGGCTCAGTTTTCCGCTCCTGTCACGCTGCCGTCATGGGTGGGGACGTTGCATTTGACACCCATCCATGGGGTGTGAATAGTAACTGCCGAATTAATCGAATATCGGCGCCGTCATCCCGAACTCCACCATGCTTTGCATAAAGCGCTCAGAAATATCAGGTAAAATCAGCTGGCAAACGGTTCATGGATTGGGATCTTCCGTTCCCTCTCTCTCCCAGCGGTAGTACCTGCTCCTGAAATACTCAAGAGTGCGGAATCGGATGATGTCGCTGTAGTGCCGGGCAAAAGCCGGCAGGCTGGCAGCCTCCCGGAATTCGTCTCTGATGCCGAAGGCGCCGTCCTCATCCAGCGTGAAATACTGCCCTGAGGACTTCAGCAGAAAATGAACCGGCATGGAGTAGATCTTTTTCAGGTGCCAGTCGTCCGTCAGCTTGAGAAATCTCTCATAGGACATCTGGCGATCAAGATCCCGCCAGTTCAGATCCCGGGCGAAAAACTCCTTCCAGGATGCCAGCAGCTCCTGCTTCCCCGCCTTCGGCCGAAACCCATCCTCTCTGATTAATGCTCCCAGCACCGGCATTTTGTAGACCTTGGTCATGGAGGTGGACTCAATCGCCAGCAGCAGTTCTCTCCCGCGGTTCTGAACCAGGTGATGTTCGTCAGGAGTCAGTTCTCCGGCCTCCTCAAGAAAATTCAGATATGATTTGAAAGGATTGGCAAAGTTCCTTTTGGAACTTGAGGAAAGCAGATGATAAAGCCCGTCGTCCATAAGGGTGAACAGATCGCAGCGCATAGGCCGGCGGCCCAGTTCCTGCCTGATCCGCCGGTATTCGGCCATCAGACGATCCCTGAGCTTCAGCTGCTGCCGATCCATCTTCTCGAAGAGATCGATCAGCCTCAGATCGAAATCCGCCTGACAGCCGGCAGGCAGTTCGCCGAGACTGCAGGGATCATTTCCCGCGCCGTCTTCGCGCTCTCCGGGATCTCTGGCTGACAGCAGTCTCCGGATCCGGCCGGCCTTTTCATAATTGCCGATGAAGTCCAGCACCGTAAGATACTGCTTGTCCTGCGCTTTGCGGAGCCCTCTTCCCAGCTGCTGCAGAAAGATCACCGGCGAGTCAGTAGGACGCAGAAACAGCACCATATCGATGCAGGCGATGTCCACGCCCTCGTTGAACATGTCCACCGTAAACAGGACTCTGAGTTCGCCGGACTCAAGTTTCCTCACCGCCTCCTCGCGGTCAAGAGCGCGCTCTCCCTGCGCTCCGGAATACACAGCCGCCGCCGGAACGCCTCTTTGGCAGAAGGCTCCGGCCATATCCTCCGCATGCTCCCGAGAGCAGCAGAAGCCGATGGCGCACCGGGATCCGCGACGGCGGTAGTGGGCGAAGATCAGATCCTGACGCTTGAGATTGCCCAGATACCTGCGATTGAGATCCTCCGCCTGATATCTGCCGCCCGCCGTCCGCAGTCCGGAATAGTCCGTGTCGTCGTAAATGCCGAAGTAGCGGAAGGATACCAGATAGCCCTTGTTGATGGCCTCCGCCAGCTGGATCTCGTAGGGCACGCAGTAGCCAAAGATTTCAAAGATGCTCCGCCCGTCCATGCGCTCGGGAGTCGCCGTAAGACCCAGCATGAACTTCGGTCTGAAGTATGACGCAACTTTCCGAAACTGGGCGGATGCGCTGTGATGAGCCTCGTCGATGACCACATAGTCAAACGCATCGGGGACGAAGGCCGGCTGCGGTCCTTCGATATTCGGCGCCAGAGTGAAGACGGAGGCAAGGATGACCTGCCGATCGCTGATCTTTTCGTGGGCGTTGAACCGGCCGATATCTCTGGTTTTGCGGATAATGCCGAAGGTGCGACCGGCCTGAGTGAGGATTTCCTCCCTGTGAGCCACAAAGAGCACTTTGCCGAAATTCAGGGAATCAAAAGCGGCGATGGCGGTTTTGCCCACACCGGTGGCGGCGATTACAAGTCCCCGATCCGCGCCCTCAAGCCGGGATCGGTTCAGAGCGTAAAGTGCCTCGATCTGCGCCCCTCGCGGCAGAAAGATGGGTCTTGGGGGACAGTCCTGCGCGTAATCGGGAGTTCGTCCATCATCGCCAGAAACGGCATCAGGAGACGGGTTTCCGTCACGATCCCGGTTTTTCCGGCCATGAGCCGAAGTCGCGGCCCGGTCGTAAACGTCAAGGCTGTCCATGGCCGGCGGACGGCGCCATGATTTGGAATAGCTCCTCAGAAAATCGTCGGTGGCGGGATCCGAATGATGTTCGAACAGATCGTTGAAAACCCGGCAGAGTTTGTCCGCGCCGGCGGCATCGGAAAGACTTGAGAAGCGGTAGTTCCACTCGATGGCCGAGGTGAGGGCGCTTCGGGAAATGTTGGAGGATCCGATGAAGATTTCCGCGCCTGCGGGATAATGAAAGATGTAGCTTTTGGGATGAAAGGAACGGCCACTGTCGTTGTAGAGTCTGATCTCCGCCCCGTCGCCGAGACTACTTTTCAGCAGATAAAGCGCCGAGGGCTCGGTAATGCCCAGGTACGTTCCGGTAAGGATCCGTATCCTGACTCCCCGACGGACAGCCTCAGCCAGCTGGTCCGCCAGAAGTCTTACTCCGGACTCCATCAGGAAGGATACGATGATGTCGATGGCGACGGCGTTATGGACCGCCTGCCTCAGGTGATCCAGCAGATGCTCGCTGCCATCGTCGCCGCCGGTTACCGCAAGACAGGAGTTCATCAGGACGCCCGTCCAAGCAGCAGATTGAGCCACTTCTCTCCTTCTCTGCCGGATCTGACATCGCCTGTAACCCACCATGCGCGGATCTCAAGCCCCGAATCGGACCTAAGAAATTCAGCGAAGGACTTTTCGGTGAAATCGGAGAAATAACGGCCATGGCGAAGACCTTCGCTTTCGCCATACTTGAAGGAGGCGTAAATGACCCCACCGGCTTTAAGAGCCCGCCGCATTTTCAGAAAGATATCTGGCAGCTCGTTTTTAGGCGCATGGAGAATGGAGGCGCAGGCCCAGATGCCATCGTACCGTTCCACGGCATCAAGCTGGGAAAACAGCATCTGCCGGACGGCAAGCCCGGTGGCGGCCGATGCAAGACGGCACAACTCGGGGCAGCCGTCCGCCGCCTCGACGTCAAAGCCGCGATTGAGAAAATACAGGGAGTCCCGGCCGGAGCCGCAGCCGAAATCGAGAATGGAGGCGCCAGGCTTCAGTTCCGCCAGAAAACGGTCCTGAAGATCCGACATGTCAAGATTGGAGGTGGACAGACCGAAGTCCGCCGCGTTGTCGCGGTAGTAATCCAGGGTCGTTAGGCTGACATCTTCGGCATCTGTCGGACTCATGGTTGTCTGCGCCCCGTATGAACTCTGACGGCGGCAGATGGAACATAAAACCGCAGCGCGATATCCGCTCCCTGCCTCAGGTCAGGATATTAATCCTCTGATTTTTCCTCGCGCTGGGTGAAGGCCACGATATCGCCGCTTCTGGTCTGGAGATAGCCCACGCCGTCGTAAATCACCGGAGGAATGTAAAGTCCGTCGCTGTCGATGCGCTTCATGGAAGCGATTCTGCCGGTGGCGCTGTCAAGCCAGTACAGGTATCCGTCCATGTCTCCCACCAGAATGTGAGAGTTGTACACGGCGGGAGCCGTCACGTCGCGATAGGAAAGTTCGCTGTTGACCCAGCGTTCCTCGCCGGTGCCGCGGCTGATGGAATGGACATGACCCTTTTCGTCGGTAACGAACAGATCCGAATAGTCGTTGGCCACATCCCGGTATGAGCTCAGATCCTTCTTCCAGACGTTCTCGGCTCCGGCCATGTGCAGCAGGCTGCCATGATAGCCCACCGCCACCAGCTCGCCGTCAAGAAACATCGGAGTGGCCAGTACGTTGGCGATGTTGTCGATGGAGCTTCCGCCCTTAGGCAGCGAAATGATGAAGGAATTGATGAGGGCGCCGTTGCTGGAGTCCACCATGTTCAGTTTGCCCTGGGCGGTGCCGTAGATAAGCACCTTGCCCCCGTCCACCGCCGCGATGTTGGAAGTGCCCCGCAGCGACAGATCGTTGTACTCGTCGGAGGTGCGCCACATTTCCTCGCCGGTTTCGTCATTGACGGCGATAAGACGTCCGGAGGTGGTGTAGACGATCACCCGATCGGCCAGAGAAACAGGGGAACTCATGATCTCCTCCCCGGCGTTGAACTTCCACAGCAGTCCGCCTTCTCCGCGATCAAGAGCGTAGAGATAGCCGTTTTCGGAGCCTACGAACACCTTGTCAAAGCCCAAGGAGACGCCGCCTGAGATGCGCGGACTGCGACGTCTGTCGTTTTCCTCCTCATCGTCCAGATCGGTAACCCATATCTTGTCGCCGTTCTTGCGATCAAGGGCGGCCACCCTGCCGTCCCGGGAGGCGGCGAAGACCCGTTCCTCGGACACCGCCGGGGCCAGCGAGGAAAAGTAACGATCGACTCCGTCTCCCACCGAGGTGCTCCAGATCACATTCATTTCAAAGGCGTTCTCGATTTCAGGAACGTCGGCAATGACGTACACATCCTTTTCAAACCAGGAGCATGACTGGATCATGAGAGCAAGGCCTGTCACGCAGGCCAGACGCAGAGTCTTA
This sequence comes from Succinivibrionaceae bacterium, assembly GCA_017480795.1. Lineage (GTDB taxonomy): Bacteria > Pseudomonadota > Gammaproteobacteria > Enterobacterales > Succinivibrionaceae > UBA2804. Next base: position 4,696 of record JAFURY010000001.1, read on the forward strand.
CGCAGCATAAAAATATCCCACCGAACATCTCGAATTTTTCTGCATTCTATCATAAATCACGTGATTTTTCCCTTGTCCGACGTCATTCGAACCGCAGCGAGACGAGACTGGATTTGGCGATTTAAGGTATAATCGACGCGCAGGAGGCGGCAGCGGACAGGCAAAACACATTTGCGGCAAGCATAGGACAAGCGGGGAGCGCGGATAATGAAGACGATTAATGTGGTGGCGGCGGTCATTAGAGACGGCGACAAAATTTTCGCCACCGCCCGGGGCTACGGTGACTTCAAGGGCATGTGGGAGTTTCCGGGAGGCAAAATCGAAGAGGGCGAAACGCCAAAGGAAGCGCTGAAAAGAGAAATACAGGAGGAACTGAAGGTCGACATCGAGGTAGGCGAGTTTATCGACATGATCGAGTACGACTATCCGAAATTCCACCTTTCCATGCAGTGCTTCTGGTCATCCCTGAAATCCGGAAACATCGTGCTGGTTGAGGCCGAAGCCGGCAGATGGCTCACCGCCGACACCATCGACGAGGTCAGCTGGCTGCCGGCGGATCTGGATCTGACAAGGAAAATCAAAGAAATTATAAAGAACTGCTGACCAAATGCAGATCTTCACCAAACAAAGCACCATAAGCACAAACTGACAACACCTGATGCAAAGCGATACACATGCTACGCCAATTGAGATTACTCGTGGACATCAGTTCTCATCAAAAAAACAAACCGCAGAAGCGATTATCTGCGGCCAATTTTGTTTCGATGAGTTTCATAATAATCAGACATGGAACGATTAATCAGCAACCATCTGTAAAAACCTTAATCTGCGGTCCAGACAAATTGCTACTGTGCTGAGGATCGGTCGCATTATAGCACGGAGTGTTATAAAAAACATAACACTGGTTCGTGTATGTACTGGATTTATCGCTTTGGTACGCCTCTGGAAGACTGACACCGTTTAGAGAAATCAAAATTTGAACTGCGCCCGACTCCCACTTCTTCGTAACGTATTTCCAGTCAGTAGAATCCGAGGAACCATACTTAGAAGCGTTGATTTCCACAGCTCTCAGGATGCCATTTTCGGTGGCATCAGGATAACCGCACCTTACAGTAACCTGTTGCGACTCATCACATGAAGTGCCACCAGACATGCATACAGTGCTGGTCTTTGTCCAATCATTTACAATCTTGCCAGAAACCGTAGCCTTGCCATAGGTAAGATTGGCAGCGCTTTTCATGGCGCCAGCCATTCCCTTCAGCGCGGCAACCCTAGCATCTCCCTGCAAATCCATAAACTTTGGAGCCGCTGTAACCGCCAGAATCCCAAGGATGACAATTACAACAATAAGTTCCACCAATGTAAAGCCACCGGATCCACTGAAACCTTTTCCTCTGCTCATTTCATACCTCCAAATTCAGCGACAGACTTTCTGCGGCCAGTTTAACAATTCAGAATCCGCACAGACTCTCTCTATAATTCATTATCGGGTCACGTATCAAAAATACAAGAAACATAAACTTGCACTATCAAATACTTGTGACACCATTCAAGCATTGCCAAAAGTCTGAGACTGCAAAAAGAAACCGGCAAAATCCACATCTGAGACTTTGCCGGAAACGTTTCTAATCGCTTGAAAGTTAAGGAAATAGCCGTTACTGATTCTTTTCCTCGCTCTGGGCAGGTTCCTTTTTCTCCTCAGCCTTAACGGCAGGAGCGGCAGCTTCTTTCTTCTCCTCAACCTTGACAGCAGAAGAGGCAGATCCGGAGGCCACGGAAAGATCGTCCAGCTTGATCTTCAGCATGACGTTCATCTTTTCCTCGTTGGTGCCCTTCACCAGATCATAGGCAGCCTGATAGGCCTTGCGGGCGGCGTTCTGGTCGCCCTTGGCAAAGGCGATGTCGCCGAGGATCTCGTTGACGGTAGCCTGATACATCTTGGCCTTTACCGATCTGACGGTCTTCTCGGCCTCGTCGTACTTGGCCAGCTGGGTCTGAACTCTGGCAAGTCTGATCTTGGCGATGCTGGAGACCGCGGAGTCGCCGCTGCCCTCGGCAATCTTCAGGTAACGCTCTGCCTTCTCGAAATCGCCCCCGAAATCCACCAGCTGCGAGGCCAGATTCAGAGCCGCGATCTCGCCGTAGGTGTCGCTTTTGTGCTGAGAGATGAAATCGCTGACGGCGGTGACGGTGGCATCATTGTAGTTGGTGCTGATGCGCTTGAAGGTCTGAATGTACTGTTCGGTGCTCTTTTCCATCTGCTGAAGCTGATACTGCTTGTAGTACTGCCAGCCGAAAATGCCGGCAATGCCGATCAGCACGCCACAAAGAATGGTCTTGCCGTTCTCTTTCCAAAATTTCTGCAGGGCTTCCGCCTGTTGTTCTTCTGTCTCGTACAGCATTTAAGATTTAAGCTCCCAAAAGTTTTTTCAATTCAGCGGCAATTTCAGATATTGCCACGTTGTTCTGCTCCGATTCCTGACGCAGGTTCTTTATGCCCACGACTCCGGCCTCAAGCTCGCTTTCTCCCAGCACCAGAGCGTAGGCCGCTGCCGACTTGTCGGCGCGCTTGAACTGCTTCTTGAAATTGCCGCCGCTGCAGTTGAGCATAAGCTTCAGCCCCGGGATCTCGCTTCTGAGGTTTTCGGCAATCACGAAAGACCGCTTCACCGCCTCGTCGCCCTGAGCGCAGAAGAACACGTCCACCGGACTGTCCACGTCCTGATAGCCCATGGCCTGAAGCAGCAGCACGAACCGCTCAAGTCCGATGGCGAAGCCCACCGCCGGAGACGGATTGCCGCCCAGCTGCTCCACCAGTCCGTCGTAGCGGCCGCCGCCGCAGACGGTGCCCTGGGCGCCCAGAGCGTCGGTGACCCATTCGAAAACGGTGCGGTTGTAGTAGTCAAGTCCTCTTACCAGACGCTCATTAATCCGGTAGGAGATGCCGTTGGCGTCCAGTATGGACTTAAGACGGTCAAAGTGCTCCTTCGTCTCCGGACCGAAGCAGTCGGAAAGCTTTGGAGCGTTCTCAAGTATCTTTTTCACATCCTCGTTTTTGGTGTCCAGCACTCTCAGCGGGTTGGTATGCATTCGCCGCTTCGAATCCTCGTCAAGGGCGTCCTGATGCTCCTGGAGATACGCCACCAGAGCCTTGCGGTACTCCGCTCTTTCCTCGGAGGAGCCAAGAGAATTCAGCTCCAGCGTCAGACGGTCGGAAATGCCGAACTTCTTCCAGATCCGGGCGGTAAGGAGAATGATTTCCGCATCCATTTCCGCGGTTCCGATGCCGAAGACCTCCACGCCGAACTGGTGGAACTCGCGGTATCTTCCCTTCTGGGGACGCTCGTGCCGGAACATTGGACCGGTGTACCAGAGTCTGCGCTCCTGATTGTGGATGATGCCGTGCTCGATGCAGGCTCTGACGCAGCCTGCGGTGCCTTCGGGACGGAGGGAAAGAGAGTCGCCGTTGTCGTCAAAGGTGTACATTTCCTTTTCCACCACATCGGTGACCTCGCCGATGGATCTGACAAACAGGCCCGTGCTTTCCACCACCGGCATGCGAACCTCGCTGTAGCCGTAGGAGCTGACGGTATCCCTCAGCACCTGCTCCACCTTCTGCCACAGCGGGGATTCTTCGGGAAGAATGTCCTTCATGCCCGCCACGGTCTGAAATTTAACTGCCATTTGAAAACTCTGCAAACAAACTGATCTATCAAAAATACGGGGATCTTATCCGCCCGGAAGAATTTATGCAACGCCCGTCTTCAGACGGCAAACGCGCGACCCGCCTCGGGATGCTCCTTGAGATATGCCACCCGGGCCCGGATCTTCTCCTCAAGGAGATCAACGATCCTTTCGTTGTCCAGACGATCCACCCGCTGCCCGTTCTCGTAGTAGCCGCACTTGTGCTTGGCACCGGCCACGCCGATGTCGGCGGAGATGCATTCCCCTGGACCGTTCACCACGCAGCCGATCACCGCGACGTCAAGAGGCATGGTGATGTCGGCAAGGCGCTTTTCCAGCTCGGCCACGGTGCCGATGACGTCGTACTCCCGGCGGGAGCAGGTAGGACAGGCAATGAAATTGATGCCGCGGCTTCTCAGACCCAGCGACTTGAGAATGTCGAAGCCGGCCTTCACCTCCTCCACCGGATCTGCGGCCAGCGACACCCGGATGGTGTCGCCGATGCCCTCGGAGAGCATGATGCCAAGACCGATGGCGCTTTTGATGGATCCCGCTCTGAGACCGCCGGCTTCGGTAATGCCAAGATGAAGCGGCTGCTCGATCTCTCTTGCCAGCAGACGGTACGCGTTCACGGTGAGAAACAGATCGGAGGCCTTCACGCTGACCTTGAAATCAGGGAAATCGAACTTTTCAAGATAGGCCACATGACGCATGGCCGACTCTCTCAGAGCCTCCGGCGTAGGCTCGCCGTACTTCTCCAGCAGATCCTTCTCAAGGGAGCCGCCGTTGACGCCAATGCGGATGGGAATGCCGTGATCGCGGGCGGCGTCCACCACCGCTCTGACCCGCTCCTCGGATCCGATGTTGCCGGGATTGATTCTCAGGCAGGCGGCGCCGAGATCAGCCACTCTCAGAGCGATGCGGTAATCGAAGTGAATGTCTGCCACCACCGGCACCTCCACCCGCTTCACGATCTGGCCGAAGGCCTCGGCGGCGTCTATGGACGGCACGGACACGCGGACGATGTCGGCTCCTGCGGCCGCGGCCTGCGCGATCTGCGCCACCGTGGCCTCCACGTCGGTGGTGAGAGTGTTGGTCATGGTCTGAACCGAAATCGGGGCATCCCCTCCCACCGGCACGTTTCCCACCATGATCCGCCTTGATACGCGACGGTTTATGCCTGAAAATTTTTTAGTCATAAATAAAATCAGTTCGAAAGTTCGATGCGATAAGGAATTCCGCTGCGGGCGGTGGAAAGTTCAAGCGGCGAGCCGTTGACGAATACCTCGGCATGCTGAGGGGCTCCCACCACCACCTTGGCCGGCAGCGCATCAAGGACAACCTCGGCCTGCGCGCCGGCGGCGTACACCTTGTTCACCAGAGTCTGCTTCTGGGCGTAGATGCCAACCCAGCATTCTCCGCTGAATCTGATGACGATGCTGTACCGATCCGCGGCGGCCAGCGCGGCGGATCCCACAGCGCCCTTCTTCACCACGTTAAGCTCGATTTTGCCATCGGCGTCAGGCATCTGGGCAGATGGATCATCGGCGGCTGCCGTCTGAGCGGCAGGAGCGGCATCAGGCTGAACCTGAGGCTTCGGCAGCGGCTTGGGAGGCTCGGAGGATGAGGCGGTCTCCTGCGCCGCAGCGGCGCCGGAGGAACTGATAACGATTTCCCCGGCGGCATCGTCGGCATCGGTCAGGCTTTCGCTCACCGCGAATTTGCCCGACTCGTAGTCGTTTTTGCGCTGAATGTTGTGCTGATCCTGCTGCTGCTGGACATGGCCCAGAATATCGATTTCGCCGGTGGCGTCATCGTTTTCCACCACGCGCCTGGCCTCCTCGCTTTTCTTCTTCAGCTCCTCGGCCTGAGCCTTGGCTCTGGCCTCCGCTTCGGCCTTGCGCTTCTTTTCCTGCTCAAGTCTCTCCTTTACGGCCTCCTCGTCACGGAACTTGCGATCGGCCTCGTCTCTGGCCCTGGCTTCCGCTTCGGCCTTGAGTCTTGCCGATTCCTCGGCCGCCAGGCGGGCCTGGGCCTTCTCGTCGGCGGCGCTTCTGCCCGCGGTGTCCACATCAGCCAGGGACGGCTTCTTGCCCGCTCTCACCTGGGCCTGCAGCGCCTCGAATTCCATCTGCTTCACGTCCTCGGGGCGGTTCACCACGCTGTCGGAGGTGAGATCACGATCGTAACGGGACGGTTCGTCCGGAACCAGTTCCTGCTGAGAGAACGCCTCGCGAGGCTCCTCGATGCCCGACGGCTCGAAAGGATCGGCTCTCACGCCGTAGGAAACCGGCTCGTTGGAATACTGAACGGTGCCGCTCTGCCCCTCGTCCTCGCCGGAGAAGATGCGGAAGAGCACCCACGCCACCAGCAGCAGTCCAAGAACAATCAGGGTGAACACCGACACGGACCAGATCATGTTGGTTCTGAGGATCCTGCGCCTTTCCAGCTCCTGCTTCTGCTGGATCTCCAGCTGGGTCTGCTCGCTTTCCTGCATGAGAGCATCGAAGGCCCTGAGCACCTCCTTCTCGTCCACATTGACCAAGGATGCGTAGCTTCTGATGTAGCCCTTGACGAAGGTCTTGAGCATGCTCGGCTGGTTGAAGCGGTTGGCCTCGATGTCGCGGATCAGGCTGGCACGAAGGTTGAGTCTGCCGGCCACGTCCTGCAGACTCATGCCCAGCTGTTCCCGGGCGTGATTAAGAATTTCCCCGGGAGTCTTTACGCTCTCTTCCGGGTTCTCGTTATTCTCTTCCATAACAGGAAAAACAGTTCCTAGTAATTGTTTGACAGGTATTTTTTGGCTTCCACCGAATCGGGATAGCGGCTTACCAGCTCCTGGCCGTAGATTTTGGCCTGGGCGGAATTTCCCGAACCCTCTTCGATGCGAAGCTTGGTGAACAGCGTGAAGGCGTTCTCAGCCGCAAAGTGGCTGTAACGGTTGATCATGTCCCGCGCGGTCTTGAGATCTCCCACCCCCAGGGCGAGCTCGGCTCTGAAGCCCAGGGCGTAAGGATTGTTGGAGTTGTAACGCAGGGACCGGTCCAGATAGGAAATGGCCCGCTTGTCGTCGCCCTGCTTGTAGGCGCAGCGTCCGGCCTCGGCGTAGGTCTCGGCGACGCGGGTGTACTTGCTGATGGTCACCGCCCGCTCGAACATGCCGTAGGCCTCGCTGTACTTGTTCTGGGTGCAGAGAAAAATGCCATAGTTGTGGAACACGTCGCCCATGTCCTGGTAACTGTTCACCAGGGAGTTGTAGGCCTTGTAGGCGTTTTCGGTCTCGCCCACTGTCTGGTAGTACCAGGCGTAGGCCAGCTTGGCGTCGTAGTTGTCAGGATCCAGTTCAAGAGCTTTCTCCAGATTCTCCTTGGCCAGCGTCGCCTGCCCCTCGTCCAGCAGATGAATGGCGATCTTCACCCGGTGGGTGGCCGCGTTCTGGCGGTCCAGCTCCTTCACCGGATGAAAGGAGTCCTTGCCGTCCATTACCAGATTTTCCCGCACGCATCCGCCGCAAAGCATCATCGCCGCCGTCAGAACCAAACCTGCAGTCAATTTTTTCAAGGCCTCACCTCCGAGCGTCCCCGCATGGCCGCGCTCATGTGGCGCGCAGCCGTTTAAATCAAATTTTCATTCCCATGCCGCCGGCACCGTAAAAACCGGCTATGCGGCAAACCGCGGGCGCAGACATCCTAAACGCCCTTGCGACGCCATGCCGCAGACAAAAAACATTGCCGCATATTGTAACATTACAACGGCTTAAAGACTATACCGCAATCAGGCGGCGACGACGCCGGCGCCCCTGCGGGATACCCCAACAGCCACAAAAAAGGACCAGAGCGCGATATGCGCCAAGGAAGGACCGGACAGGACAGGACAGGACAGAAGAAACGAGAAAGAAACGACGGCGAAGAAGAGGAAGATACCGGCAGGAGAAAAAGCCGGACAGGAGACTCTGAGAGGAAAACCGATCCGCCGCAGAATCCCTCAAGGCGGCGGATCGGAGATGGTCGGAACAGCAGGACTCCGCCCTCAGGTCGGCACCTCCACAGCGCTGAGGCCGCTGCCGAGACGTTTGAGCCTGATTTTGGCTTCTAGCCGTTCGATGATGGATGCCACATGGGTGATGATTCCGATCTGCCGTCCCGATGCGTGCAGACTCTCAAGAGCCGCGATGACTAGGTCGAGATTCGCGCTGTCCAGTGTTCCAAAGCCCTCGTCGATGAAGATGGAATCCACCGACGATCCGGCGCAGGACAGATCGGAAAGACTCAGGGCCAGGGCCAGAGAGATGATGAACTTCTCGCCGCCGGATGCCGAAGAAACAACGCGTCTTTCGCCGTCCATGTAATTGTCCACCAGGTTCAGCTCAAGACGGTAGTTCGGATCCGCGCAGAGAGAATATCTGCGGTTCATGGTGCGGATATGGATGTTGGCGAATTCCACCAGTTTCTGGAACACCAGATCCTGCACGTAGTTGAGGAACTGATTGTTTTCGAACATGGAATGCAGATCGCAGATCAGACCGGATGAGCCCATCATTTTCTCAATCAGTTTCCGCTTGTCCTCAATGCTCTTCAGCACGGCTTTGAGTTTGCCAAGTTCCTGATATTTTGAGGAAATGCACCCGTTAAGCGCGCTTAGCCTGCCTTTGAAGTCATCCACCCACGACTGTTTCAGACGGTCGCCGTCTGCGGCTTCGACGCCGAAGCCTGCAAGATATTCGCGGTTGACCTTTTGCGCCGCCTCAAGCCGTTTTTCCGCATCGCTTAGGGATTTTGCGGACTCGGCAAGTTTGGTTTTGTCATCGTCAACTCTGCTCTGCTTCCTGGCAATATCCGCAGCGCCCGTGGAAAGAACGCTCCTGAGGTCCCCAAGAGCCACCGAATGCGTCCGCAGAAAGTCATTGATGGCGTCTTGGGCGGTTTCGAATTCCGTCTGACGATCCTTGAGACCGCTTTCGGCGGCCTGCAGTTCGCCCTTCTTGGCGGCAACAGTCTTTTCGTTGTCCTGCAGCGCCTTGTCGGCGGTGTCTTTTTGCTTCCGAAGTTCCCGGCTCCGCTCCTGGAGTTTTTCCTCGGCGCTGGCCACGGTTTCGTCGCCCAGCAGCTGGATGATTTTTGCCTTGAGGCTGTTTTCCTTGTCAAGCAGCAGCTGGTATGCGGACTTCTTCTCCTTGCTCTCGCCTGCAAGTCTCGCGGCCTCGTTTTCGGCCTGCCGGACCTCATTCTGCCGGTTGATCAGTTCTGGCTGCAGACTGTTCAGTTCCTCGGAATTTTTCTGATATTCTCTGCACCTGTCCAGCCATGTCTCTATCCTGCCGCGGCAAGCGTCAACAGACCCGGTTTCCTCCACCACGGACTTCCAGGCATCCTTCATATGCTGATCAAGAACGTTTTTCGCCGCTTCGATGGCTTCTTCGGCGCTGCCGGCGCTGGCGTTCAGCGCGGCGATTTCGTTTTCCCGCTTCTGCTTCAGCTCTTTCTTTTTCGCCATTTCGGCATCCGTCAGCGCCAGATCCTGACGGATCTTCTCAAGCTCGGCGCTTTTCTTTTTATGACTGGTCTCAAGGGCGTTTTTGGTTTTGATCACGCCGTTGAGCTCGTCTATTGCCGCGTTGCAGTTCTGCCGCGCATGGCCAAGCCTTGCGCGGACCCTTTCAAATTCGGATCCGTCGGCAAGCGCATCAAGCTCCTGACGCCACAGGAAATCCTCCCCGATGTTCTGGCCGATATTCAGACAGCTTTCGTTCCATCCGCTCTGTTTGCCGGCCAGTTCCTTCCGGTCCTGTTCAATATCCGCTTCAAGTTCGGTCAGAGATCTGTCCTTGGCGTTGAGGTCGCTTTCAGCGGCCGATGCCTCCTTTGAACATTTTTCCTGCTCCTTTTTCCTGGTTTTCAGCAGTTTCTCGATGGTCCTGAAGGAGGTTTCATCCTCGAAATGACAGACGCTCTGATTGTGGGAAACGCTGCCGCAGAGAGGACACGGCTGCCCTTCAACCACGCGATCCCGGTAGTTTGCAAGACCAAGCTCCATTCTTGCCTGCTCAAAAAGGTCCTCCTGAGCCTTCAGCTCGCCGGTTTTCCGGGCATCACGCTCTTTGAGTTCCGCCAATCTGACGGCAAGTTCTTCACGCTCCTGCCTCATGACGGAGAGTCTGGCTTTCATCTGCAGAAACCGGGCGATGTCGTCGCCTATGGCCTCGCCAGTGGCATCAAGCGCCGAGAGACTGTTCATCCGTTGGTTGAGGCCGTTCAGTTCGTTCTGCAGATCGCGTCCGTCAAATGCCTGCAGTTCTTTCTGAAGCCGGCCAAGTTCCTCCTGGATCCGGCTTGCTTCAGTCTGCAGCTTTTCACGCTCGGATTCGATTTTCCGGATTTCGCCCTCCGCCTTGCCTATAGCCTTTTTTGCCGTTCCCACCTGCTGAATGAGCTCATGCCTTTTTTCCATCTGAGACAGCAGATCGTTCATCTGCCCGCCGAGAATTTCAGCCTGGGTGGCGTATTCGGCGTAGGAGTCGTTCTCCTGGCAGAGTTTTTGGAGATTGTCGGCCTTCTTCCGCAGTTTTTCGGTTTCAGTCTGTTTGCTCTTCAGATTCTTGTTTGCCGCATCCAGCGCCCTGGCGGTGTCTTCCATGGCTTTGCAGGCGTTGTCGAGATGACTTCGACCGGCCTCGATCTGACCTGAAATTTCCCTGGCCTGATTGATTTTGACAGTCTGCTCATCGGAATATTCTTTGAACCCGGCGATTTCCGAGTCGCATTTTTCAATGGCGGACTTCAGATCCGGAGTAACGGCTTCAAGCCTTCCCAGTTCGGCATTAATCCGCTGGATGATCGCTTGAGCGTCGGCAAGCTGCCTGCCGGCCGTGTCGAATCCGCTCAGCGGAACTTCGCCCTCCTTCAGCTCCTTGTAGCGCCGGATTTCGTCTTCGATCCTCCGGTTATCCTGACACTGCCTGGTGCATGCTTCATGGGTCTGCTGCGCCTGCCGAAGATTCTTCTGCTCCTCGGCTAGCCGATCGTAATTCGAGCAAGCCTTGCCGATCCTGCGATCAAGTTCATCCTGCTCCTTTTTGTCGTTCTCGAGCCGATGGATTTCCGCATCGATTTCGTCGATATGGTCGTCGGTGGCGTCAGGATTGTCCCTGACAAGATTTTCAACCTCGGCTTTGGTCGCCTTTATGCTTTTGATGATATCGCCGGCCTTTTCCCTCACCCGGTTGGCCACCGCCTCGTAGATTTCGGTTCCGGTGATGACCTGCAGAAGTTTGGAGCGATCGGTGGCCTTGGCGTTGAGAAAAGCCGCGAAATCTCCCTGAGGCAGAATGACCATGCGCCGAAACTGCTCCCAGCTCAGATGGAGAATGGATTTGAGTTTTGATTCCATATCGTTTTTGCCGGATGCCACAGTCTGAAACTCGCCGTCAATCAGCTGATAGAGAGAACGTGTCGGAGTTCTTTGCAACGCGCCGTTGAGTTTTTTATGGGCCCGCTGCAGGTACCAGCACGCCTTGTACACGTTGCCGTCATCGCCCGCGAATTCGGTCTCCGCAGACGTAAAGGCTCTGCCGCGGGTCATGATGTTTCCGATACTGAAACCGGATTCGCCTGAGGCCGCCGTGTCCTTTTTGTCGTTCTGGGTTCTGGCATCCTCGTAGCGCACCGCCTTGCCGAACAGCGCCAGAGTCACCGCATCCAGTATGGTGGTCTTGCCGGATCCGGTATCGCCGGTAATGGCAAAAAGTCCGGCGCCGCCAAGAGTTCCTGTGGATAAATCAATCTCAAACCGGGATCCGATGGAAGCGAGGTTTTCTCCGCGGATTTTCAAAATCTTCATGCTTTTTCGCCTTCTGCTGATTAATCTGCCGTTGCCGGATCATGCTCTGGAATCGTTCTGTTCCTGCTGCCGGACCTCTTCAAGAACGCGCCTGAACTCCAGTCTGAGCGCCTCGGGAAGCTCTTCTTTCCTTCTGTCGAAATAATACTGACGGAATATTTCCTCAGGCTCAAGGGACGCCACATCGATGCAGCTTGCGTCTTTGGAAGCCTCCGCTCCGACAGGATTTGCCTTTTCGATTTTCCTGATTTTTATCAGTCTGGCATCCTTTCCCTCCAGCGCCTCCTTGATGTAGGCGCCCGCAGACAGAGCGGCGGACATTCCGGAACTGTCCTCCAGGTACTGCACCTCGATGAACGGATAACGCTCGGGAGGAAGTTCCCCCTCCGGAAGAAGCTTCAGTTCCTCCACCACCTCCGACAGCGGCCTGGCCTCCTTCGGAACGGTCCGGATGTCCACAACCCTTGGCGCCGGCACATGCTGGAAGGACAGTTTTCCATCGTCATCAATGGTTATCAGCTCAACGCCGTGCCTGTAGTTCTTTTCGGTGAATGAGATCGGTATTGGAGAGCCGCTGTAGACCACCGGCGGATTGTCGCCCAGCGCCTGATGGGCATGGATATGACCAAGGGCCACGTAGTCAAAACCCTGATACATGTCGGAGGACAGGCTCTCCACATTGCCGATGACAATGGAATGCTCGGCTTCGTTATCGGAGAACTTGCTGCCGGAAATGGTGGTGTGGTCCATGACAATCAGTTTTTCGCCGTCCTGAGCTCGCGCTTTCATCAGATCCAGCAGATCCCGGTGAAGCGCGAACACCGCGTTTGCGAACTGATCCTCGTGATATGAGCGATCGGATGCGTAGGTAACCGGAATGTCGGCCCGGCGGATGAACGGCAGCGCAGCGCAGTAGGCCCTGACCGCGCCGGACGAGTCCTTCAGCGGAATTATCAGCCGTTCCAGATCCGGCTTGCCGCCATCGGTGGTTTCAATGCGGGGGATCAGATGGGTGTTGAGATATTCCAGTATCGTCCGGTCCACACCGAGACGGGCGGCTGAATCATGATTGCCGCCGGTTAGAACCATCTGAAGATTAGGAAACTCGCGGAACAGACTTACCAGAAACTCGTTGAGAAGCTTCAGATAATCGGTGGCGGGATTGGCGCTGTCGTAGATGTCGCCGGATACCAGAACGGCATCCACCTGTTCCTTCCTGATGGTTTCCCTTAGAAACTCAAAGAAGCATTTGTGCTCGTAAATGCGGTTGTGATATTCGAGACTGCAGCCGAGATGCCAGTCGGAGGTATGGATGATTTTCATGGAAATGCGGGACCTGTGTTGAAAAGTCTGGGACTGCCTGTAAGACAGAGAACATTAATGCTGATTTATTACCATCAAACCGAAAACAACGCAAGATTCCGGTTCAAAATCTATTGTACACATCACAAAAGCCGCCAAATTCTGAATATTCTATTTCAATGTCGTAATTCAGACAATCCTATCATGACCTAAAACATGCCGAACATAAAACCTCGTTAAAACAGATTGTTAAATAACGGAGTTTAAAAAGGCTCGAATTTTTACCCCACGTCAAATTGTTAAAGAAAATCACAAAAGTAAATCATTAACCGCAGTTCAAACTGACCATAAATAACACAATGGTAAACACAATCAACTCATAACAACAATCCAAAAGATAGCAGTCTTAAGAAATTTAGCGTCACCTATAACAAACATCTTCTTTTACTTTCTAAAAAAGATTGGAAGTTATGTATATTCCGATGAAATTTGATATTTTGGATGGACTAGGTTTCGGAGGTGCAGGTAATACAAACCATGGTAGAGAGTTGCAACCTATGCGCCAACACCGCGCTTTGAAATCTTTAGGATCTCACTGCCGATGAAAAGTTGCATCTCAGCCATCATACGTTATAAAAAAATCTCCCAATCCAACTACGGACAGGTTCAGCTAGACTGGCTGTTGAAACAGTTTAGCAGATGAGATTCATGATGTCACAGTCGCAAACAATCCCATAAACTCAAAGTTTAACGTTTTATTGTAAATAAAGTTGAAAAGTGTGATAGAGTAAATAACAACGTGCAAATTAAAATTCGTAAAATAAACACACAGAGTACAGGATACTTAGAACGAGGTTACTCTGAACCCATCTTAGAATTGAGAGACAACAGAATGCAACATCCTGAAATTATCAACACTGTTACAAAATATTTGCATGAAGTATTTGGCGACAAGGCTAGCTTCAGGAAAGATCAATGTGAAGCAATCATCTCTACAATAACAAACAGACTGACTTTGGTTGTTGAAAAAACAGGTTGGGGCAAAAGTTTAGTATATATTTTAGCTACTAGATATTTTCGTAATTCAGGGTATGCACCAACCATAATAATAAGTCCGCTAATTTCGCTGATGAGAAACCAACTGGCAACTGCAAACAAACTTGGATTAAATTGCTGCCTAATAAATTACCAACAGGAACTTGGAGAAATAAGGCCAAACATCGCAAATGACAGATACGATATGATATTCATAACTCCTGAACAAATGAAAAAGGATGAAGTAAAATCAATCCTTATCAGAGATATTCGAAAGGAGTTTGCATTATTTGTTGTTGATGAAGCACATTGCATTTCAGAATGGGGGCACGATTTCAGGCCTGATTACTGCCAGTTGAAGGATTATATCAATAACTACCTTAACAATCCTAAATTGCATGTTCTAGCAACTACTGCCACAGCGAATGATTTTGTAATCAATGATCTGAAGAATCAGTTTTATCTTTACAAGGATTCCTTCCAAATAATCAGAGGTGAATTGCTAAGAGAGTCTCACTATATAGAAATAATCAAGGATTTAACTATTGCGCAGAAATTTGTGTGGATCTTGAAGTTCTTAAAAAATCATCAAGGTTCCGGAATTATTTATTCCATGACAATTAGAGACGCCGATCTCCTCGCACACTACCTTCGCATAAATCACATTAACGCATTATCCTACCACTCGAAAATAGAAAATAGAGAACAGATTGAAAATGATTTTTTATACAACAGAATCCAAGTTTTGGTTGCGACATCAGCTCTTGGCATGGGATACGACAAACCTGACGTCACTTTTGTCATTCATTTTCAATGTCCAATCTCAATGTTGGAGTACTATCAGCAGATAGGGAGAGCCGGAAGAAATGTAGATGAGGCGAGAATCGTTTTACTGAGTAGTAAAACTGATGACAAACTAGCCAACTATTTCATAGAGAATTCCTTCCCAGATCCGCGAATAATGACAAAGATTTTGGACTATATAGGAAATCAAAACAGCCTAAAGAAAACGGACTTATTAAATGTTTTCAACATTAAAAGTAGCAATCTTGAAGCAATACTGAAACATCTGCAGGCAAGAAAACTAATCAATAAAGACAAGTCATACTACTACAGGACTACAATAAGATCAAATCTTAACGAATACATTGACGAAAAAAAACAAATAATCGAAATTAAAAAACAACAGTTTGAAAGGATGAAAGAATTCATCAATCATAAAGACTGTTTAATGAAATTTATCTCAGAAGAATTAAATGATCCATATGCCCACACATGTGGAAAATGCTCAAACTGCACAGGACAACATACGGTAATCAATCTAGATCCTCAATCGATAGAGGATGCCACTATCTATATAAACAAGCCTTACAGATATGACATAAGTCTGAGTGTAATCACTCCAAGAAAGCAATACCCTAACCTCAAAAAACTTCCGTTCGTGAATAATCAAGGATATTTTCTGGCCAAGTATCTCTTTGGTCTAGGAGAAACTGTAAGGCATGACAAATATGAGCTCGGCGAATTTTCCTCCATACTCGTCCAAGCCATGACAGACATGATTGTATACTTGGCAACCAACGACCTTATTGAAAAACAAAACTTGGTTATCACCTGCGTTCCATCGATCAAAAGACCAAATCTTGTAAGAAACTTTGCCATTAGGGTGGCAAGTGCACTCAGAATTCAGTTTGTGGACTCTCTTATCAAGGTAAAAGACAATCAACAGCAAAAGGCCATGCTTAACTCAGCGAGGCAATATTCAAACGTAGAATCAGCCTTTGCAGTAAAACAAAACTCAACTCAATTCATAACCAACCGAAATATTTTGCTTATAGACGACATGGTTGACTCAAAATGGACATTTACTCATTGCGGATTAATACTGCAACGTGACGCCCATGCCAGTTCTGTAACACCATTAGCCCTTGCAGACACATCCTCTGAATAGATCCGTGACATCAGGAGTTATTCATGCATATATCGGAAAACGAACTTGTTACGCTTCTTCTTTGTTCAGATCTAGCGATTAATGACCATCAGACTCCTTTGTCTGACGCTGCATATTCAGCATTTGCAATGGCCTTGTTCAAAGAAGGAAAAGAACCAAAAGATCTGCTGTCAATGAGAGCGGATGACATCCTTTCGATTTACGAAAAATACAAATCCGAGGTGTTTTCACACTGCCGCACTTCTGACTTCCATCAGCGGATCCCGTCCTTGCTTAAACGGCATCAGCAATTAACAATCGTGCTGTCAAATCTTGAAACCATCGGTCTTAATGTTGTTACCAGAGCCAACAAAGATTTGTATCCGAAGAAGATTAGAAACAAGTTGAGACGCGGAGGAGCGCCAATTCCATCAGTGCTTTTTTACGCCGGAGACATTTCCTTGATTGACAGACTGCCAGCCGTCGCTATTGTAGGATCTAGGGATCTGACAGCCGACAGCACTGCGGACAGATTCACACGAGAGTTTGCAGCTACAGCCATAAACTCAGGTTACGCTATATCGTCAGGAGGAGCCAAGGGAATTGATCAGCTGGCGCTTGAAACCGCCATTAGTTCAGGCGGACGCAGCATCATCACGGTATCAGATTCGCTAAAAAAGAAAATCAGAGAACCATCAGTGAGAAACGAAATAATCAATGGCGACAGCCTCTTTCTTTCAATGACAAGTCCTGACGCTAGGTTCGCCGGTTACAACGCCATGGCTCGCAACAAAATGATATATGCCGCAGCTGACTATTCAATGGTGGTGACCTGCGATTACAAAACGGAAAACAGAAACGGCAGAAACGCCATCAGCATGACCAAAGGAGGCACCTGGGTAGGAGCTCATGAATGCGCAACAAGACACCTTTCAAACCTGATGGTAAGAGACAGTTCCAACGCACTTAAAGGAAACGCCGAACTGATAAAAACCATTGACTGCATCCCAGTTCGTGAAGACGATGTATTCAACGGAGCTAGTTTTGATCAGTTGATTCAGCCTCAGCAAGGACATCAGACAGACCTGTTCCAGGATGTGCAACCTTGAAAAGAAAATCTTTTGGAAAGTAGTAAATTTTGGGTCTGAGCAAACCGGCTCGACCTTAGATGTCTGACATTTGCAGTTTGATCGTAAACAAACCAACAAGTAATTTTCCACGCCGGCAGATCAAAAGCACACCATAAACATGCACATGAAAATTGCAAAGTGATATAGTCACCTATCATTGCAGCATATGCAGACCTCAATAGATTTCCACCCAAATGGTGCAAAAAAGCGAAAGGAGACAAGAGAATGAGTATAAGCGGAGAGAATCTTCCTGTCGGAATTTCCGATTTTGAAAAGCTCAGATCCCAGAATGCAAGGTACGTCGACAAAACATCCTTTCTCAGGCCCCTGCTGAAATCCGCGGTGGAAGTCAGTCTGCTTTTGAGACCCCGCCGTTTCGGCAAAACTCTTTCCATGAGCATGCTGGCCACCTTTATGGAGATGAACTATCAGGATCCCGAAGATCTGAGCCGTCAGGAGAGACTGTTCAAGGGGCTGCACGTTTACGACAATGATCAGGAACTCTGCCGGCAGTTCATGGGTCGCTATCCGGTGATCAGCGTTTCGCTGAAGGATGTGGACGGCAAAACGGAAATCGACGCCTTGAACTGCCTGCTGGACATTCTGTTTGAACTTTATAAAAAGTTCGGATTTCTTGCGAACAGCCAGAAGCTTGATCAAACGACT
>JAFURY010000026.1 GCA_017480795.1 Succinivibrionaceae bacterium
AAATTATTTTTCAAATTTGATCCTTGTATCACATTTTTTGGGTATTTTAGGGTAGTAGACAGGGTTGTTGCGTGTGAGGTGTATTGGCTGGTGCTATGCCCATCCGGGGAGGCTGTCCCCGGGGGTGTGAATAGTAACAAACAGAAATTTTGCTAGATTTTCAAAGTGTTTCATTTTTTGATTTTAATAGTGCAAATTTTTGACTATTGTTGTAAAATGTATTAAGTCATAAGTTTTGTGAGAATGATTTTAATGAGTCAGAATATTGTGATCCTTGGCACCCAGTGGGGCGACGAGGGCAAGGGAAAGATTGTTGATCTGCTGGCGGAACGCGCGAAGTATGTGGTTCGCTATCAGGGCGGTCACAATGCTGGTCATACGCTGGTGGTCAATGGAAAGAAAACGGTTCTTCGCCTCATTCCGTCGGGAATTCTGCACGAGAGCACCGTATGCGTCATCGGAAACGGCGTGGTGCTCAGCCCCGAGGCGCTTCTCGGAGAAATCGCCGAACTTGAGTCCTGCGGGGTCGACGTCAAATCAAGACTGAGAATCTCCGACGCCACCGCTCTTATCATGCCTTATCACGCCGCGCTTGATCATGCCAGGGAAAAGGCTCTTGGCGCCAAGGCCATCGGCACCACCGGCAAGGGCATCGGCCCTGCCTACGAGGACAAGGTTGCCCGTCGCGGACTTAGAGTCGGCGATCTGCGGGATATGGACGCCTTTGCCGAGAAGCTCAAAGCCGTGATGGATTATCACAATTTCGTTCTGAAAAATTATTATCACGCCGAAGAAATCTCATACGACGAGACTCTGGCCAAGGCTAGAGAATATGCGCCGATCGTCTGCTCCATGATCTGCGACGTCACTCTTCTTCTCGACGAAGCCCGCAAAAACGGCGAAAAGGTGATGTTCGAGGGCGCTCAGGGAACATTCCTGGACATCGATCACGGCACCTTCCCGTATGTCACCTCCTCCAACACCGTCTCTGGCGGCGTTTGCACCGGAGCAGGCTTCGGCCCGCGCAATGTGGGTTATGTTCTTGGCATCGCCAAGGCCTATACCACCCGTGTGGGCGGCGGTCCGTTCCCTACCGAGCTCAACGATAAAATCGGCGATTATCTGTGCGACAAGGGCAATGAATACGGCTCCGTTACCGGTCGTCGCCGCCGTTGCGGTTGGTTTGATGCGGTGGCGATGAGAAGATCCGCCATGGTCAATTCTCTCTCCGGTCTCTGCTTGACCAAGCTTGACGTTCTTGACGAACTGGACGAGATCAAGATCTGCGTATCCTACCGCAAGAACGGCAAGACCATCGAAAGTTCTCCGATGGCGGCCAAGGATTACGAGGGCATAGAGCCGGTATATGAGACAATGCCTGGATGGAAGCAGTCCACCTATGGAGTAAAATCCATGGACGATCTTCCCGAGGCGGCTAAGAATTATATCAGGAGACTGCTGGAAGTTACCGGATTGCCTCTTGCTATAATCTCTACAGGGCCGGATCGCGACGAAACGATTGTTTTGCAGGATCCGTTCGACTGTAACTAAATTTTGATGGTAAATCATGCTGATTCTGAAACGTGCCGCCGAGGCGCGCTTCAGTATAGAATTACAATGCAGTTGTCATCTCCAGCGGTATCCCTGATGCTCCAGGAGTGATATTTGTAATTTAACCATTTTTCTCCTCCTGTTTCGGGGGAGACGTTGTTATTCTGTTTTGTAAATTCTGCTTGATTTTTATTCCTTTCACTAAACTTAACCTTAAGTTTTAAATTAAGCAGCGTTCTGCTTGATTTGGGAGAAAGATATGGTAAAGAAAGCAAATACCGAAAACACAAAGAACACGCTGAATATTGATTTTCTCAACCGTCTTTGTGCTGAGGGAACAGATGGCATGAGCTATGACGACATATGCGAGGCCTTCTGCATCAACAAGCGTACCGCTCAGAGATGGGTGGCTACGGTCATGAGACTGTTTCCCAACTATCTCATGGTCAGAAGAACAAAGAGAAACAAGTTCTTCAGCGTTGATTTTACAAAGAACACCAATTACAGTTTCGACTTCACTCCGTCGGACGTCTCTTCCCTGAAGAAGGCCATCGATGCGCTTGATGCCGCTCCCGAGCAGCTGGGAGATGACGAGGCGCTGGTCAGGGCTGATCTGAAGCGGCTGCATTC
Organism: Succinivibrionaceae bacterium; assembly: GCA_017480795.1. GTDB lineage: Bacteria > Pseudomonadota > Gammaproteobacteria > Enterobacterales > Succinivibrionaceae > UBA2804. The sequence goes on from JAFURY010000026.1 coordinate 2,182, forward strand.
CAAGATCACCGCCGCCGACGATTCCAGCAAGAAGAAAAACAGCTACGAGTCCAATACCGAGGCCTCTCTGAGGAGCACCAACAGCGCGGTTCGTTTCCGCGGTCCTCACTTCGAGGTTGACGACACCATGGTAACCAGACTCAACAACTTCATCTACAGCCGCAGCGTCTGTCAGATTTTCTATAGAAGCAACAATTCGCCTGACGGCAAGCTTTACCTGGTGGCGCCTATCGGTTTCCTTTACGGCAACACCCAGTATCTGGTGGCCAAGATCGTCCCGGAGGCTCTCATCGCCGAGCTTACCAAGGACGCCAACATCGTTCATATCGAAGAGCCGGATCTTGATATCATCCGCGGCAACAAGGGCGACACGCCGATCTACAAGTTCTTCAAACTCAGCAATATCGTGACCTGCGTCGACTACAAGAAAGAGGACTCCCGTCGTCCGTATCACCGCAGAGCTCCTGACGGATCGATTATCGGTCTGGTTCAGCCTAAAAAGCCTCAGGCTCCGAAGAACATTTATTTCGCCATTGATGAGAAGGAGACGGTGGACAATATCATCTACAACAGCTTCGGTATCTTCCTGAGCAAGGACGTTTATCATATGAAGTGGCGTTTCGATCCATACGCCTCCTCTCATCTCAACAACTATCAGTTCGTAACGCCTTCCGAGCGTCAGAAGATCTCCAAGGATGTGGAAGGCCGCATCACCGTGGAGTTTGATGCCTGCGGCGTTGCCGAAATGAAGTGGTTCCTGGACAAGTTCGGACCTCATGTCGAGGTGCTTGAGCCGGCCAACTGGGATGAGATTGTCGCAAAGGAAATGGAGTCCAACGACATTCTTCCGGTCTAAACGGTTCTTGAATCAGAGCTGTTTCGGCGCCTGACTGGCGCTGATAACCGCAAAAAGCCGCCTGATCTTCAGACGGCTTTTTTAATTGGCGGGCATTGAACATCGCCCCTGCTAGTTGGTGCTGGCGATATCCCCTATCTGGATATTGCTGTCGGGGCGCGTTTTGGCATCGGCTCTCAGAACCGCCTGATCGGCGGATACTCTCTCCACCACATACGAGCCGGTCAGCGCATGACTGTCGGTGCGCTGCATCCTTTCATGGTCGTAGTAGTTGGCCGACAGGCTGATGGCGAAGCTGTCGCCCTTTTTGACGTTGTTGCGGCTACCGGCATTGATGTGGTACCTGCCGTCGGCAACCCTGACGATGCTGGCGTTAAGGCCCTTGCACATGGCCTCCCGGCTGATTTCCGCCGCGGCCTGGTTGATCAGGGCCGCGGTTTTCTGACCGTAGGCCGATTTCCAGAACTTGTTGCTTCTGACGTCCACGCTTTCCTTTTTGTCAAAGGTCCAGGATGCCGTTTCTGAAAAATTCTTGGCGTAAACCAGCTCCCCCGTGTAGCCGTTCACCAGGTATACGGAGAAGGAGATGTTTCTGTCCGGCTTGCTGAACAGTCCGGAAATAATCCCGTCATCCTCGTTTTCAAAGCCCAGATCCCTGATGGACCCCAGGAGCAGGTACTGACTGTCGGTGATCCTGGCCAGATGTCTCAGCTGCTCCCTGATGTCGCTTCTTTCGCTTTCCACCGATCTCAGATCGATGCGGTAGCTGCGATCTATCCATGCGTTGGTGTAGAAGATCTCCTTGTTGCCGAGAAGACGGCTGTGAAACTGTCTTGTCAGCTCCCGGTTGAAATCGTGAAGCTGCCGCTCGCTGCTGTCGGCCTGTCCCTCGTCGTAGAGAAACAGAACCGGGGTGACGGTTTTTGCATACTGTCTGCCCTTGCATACTCCGGATTTGTTGTAGATGTCGGCCTTTACCGTGATCTCCATGTAATCGCCGTGGTTCTTCTGCTCCACGATGCTGTATCTTCTGATCTTGCTGTCAGACGTCAGTCTGATGTTGTGCATGGTCAGTTTTCCGTTGCGGGCCGACTGCTCGGTGGAAATGTTGGCTCCGCTTTGCAGCAGGGCCTGGCGCAGAGCATCCTCTATGGCCTTGTTGCGGGCATCGGCGATGTTGCCGTTGATGATGGGGGCGGCGCCGGTGGCGGTGAACACCTCGGCGTAAACCGGAAGAGCGATGATTAGCAGCGCAAGCAGCAGGATCTTTTTCATTGACGTCTCCAATAGCAGGTACTGTCAGCCGACAGCTGACTGTATTGAAGCAATATCAGTGCCAAGTTGCGTTCCGCCTATGCGGGGAGCGACAGCGGGTTTGGATCCTGCTCGCCAGGAAAACGAATATGCTGATACAATAGAAAAATAACAGTGGCGGGAAGCTGGCATGAGAATCGGCGTATGGCCGCCTGCCGCTGCGACGGCCGCGCCTGCGCCCATGATCATTGCAGCGCCATGACGGGCGAGTGTATGGAAGCCTGTCCAGCCACATCGGGATCATGAAATCGCCCTTGGCTTCTGGCCGTGGTTGTAAATTGGCAGAAATCTTGCATAAGTACTGCCAGACAATATCAGATTTCATATTTTTATTCCGGCATAGCTGCCGAGGTGGGGTGTTTATGCTCAGATTTGCCGAATTTTCATTGCTGGCGGCGCTGTCGCTATGCTTCGGGGGCTGCGCGAACGTCAATTATCCGGTGCAGACCAAGCCGGAGAATGTGGTTTCCGTGCCCAGGGGGGACGTGCACCGCTACGACGATCTGGACTACAAGGGACTGGAGCTGAACGTCATCGTCAGCCGAATGGCGGATCAGCTGGAGCGTTACAAGGTGGATCGCGGCAATGATCTTCCGAAGCTTGCCATCATCACCTTCGTGGATGTGAGAAGCTACAAGACTCCCAACGATCTGGGAAGGGTGCTGGCGGAGAATTTCATTCATGAAATGCACCGCCGGGGCGAAAATGTTTACGAGCATCATCTGACCGGCTATGTGGAGGTGACGCCTGACGGGGATCTTACTCTGAGTCGCAACGCCCGGGAACTTGCGCGGAAAATGTCGGTTTCGAGATTTCTTATCGGCACGCTGAGCAGAAACAAGGAAGGGTACGTGGTGAACGCCAGAATTGTCAGTCTCAAAAGCAACATGGTGGAATCCACCGCCGTCGGGATAGTTCCTTACGCCTATCTCCCTTCTCCCACCTTTTCATCGGGCAAGTACGGCGCTGCCGCAGGCGGGACGGGCGCCAGAGGCGCGGCAACCTCGGCCTCTCCGGCCTATCGGGGTCGGAACAACACCAGAGTTTCAGGGGGGCTGATTTACCGCGAGGATCCGTCAGCGTCATTTAACCGTCAGTCTGTAATGAGATAGGAGCAGATCATGAATAGAATTGTTTCAGCGGTATTCTGCGCCGCTATGATTGCCGCCCTGAGCGGGTGCTCCGTTTTTGGCGGCAGCGGCGATGCGGTCAGCGGCAACGGCACCGTGTACACGGACGGAAAATATCCGGTGCTGACGGCTACCGGCTATTCCATCATCAGCCAGCAGCCGGGCAAAACCCGGGATCAGAAGGTGCTGGAGGCCATGCGGGCCTCGAAGCTGGATGCCTATCGGGAACTTACGGAGCAGGTGTACGGCATTCAGATCGACAGTTATACCACGCTGAGGGATTACATCCAGACGGACGAGCAGCTGGACGCATCCGTAAGCGGACTGTTGAAGGGAGCCAAGGTGGTGAGAACATATCCTGTCAGCAACAATGTGTACGCCACCGAGCTTTCGCTGGATACCAAGGTGCTTTATCAGATGTATCAGCTGAGAGGAGCACTCTAGGAGCTTGCGCCGAAATGGTTGCGGCCGACACCGGCTAGCACTCGATGTTCATTCCCGAGGAGGCGCTGGAGTGGGTGGCGCCCTTGTCGTCGTAGGTCATGGAATTGCGATCCTTGAGTTTCGACAATGTCATGCCAAGACGGCGGTTTGAGGTGATGGACAGCTGAATCAGTCTGCCGTTCACGGCATTCTGTTTCTGGCAGATCTGAAGCTGCTTCTGAATTTCTTCCATCTGGGTTTTGTAGACGGTTTTCAGATCGTCCCGATCGGGAAGCTGGCCTATGGCCCGGTCGTTTGCCGTCAGCTCGCTTAAAAGCGCCTGCTTGCGCTGGTTTATTTTGGGCAAAGAAAAAGCCTGCCGGTTTTTCAACACGGCAAACTCGTCCTTCAACAGTTTGTTCAGTTCGTCAAGAATCTGTTTCTGACGTTCGAGAAAAGCCGAAAGGGATGCTGCCAATCAAGTCTCCGTCACTAGCCAAGCAGAGCAGATATGTTCGCTTCAAATTCCGACATTCTGGCTGCTATCGCCTGGCCGTCAATCTGATACGAGCCGTTGCCGATGGCGGTTTTGATCTCGTTTACCTTGGCCGTGTCGATTTCCGGCGCCGCCTTGATTTTATCCTGAAGCCCGCTGAGCTGTCTGGCCTGCGGAGTGATTTCCACATGATCCTGAACGCTGGCGCCGGCTCCCGTCTTTGCCGCCGAGCCGAGTCCGGCCTTTCCTGTTTCCTTGGAGTTCTGCGGACCGCCTGCGATGATGGCGCTTGCGGTGATTCCTGCGGTAACGTTGTTTACAGCCATTTCAGCTCCTCCCTGTGTCCATGGGCTCGCCCACAAATATCCATTTGCTGATGCTATCGGCCGGTTCTAAAATTCCTTTAGCACTTTTTGACGACTTGGAAGTTGTCATGCTTGCTTTTGGCGCAATAGTTCAAGCAACGGGGATTTTTGCCGATAGATCAGTGAAGGTTGGAGCATGCATGGTCTGCGTTCTGTCGTATCCTGACCATTATGATGATGCGGACGGCGCTTGAACGGTCGTCCCGCCGGGATGTGAAGCAAACTGTTTGTTTTTGCGGGATTTACTTTATAATGGACAGGCTTTTAACATGCAGAGTCTGGTTCATTCCTTATCTGTGCCGCATTGGTGCGCCATTGACGTTCTTGCCTTTGAGGTCGGCGCAGGAAAACGACAATCTTTGAGTTTTGCGAGGTGTAAATGAAAATCTGCCAAAATCACGGAAGACAGAGAGGATTCACTCTTGTTGAACTGATTGTGGTCATTGTCATTCTTGGCGTGCTGGCGGTTTCGGCCGCGCCTAAGTTTATTGATATGAAAAAGGATGCTAAGGTTGCAACCTTGAACCATATGAAAGGTGTTGTCAGATCTCTAAACAACATGGTTTACGGCAAAGCGATAATTCGAGGCAATAACACCAGTTATACAGAGAAATCGGTCAATAAGGAAACCTGCAAGGTTAATAACGGCAGTTGGTCTGAGAGTTGCGCGAACAACAATTGCGTGGAAGTCGGCGGGACATGGCTTTACCTGAAGTACGCATATTTGGATCGAAACTCTGTTGCCTACGCCATTGATGGCGATGTGGGTGGTACCAAAACTACTCAGAAAGGAGGAAAAACTGTTCCGAATCGTTGCGAAACTTACGAATGCCTGAATAAGACATGTGCATCTTACGGTGACGAGGTATGCGAGCATGATATATGCCAGTGCAGGAGTTCTGACAACGTCAAAGGTATAACTCGTGATACTCAGCATTTGCTTCTGAGAGGAACAAAATATAAAGGAGGCAAGTGTTATCTTGGCTACAGTTCTGCGGAAATATTCGCTGAGAAGAAGGGAGGCGAATGTGTCGAAGTTTCGAGAGAACCTGCGTATACCATTGTCTCGGATGACTGCTGAGTCTGGGAGTGTGAGGTTTGCGCGCCTGCAACAAGTAATGTAATGTGGCTGTATGCGGAGGTTTATGCCTCCGCTTTCATTTCACGTCTATTCTCACCTGTTTTACTCCCACGACTCTGCCTGTGACGTCTTTGTTGGAAATCAGGTTGGTGACCCGGACGTTGGAGTTGAGGCTTCCGTCCTGCAGGGCTCTTGCCTGAACCTTGATGGTGACCTCGCCGGTGCCGGCTTCCAGATCGACAATGTCATCCTTGCACACCAGACAGATCTGGTTGTTGCGGATCACCGAGCCGGCCGCCAGATCGCGCTTGCTTTTCGAGCCGACGACCAGCACGGTGTCGGTGAAGAAATTCCCCTTCAGACTCTTTTTGTCCACATAACTGATCTCGACATTGTCGGCGGTTATCGTCTGATTTTTGCTTATGGCCATAACCACGGTCACGGCCGGCGCGGTATAGCGGATCTTGATGGGCACCACCGCGGACCATTCCTTTTCGCCCCCGGCGCAGCTGAGCGTCACGCTGTTGCTGAAGCGGGTCAGATCCTTTTTGTTCAGCTCCGCCGCAAGATCTCCGTCGCATTCCTCCACCCGCAGTCTTTTTTCCAGGTTCGAAACCGTCACCTCGGCATGCGCCTCGTCCCCCATTTCCTCGGCGATTTTGTCCATGACGTATTCCTGGACGAATTCGGTCATTTCCCTTGCGGTGTCCTCGGACACTCCTGCAAAGGCGCATGACGGAAGAGCGGCAAGCAGCATGGCGGTTAAAATATTCTTCATAGCTTCTCCGGATTATCTCGGCGCGGATTGCCTGCGGGCAAATGCGGTTCAGAAACGCCCATGAAAGGATCGTACCACATTTTCGCCGGCGGTAAAAAACGGAGGAAGCGCAGGGGGGTATCAACATGCTTCGAACCATGGCTTTTCGATATCATGGACACCAAGATGCGATCCGAGCGTAACCTCCGAGTCCTCCTGGAAGAGGACTCGGTGCTGGTCTGGCGGTCAAGGACAATGTCAATCACGGGCGATGACAAGGGTGTGGAGTTGCGTCTGAGGGAAATGCTCAAGTTTGCCGACAAGCCGAAGCTTGGAGAAATCAACAAGAGGAAGTAGTTTCTCTGAAGTAAAGCCGGCGCCTATGCATGGTCATGGATGCTGCCGAGTTCTCATGGCTTTGCATTTTTGCTCTCTGCCAGCACGTGTTTGAGGCGACTTCAGTGATGAGCTGGCGGCAGATATAACAGTCCGCCAGGCGCAAAAGTATGCGTGCTGGAAATTGGGATCAAAAAAGCCTGCCGAACAGCGGCAGGCTTACAATCGATTGAGAATGTTTCTTCTAGCCTTTACTTGGCGTCAGTCGGAAATTTCACCTGTCTTGGCTTGTCCTCAATTCTTGTTTCCTTGTCGAAGTATTTGTTGACAGCAGAATAGCCGGTCCATTCTTTGGCGGTGTCGGTGTAGCTGAATCCTCCGTCCCCGTTGTCAAAGCCCAACTGTCCGAAGGTGCTTGATCCCCAGCAGTAGAGCTGGTTTTCCGTACCGGTTTCGCCCTTCGAATCGGTCTTCTTCACCGTAGCGCATACAGACCTCTTGCCCACCGACACGTCGACAACGTTGGCAAGCGGAGCACTGTTCAGCAGCGGACGGACAGGATTGGAGACCACCCAGCGGCCGATGGATTCATCTAGCGACCAGTTCTGTTCATAGTCCGCATCTCCGATGCCATAGGTGCCATATTTATTGCCTTCACTACTTGGAAGTCCGTAAAGATTTCCCTTGTCCGAAAGAACAAACGAAAGTCTGCCCTCCACATTGGCATCGATTTTAGCGATCTTTTCGCCGTTGAGGGACATGGACGAGAATATGGACCACCAGCTGGTGGCTCCGAGAGGGCCTTGATTGTAGGTAGCCCAGAGGATGGAGTCGCCGTCCACCTCGTGCAGCAGCTGGCTGTCAAATCCGGCAATGGCGAATTTGGTAACGTTGCTGAGCTCGTGGGTAGGGTATGTCACCTGCACAATGCCGATATTGTGCTGCAGTTGGAGGATTTCTCCTGGAACATCGTTCTTGAGGAAATTCTCTATTTCCTCCTTGCTTCCCGGTCCTTCGTATTCCATGTAGTCTGCTTCGTTGTCATCAATTCGGTAAATGACTCCGAAATTCTGCCAGCCGATTTTGCAGTAATCCTTGCCATCGGAAAGGCAGACGTCATGGTCCTGGACATACTTTTTCACTTCCGGACTGAGTTCGGTCCAAGCGTCGAGATCCCATGGATCGTCAGGAATATTTTCCAACTGGAGATTTTCAAGTCCGATATAATTTTCGTCCCTGTTTTCGTCCGCCTCGGCCGTCGTAACGTTTCTTACTTGGGTTACCGGCGCGCCGTAGAGCGGATGCCACTCAAGACCTTCATCATAGATATGCCAGTTCCAGTTCTGGTTGCCCTCCGGATCGGCCAGTTCGGACTGATCCTCGAACTTCAGCCGGCTTGCGTATTTATCCAGAAAGTCCTTCTGATACTGCATCCAGTTCTGACTTACCAAACCGCGGGTGTCGTCGCCCCAGCAGTACACGTTGTGCTTCTCCTCTGGATCTTTGTTTTCCACCAGGGCGCAGTATGTCCAGAGACCGGCGGTGAGCTCTTTGACCTTAGCCACGGTATCAGGGAATTCCACCTTGACCGGAGTCGGAATGGCGGTGATGAGATCGCTAAGATCGATGCCTTCCAGGGATTTCTGTCCCTCGTGAGTCTTGATCTCAAGATCCGGATGAGCCGCTCCCAGCTGCTTCACCGTGTTTTCGCCCCAGCAGTAGACTTCGCCGTTTTTGATCACCGCGCAGGTGGCGTTGTGGCTGAGTCTTACGCTTTCCACGTTGCTCAGATAGTCTCCCTTGGCGTTCTGCTGACCTTTCAGCACTTTCGTTGCCGCAAAGACCCGGCTGTTTTCCTCGGCGATGTCTTTGGACGTGCCGGTCTGTCCGTACCAGTTGCTGCCCCAGCAGTACAGCTGGCCGTCGAAGGTGACGGCGCAGACGTGGCCGTTGCCAGAATCGATTGATTTGACGTTGCTCAGAGGCTTGCCGTCAGCGGTTTTGACCATCACCGGTTTGGCGCTGAAATTGTCCACCGCGGCATAGCCGTTCTCGATAGGATTGCCGTCCTTGTCCTTAGGGAAGACGTCGATATTGCCCAGATTTCCCGACTGGTCGGCGCCCCAGCACCAGACGTTGTTCTTCTTGCTGATGCCGCACTTGAATTCGTCCGAATCGTGACCGGCAAGCTGTTTCAGGGAGGTGACCACCTCGTCGCTGTAGGTGTTGAGCGCATCGGCGATATCTCCGGTGGTGGAGCCTTTCGTCGCCTCGATGATGGTCTTCACGTCCTCCTTGACGCTGGCAGTAGCCTCGGCTACGTCATCGACGGTTAGTTCGGCTTCCTGACGCTCCTTGATCTCCTCTAAAGATTCGGGAATGAGACCGCTTCTTACCGTTACCTCTCCTGCAACCAGGGCTTTTTTGGTGTCATCGGTGACATTGGCTGGATCGTTGTAGTCGCTTCTGGCAACCTTCGGATCAACGCCTAGGTCTTCGGCCACCTTGTCAAAGGTTTCGTTGAGCGCTTCCTCGGTGACGGTGGTTACGTCGGAGGCGTTGTCCATGGCCAGATCGGTCAGGGTGGTGTATGGCGTGATCTGGGCCTCGGCTACAGTCTTGCTTCCTGCTTCCTCATCTGTTTCGGTGGAAAGAAACGCCACGGAGGAAAGAGCCACAGGGTTGGCCAGCGGCGCATCCTTGCCGAGAGTGATGTTCTTGGTGTCCTCGCCGGACAATGCGAGAATGCGCACCGGCAACTTGTCCTTGCAGTCCGAGGTCAGCAGACATTTGTAGGCGGTTTGGGCCAGGAAACTTCCGATCACCTTGGCGTCGATGACGAATTTGCCCTTTTCGTCCGTGGAGGCGGAAGGCTCGTCGCCGTCGCAGACATAGTTCTGATTGAGATCGGCGCAGACCTTGGCGTTTGCCAGATAGCCGTCGATGACCTGGCCGGAGAAGCTCATGCTTACCGAGTTTTCCTCTGGCTCGGCAGGATCGCTGCTGCTGTGGTGATGGCTGTGGTGATGGCAGGCTGACAGGCCCATGGCTGCGGACATGCAGAGCATGCATAGAGTGGTTTTTCTAAAATTCATAATGTTCTAATCTCGATGAAATTCATGTCCATGATGCTAGTATTTATTACACAACTCAAAAAGAGTCGAAAAAGCCTTGTGTGATAAGGGTTCATAGATGAAAAAAGGCATGTCTTAACTTATAATAGAAATCGTCAAAATAAGGAGACACGCCAATGACATT
>JAFURY010000027.1 GCA_017480795.1 Succinivibrionaceae bacterium
GAGTTGTGTAAAATGTAAGACATCGCGAAAACGTACCGAGGAAAAACGGTCACTGCGAGCGGTATTAGACAGTCTCGCACAAACCGTTATGCCACCTGCGTTTATCGAGTGTTTAATGCAGGCTTAAAGACATGGACATGCGAACTTCTCAGAAGCCGGGGCGTCGCCTGCGCCAGCTACAGCGGCGTCACAGCCGAGCCTGACGACGCCATGGTGGCAGAGGGAGCCGAGATCTACCGTCGCGAAGGCTGCGATTTTCTCGTCGGTCTCGGCGGCGGCAGTCCCATGGACTGCGCCAAGGCCATCGGCGTGGCCCTTACCGACGATCGCCCCCTGAGGGATCTGATGACCGGGCAAATCCGCCGCCCTATTCCGCCTCTTGCGGCAATTCCCACCACGGCTGGAACCGGCTCCGAAACCACTGCGGTGACCATCATCAGCGACCGGCAGACCCAGGTGAAAATGCTGCTGAAGGGCGATGCCCTGATGCCACGAATCGCGGTGGTGGATCCTGATCTGTCAAGGAACGTGCCGGAGTCGGTGGCCGCGGCCAGCGGTCTTGACGCCCTGACCCACGCCATCGAGGCCTACACCTCAAGACGCGCCTTTGAAATTTCCGATCAGTTCGCTCTGTCCGCCATCGCCCGAATTTTCGCAAACATCGAGGCTGCCTGCGCGGGAGACGCAAAAGCCAGAGCGCAGATGGCTCTGGGATCCTACGAAGCCGGCGTCAGCTTCGGCAATTCATCGGTGACCATAGTCCATGGCATGAGCCGTCCTATCGGGGCGCTGTTTCACGTGCCTCACGGCCTTTCCAACGCCATGCTGCTGCCGGACTGTCTGGAGTTCGCTCTGGATGGCGCTCTTGAGCGCTTTGCCGCTCTGGGCCGGCGCATCGGGGCGGCAGGCGACATCGACAGCGATGCCAGAGCGGCCGAAAAGTTCGCCGATGCGGTAAGAGGGCTCTGTGCCAGATGCAAAGTGCCGACGCTGAGACAGTACGGCGTGAATCTGGAGGAGTTTGCCAGAATGACCGACAAAATGGCCACCGACGCCCTGGCAAGCGGCAGTCCCGCCAATACCCGAAAGGAAGTGGGCAAAGAGGACGTGATAAAAATCTACAACCGCGTGGCCTCGCTCTGAAACGGGATTGATGACGAAGGAAGCCGACAGCGCCCGAACGCCTCTTCGTCCCGGAGCGGATTCTGCGCCCTGCGGCGGAACATACCCAAATACCAGATGCAGATGCTGATCAGGAATGCAGATTCCGGATCAGTGGATCGGACGAAAGAAAATCCTGTCGCGAGTACGAAAAAAACTTGGAAAAACGCCTGGGTTGACGATAACAGTAAGCTGTTGCGGAACGGTCAGAATCCAGTTCTCCAAGGTTCATTGAAGGCCGTTTTGCTCAGGCGCCGGCGGAATTCCGCATGGCGTAAGGAAGAGGGAATATCTGCGCCGCCGAAGAGATTTTCAAAATGACAGGCCTGCAATAATGCGGTTTGCCGTAAAGACTGCGGTTTCGGTGCGTTATCACTCAAGAATCGTCCAGACAGAAAAGCGCGCCACTATGATAATCACCAAAACGATTAATAAAGACACTCCTCTGACGGCAGAGCAGATTGCCATGCTGGAAGCTCTCAAAACCAGAGAGCCGGAACCGGATGAGGATTGTCCCGAAATCACTCCTGAAATGCTGAAAAACATGGTGATAGTAACCAGGGAAGAACGGGAAAGGAACAAAAAAAGAAACCAGGCGCAGACATCATGACGGCAGACGCAACGATGCCTGCCTGAGCCGGCAAAGGAAGGAAATTCAAAGCGCGTTTGCGTTTATCCTTTGTTTTTGTGTTTACGGCTTGTTTGCGATAATAGCATGAAACTTGAAAACCGGCGTCAGCCGTTGACGGAGCAGGAGGAAGCATGGGAGATTTTTCGGACTGTTTCAACGAATACATCATTGCTGCGCTGGTGGTGCTGGCTTTGACCGCGATTTTCTGCGCCGCCATTTATTTTCTGTCCAGAAAATACGGCGACGAATACTCCAAATGCCGCACCACCATGCTTGGATGGTCCGATATCTTCTGGTAGTTGCCGACGCGCAGGCGCGCCGCCCCGACCGCGATCCGGCTCCGCCTTCAACCTGTCCGCCCGTTGCCTGCCGCCGCAGTCCGCCATCGCCTGCGTTCCGACACCCGAAGCCTGGTTTCCATCAAAAATCCGCCTTCTTAGAAAATTCCGAAGCGCAGGCGAGCGACACCAGGCATTAATCCGCAAAGAGGTGGCGACAGACGATCCCTCTTTCGGAAAGTTCCGATTTCAAGAAAGCCTCAGGCGTTCAAATTCAAGACGCTGACGCCCGGACGCAGCCGGCGTCCCGCCAGCTGCCGGCGCACCCACGCCGAAATATTTCTTCCGAACTCAGAAACGCATCATTTTGCGGAAGTTTGCCATCAGTACCTCCCGAGGCGTAGGATTGAGATCCCAGAAGTTTATTTTTTGGTTCATGTTCACCTTGATCATACGGTTAAGGGCCATGTATTTGAGGGTCTGCATGATGGTGCCCTCAGGCAGTCCCAGATGCTCATCTCCGGCCAGAACGAAAGTAGAGAAATCGGCCGCGATACCCAAATTCCCGGAGGCCTCCTTCACCATGGAGATAACGCTTTCCAGTTCCTCCGGATCAGGGAACGTGTCCGCCAGATACTCCCCCTCGGTGAGCCAGTTGTAGTTGTAGACAATCGTGCTGTTAAGCTCTTTCTCGGTAAGTATCCCCAAATCCTGCCCGTGACGTCTGAAATACTCCTGCATGATTGCAATGGAGTCCTCCATGCCTTCGCTCTCCAGCTGCTTCAGGCGTTTCACCAGCATGGCATGCCATGAGCCGTTTTTCAGATAGTAAAAATCGGCCAGAAGAACGGTTGGATATCCGTTGTCCGTCGGATGGCTGACATTGATTTCCTGGGCGATGGCCGCGGTTTCATCAAGGGGCAGCGGCCAGTATTCCTTGATGTCCTTCACATCGGGATCGAAATCCAGGATCAGACAGAATGTCTTCTGCAGGGACAGGAGAAAGCTGTGCAACCTGCCGGTGGTTCTTCCCTGCACGTCGTGCATCTTGTCCATCTGGCTGAGTGTGGTGGCCACCGGCCATGGTTCGTAATTTTCCAGATCTCCCTGCCCCGCTCCCAGAGAAATTTGCTGCCGATACTGGTCCAGCGTCCAAGGATTGCGTTTTCTGCCCATGCGAATTTCCTTCCAATAAGTTCATACCTGGCGCAATTTATCACAAAAACGCTTTCGTTCAAGAGTTTTTTCTGGTGATCCGGTTTGCGCGGGCGCCGGACTCAAACCGTGACCGAAAAACGATTCAGACAGGCGCCTTTTTGCGCCATTCCAATTCTGCTCGCTGTTCCAGAATCCGTCATGATCCGGTTGGCCGTCTCCAAATCCGCCAGGATCAGGCCTGCTGTTCTGAAACACTTACAGCCGAGAGACGACAGCCGCCTGCAGTCGCAAAACCTGCAGGCGGAACGATTGAAACGCGCAAACCGTACGGGATTCCCGAGATAAACTTTTCAGACGGAATCCGACGCTACGGCCGCGCGTCTCCTCCGCTCCCGCTTTCCTCAGGGCTTATGGCATCCCCGGCCAGCCTCCTGGCGTTTTCGCACCCGGAGAGTTCCTTCAGATCGCAGGCCTTGGCGAAATAACCGCCGGCCATCTTCGGATCCGAGGCCGCTCCATGCCCTTTTTCGTAAAGCATGGCGGCGTTCATGCAACCGGCTCCCACATCCAGAGAGCAGGCTTTGACAAAGTGGTTCAGAGCGACGGCGCTGTCAAGCGCTCCGGCCCTGCCCTGATAGTAGATGCCGCCGAGACGGTTGCAGGCGTTGCCGTGGTTCATGGCGCAGGCTTTTTCGTAATACTGCCCAGCCTTTTTGAAATCCTGCCCGATCTCGTCGCCGTTGTAGTACGCGTTGGCAAGATTGTAGCAGCCGCTGCTGCTGTTCATGACGCAGGACTTTTCGTAATACTGGCGGGCCAGGGCCTTGTTGCGTTCAATTCCAAGCCCCCGATCCGCAAGGCTGCCGGAATTGAAGCATCCGGTGGCATGATTGAGACCGCAGGCCTTGGCATAAAAAGCGTAGGCTCGCGCGTAGTCCCTGCTCTCTTCTTCTCCCGCATACAGTGCATCACCTGATTTCATGCAGCCGCCGGCGTCTCCCAGACTGCAGGAGCGTTCATAGTAGCTCAGGCTTCTGGCGGGATCCTTTTCCACTTCAAGTCCGTCATGATAGATGATGGCAAGATTGCTGCAGCCGGTGGCGTAATCCATCTGGCAGGACTGTTCAAAATATCGAGTCGCCGATTTGTAATCCTTGCTCTCGAAGAATGCTGCGCCCAGCTTGTTGCAGCCGGGGCCGTGCTCAAGCTCGCAGGCCCGGGCGTAAAAGGAGCGGGCCTTGATACGGCTGGTCTGATCCCCCTCCATCAGAGCGTTGCCCAGATTGTAGCAGCCGCTGTTTTTGCCCATGCTGCAGGCCTGTTCATAGTAGCCGTTGGCGACATTCTGATCCTGAGGCGCGCCGCGGCCGTCGGCATAAAGTACTCCGAGATTGAAGCAGGCGTCCGCGCTGCCGGAGTGACAGGCCTGAGCGAAGTTTTCCGCCGCCTGGTCGTATTTTTTGGCCCTGTACAGTTCAAGCCCCTGAGCCAGACACTCCGTGGCGCCGCTGCACTGCTCGGCTCCGGCCGCGCCGCCGGCAAGGGCAAAAACGCCCCCAGACAGCGCCGAGGCGACCAAAACTCTGACTGATACGCTGCTCATATATTCTATCTCCCTGGAATCCGTTCGAACCGCGCCCTCGCGCCGAAACCGTCATGCGCGGGGAACCTTCTACCGCCGTCGCCACCGATGCTAGCATCCGCAAAACCGCCCTGATAACTAAAAGTCATGGTTTTAAAGCTGAACTTTGACAGCGATCCTAAAGTCGCGGGACTCGGAAATGAAAATGCGGGCGATCGGACCGCGCAGGCATGGCGACTTATCAGCCGCCTCCGTCACTCTCCGGCAGATCTGTCCCTTCGGTCCTTCGTCTCCCGACAGGCGGCCGCATATTGCCGCAAGGCGCATGGCCCTTGGGAGAAGAAAGGAGATCGCGCCCGGCGCCGTGTAGGATATTTGCCATAGCGATGTAAGCCATTTCAGCGATCTGCTGTAGGCCCATATCAGCCACACATAACATAACATGTTGATTTATAAGGAGTTTTCACTTTCCTACAACCGTTATCCGGTACGATTTCAACCCCGAGACATATTGTTTTTGGAAAAGGATGATCTACAATAGCAAGTGTTGCAGGACGCAACATCGGCAGGAAGCCGATTATGGCCAGGGATAGGCCGAAAGCGAAAGTCAGATGTGCTTACAAATGGATATGACTATCAGGGACGGACAGGATGTCAGTCCCTCTTGTTTTTTTGGGGGCCTGCGTTTTCGGAAACTGCGGCAAGCGACACCGCCTCGTCTGCGGATCGGCAAGCCTGCGCAGAAGTACGATCCATAAAACCGGTATCCTGCAGCAAAACATGAAGGCGCCGGCAAAGGTTCCGGCAAAAGCTGTTCCCGACCGGAACTTCGACAGATCCGCGCTCTGATTTGCCAGTTTTCCCTGCGCGGCTCTTTCAGCTCCATGTTTTCACTGCCCCTTTTTTCAGTTCCTTATTTTTTTTCAGTTCCTTATTTTCCCCGCCTGTTTTTTCTGCCGGCCGGATCATAAAGACGACATGTTGTCCCAGGGTTCAACCTCCATGGCAATAACGCCCGACTGAATCCTTCAGTCTGTACGACTGAGCATTCATCCCGGAGCCCTTCAATCTGCCAACTAGGGCAATCATCCACAGAGCGTTCAGTCAGCGCCAGACTCGGCGCTTGGCGGCATTAACCGTCAAAGCAAAAGCGACTCCTTGCCTGCATCAGACATCCGGATCCTCAAGATAGCGCACCGTCTTGCCATGCTCCAGAGCATACCGGATTTCCGATGCGGTGCTGGATCCGATATAGCCGCCGGGATTGACCACGAAAATGCCGTCTGACATATCTATTTTCCGCTTGTGCATGTCGTCCAGCATCTCTTTGGTGGCGGTGATGGCATCTTCGCTTTTGCCCTCCCATACCTCCATGTCGCCGCTGTGGCCGAAAAGCCCCACGCTGATGACAATGTTTCCCTCAAGGGTCAGCCGCTTCTGCGCCGCCATGAACTCGTCCCTGAAACGGGTGCTGCCGCAGAGGGTGATCACCGGATATGGACCCTGCATAAAATACTCCTTCAGAATCAGAAAACCGCCGGCAACGCCGATGGTTGCCTGCTGACATGAAAAAACCCGAACGGCAAGTCCGGGTTTGAAACGATCCGCCACTGGGGATCATTTTATCAGCAAAAGTTCTCAGTCCTTCATCCTGTCGCTGATCTTCTGAATGTTCTTCTTTTCGGCCTCCATGATCTCGGTGTAGTTGTTGATGACGGCGCCCACCACCAGATTGATAAGCAGGAAGGCGGCGAACACGTACCAGAACACGTGGAAGATGGTGATGATCACCGGCGAGACCGGAATGAGGTTCATTCTTGATGCGGTGACCAGATTGTAGCGCAGATCGGTCCAGTCGTCGCCGCTCATGCAGCGCAGCAGCGTGAACATTGCCTCGGGAAGAGTGCCGTACGGATCATCGGCGTTGCCGGGAGAGTGAGGTGCGATCTCGTAAAGCTTCTGCAGCTGCGCGGTCACCTGTTCCTTCTGATCGTCAGGCAGATTCTCAGGCGACGGCAGGCGGAACAGATAAATGCCGGCGATGGCGAACACGTACATGAAGATCAGCATCACCATGGCGTTGTAGGTCAGAGCTCTCATGGAGCGGATCATTACCGAAATGATGAGACGCAGTTCAAGGCTGGTCTTGAACAGTTTGAGAATTCTGAATACCCGCAACACCCGAAAGGCGGCCACAAGACCCGCGTTCTCGAACAGATCCTCTGGGATGTATCCGGCGACCACGATGAACAGATCGAACAGATTCCAGCCGTCGGTGAAGAACCCCTTGAGAGAATCCCTTACTGCGAATCTCAGCGAGATCTCGATGGTGTAAATCAGCAGACACACGAAGTTGATATTGGTCAGCGCCGGCGTCGGCTGATATGTTTCAAGACCGATGGCCACGCAGTTGATGAGTATGATGATCATGATCAGGAACTCGAACTTCTTGCTGTAGACCAGATCGTGCACCTTTTGTTTGGCGACAGAGGCCATAAACAAATCTCCAAATTGCAAAAACAAAAAAAACACAGATCGGACAGGCTCCGATCCGCTCAAAAAAAGAGGCACGTTTTGAATTCGTGCCTCGGTAAGCGTTCAGAAATTTAGTCTTACTTGACGTTGCAGCTCTTCAGAGCCCAAATCTGATCCACGTAGTCCTGAATGGAGCGGTCGGAATTGAACTTGCCCATGGTGGTGGAGTTGACGATCGCCGCATGAGCCCACTTCTTCTTGTTGCGGTACATGGTGTCAAGCTTCTTGTGGGCCTCGCTGTAGGAAGCGAAGTCGGCAAGAGCGAGGTAGGTGTCGCCGCCGTTGAGAAGAGCGTGCTTGATGCAGGACAGTTCGCCAGGCTTGCCTGGAGTGAAGTAGTCCGAATCAAGCCAGTCGAGAATGGACTTCAGCTCCTCGTTGTTGTAGTAGTAGTCCCACGGATTGTAGCCCTTGGCCTTCAGCGCCTTCACTTCGTCCACGGTGAGACCGAAGATGGCGTTGTTGTCCTTTCCGGCCTCCTCGGCGATCTCGATGTTGGCTCCGTCAAGGGTGCCCAGAGTGATGGCGCCGTTCATGGAGAGCTTCATGTTGCTGGTGCCGGAAGCCTCGTAGCCGGCGGTGGAGATCTGCTGCGAAATGTCGGCGGCAGGAATGATCTTTTCGGCCAGGCTTACGCGGTAGTTAGGCAGGAACACAACCTTGATCTTGCCGTTGACGCGAGGGTCGTTGTTGATCTTGTCGCCGATCTTGTTGATGGCGTAGATGATGTTCTTGGCCATGGTGTAGGCAGGAGCGGACTTGGAGCCGAAGATGAAAACATGATCAACCATGTCGTAGTCAGGGTTCTGCAGCACACGGCGGTAAAGAGCCAGAATGTACAGCAGGTTCAGCTGCTGGCGCTTGTACTCGTGAAGTCTCTTGACCTGGACGTCGAAAATGGCGTCAGGGGAAACCTCGATGCCGGTCTCCTTCTTGATGACTTCGGCCAGTTTCACCTTGTTGTTGCGCTTGATCTTCATGAACTTCTTCTGGAAGTCGGCGTCGTCGGCGAACTTGGTGGCCTCGCGGAGCTTCTCCAGGTTGGTCGGCCATTCGTCGCCCACGGTCTCGGTGAACAGCTTGGCCAGCTCGCGGTTGGAGGCGAGAAGCCATCTGCGAGGGGTTACGCCGTTGGTGACGTTGCAGAACTTGTCAGGCCAGATCTGGGAGAATTCAGGGAACAGGTCCTCCTTGACCAGTTTGGAGTGGATTTCGGCCACGCCGTTGACCTTGTGGGATCCGATAACGCAGAGGTTGGCCATTCTGACCTTGCGGACCTCGCCCTCCTCGATGATGGAGAGCTTGCTCTTGATCCAGTCGTTGCCCGGCCACTTGGCGTCCACCACCTCTTCAAGGAAGCGGCGGTTGATTTCGTAAATGATCTCAAGATGGCGAGGAAGAACCCGCTCGAAGAGGTAAACCGGCCACTTCTCAAGCGCCTCAGGCAGCAGAGTGTGGTTGGTGTAGGAGAACACCTTGTAGCAGATGTCCCATGCTCTTTCCCACTCGATCCTTTCCTCGTCAACGAAAATGCGCATGAGTTCAGGGATGGCGATGGTAGGATGGGTGTCGTTGAGCTGAACTGCGATCTTTTCGGCGAACTCGGAGAAGTCGTTGCCGTGGGCGCGCTTGTAGCGGCGGATGATGTCCTTCAGAGAGCAGGCGCTGAAGAAGTACTGCTGAACCAGTCGCAGGATCTTGCCGGCTTCGGTGGAGTCGTTAGGGTAAAGAACCTTGGAAATGGTCTCGGCCTGAGCCTTCTCGTTCTGAGAATCCACGTAGCCGCCGGCGTTGAACACGTCCCAGTCGAAGAATTCGGAGGCGCGGGACTCCCAGAGACGGAGAATATTCACGGTGTCGCCGTTGTAGCCCACAACCGGAATATCCCAAGGCACGCCCTTGATGACCTGGTTAGGACGCCATACCTTCTTCATGTAGCCGCTTTCCTCGAAAACGGTCTCGACGTAGCCGCCCAGCTGGATTTCCTGAACGGACTCAGGACGGCAGATTTCCCAAGGATTGCCATACTCGCGCCAGGAGTCAGGACGCTCGATCTGTCTGCCGTCGTGGATCTCCTGACGGAACAGGCCGTGCTCGTAGTGGATGCCGTAGCCTACGGCAGGGAGGTTCATGGTGGCAAGAGAGTCGATGAAGCAGGCTGCAAGACGGCCGAGACCGCCGTTGCCCAGGGCCATGTCAGGCTCTTCCTCGCACAGGTCGGAGAGTTCGAAGCCCAGCTTCAGCTCCTTGTTGAGATCCTTGATCGCGGCCTCGCAAACGTCGAACAGGTGCAGGTTCACGAGGTTGTTGACAGTCAGTCTGCCCATGAGGAACTCGGCGGAGAGATAGTGCACCGCTCTGGTGTCGTTCTTGTAGTGGGACTGCTGGGTCCTGGTCAGACGGGCGAAAATCTGCTCGTTGACGGCGGCGCAGGTAGCCTTCCACCAGGCCTGTCTGCTGGCCTTCTTTTCGCTGGTGCCTAGGGTTACGTTCAGCTGACGTACGATTTCCTTCTTGAGGGTATCCTTGTCAATGGTACAAGCAGCTGCGAGTTCTTCTTTCTTTTTAGCCATTACTGATTCCTTACAATGTTACGCCGCGGTTTCAGGGCGCCCGCGGGCATATTACCTTTGTTGCGGCCCCGATCTGCGATTGCAGACCATCCGGCACTCCGTAGGACGGAAGCGGAATTCCCGAGACGCGGCTGCGCCGCTTCGGGCCATCCGGGCCGGCCAGACCCTTCAGTTTCAGGCAAGGAGCCTGAGCGTTCAGCCTGTACAGCGGGCACCACGACCCCCGGCACAAGACCGCAAAAACTGACTAATTTTACCAAAAAAAAGAGCCCGTTTTCAAACAAAACGGACTCCCGGCTCAACGACCCGAATTAAAGGCGCGGGCCTTTACACTCCGGCCTTCTTCAGCGCGGCGGATACGATTTCCACCGCCTCGTCCCGGATCTGATCCAGATGCTCCTGACCCTTGAAGCTTTCCATGTAGATCTTGTAGATCTGCTCGGTGCCGCTTGGACGGGCCGCGAACCAGCCGTTCTCGGTAACCACCTTCAGTCCTCCGATAGGGGCGTCGTTGCCCGGGGCGCGTGTAAGCTTGGCCACGATCATTTCGCCGGCCAGCTCCTTGGCCTCCACCAGATCAGGCTCCATGGAGGACAGCACCGCCTTCTGCTCCAAAGTGGCCGGAGCATCGATCCGGGTGTACAGCTGATGGCCGTAGCGGGTCTCGATGGCGTCGTAGAGCATCTGCGGATCCTTGCCGGTGACCGCCAGAATTTCCGCCGCGAGAAGCGCCATGATGATGCCGTCCTTGTCGGTGGTCCAGACCTTGCCGTCCTTGCGGAGGAAGGAGGCGCCTGCGCTTTCCTCGCCGCCGAAGCCGTAGGATCCCGAGTAAAGCCCGTCCACAAACCACTTGAAGCCTACCGGAACCTCCTTGAGCTCCCGTCCGATGCCTGCCACCACGCGGTCGATGATTGACGATGAGACCAGAGTCTTGCCCACGGCGGCGTCCTTCGGCCAGCCGCTGCGGTGGGTGAACAGATACTGAATCGCCACCGCAAGATAGTGATTAGGATTCATCAGCCCCGAACGGCAGACGATGCCGTGACGGTCGTAGTCCGGATCGTTGGCCACGGCTATGTCGAACCGATCCTTCAGAGCGATGAGGGAGGCCATGGCGTAAGGGGAGGAGCAGTCCATGCGGATCTTGCCGTCCTTGTCCAGGGTCATGAAGGAGAATGTCGGATCGACGCGATAGTTCACCACCTCGATGTTCAACTTGTACTTTTCGGCGATGCGGTCCCAGTAGTAGACGCCTGAACCGCCCAGAGGGTCCACGCCGATCTTGATCTTGGCTGATCTGATGGCGGCGAAGTCGATTACGTTGTCCAGATCGTCCACGTAGGAGGCGACGAAGTCGTGCCGGATGAGCAGATCGCTTTTGAGCGCCTGGCTGTAAGGAATGCGCTTGACGCCTCTGAGACCGTTTTCAAGATAGCTGTTGGCTCTGCTCTCCACCCAGGAGGTGATGTCGCTGCCGGCGGGACCGCCGGTAGGCGGATTGTATTTGAATCCGCCGTCTGATGGCGGATTGTGGGACGGGGTGATGACGATGCCGTCGGCCCGGTCGCTGTGGCCCGCCGCGTTGTAGGTGAGGATGGCGTGGGAGACCACCGGGGTCGGAGTGAAGGAGAGATCCTTGTCCACGGCGGTTTTCAAGCCGTTGGCCACCAGCACCTCGACGGCGGTGGCGAATGCAGGCTCGGAAAGAGCGTGGGTGTCCTTGCCGATGAACAGCGGTCCGGTTATGCCCTGCTCAGCGCGGTAGTCGGCGATGGCCTGGCTGATGGCAAGAATATGGGATTCGGTAAAGGCGGAGGCGAAGGAGCTTCCCCGGTGTCCCGAGGTCCCGAAGGCGACGCGCTGGGACTTGTCTGACATGTCAGGCCTGTTGATATAGTATTCGGAAACCAGACGCGGAATATTGGTAAGATCCTCAATTCCGGCCGGCTTGCCGGCCTGCGGATGTATAGCCATATCGTTGTATCCTTTGATTATAAAATTCTCTTATCAGTGGCTTTATTATACTCCCTGGTCCGATGCTAGAAAAGTGTTGCCCGTCCTGCGCAAAGTGCGCGGAATCAGTTGGCAATTTCCGTTTTGTCACAGATTCTGACTCAAATCTTCAGAAAAACTCCGGCTGTTCCGACGTCTGGGATCGCGCCGGAGAAAAATCGCAGGCGCGTCCGGAGCGCAACGGCGCCGGAGAAAACGTCAGATGGTTTGGCCGGATACGCGTTTTCTCATTCTCCCGGTCCGCTGACTTCCTCGTAACTCCTCTCGTTCCGGTCCGCAGGCTTCCTCCAGCCTCTTCTCCGTTCATGTCTGTCAACTTTGCCCGCCGCCTTCCCGTTCGGATCCACCGGCATCTCCCGACTGCCCTCCGCTGCGCCTGGCAGGGTTGCTCCGCTCGTCCCCTGCTTCCTCGAATTCTCCGCTGTGACGCATGAAAAATTCGTAGAACAGGCGGATATTCGGCAGCTCGGTCCACTTTCTCTTCGGCGCGCCCCAGGAATCAAGATCGTAAATCAGAGCATCCTCAATGGCCAGCATGACGGGAGAATGGGAGGCGATGATGAACTGACAGTTGAAATGCCGAGCGGAATCGTAAATGTACTTGCTCAGTTCCTGCTGCAGAGGGATCGCCAGACTGTTCTCCGGCTCATCCAGCAGATAAATCGCGTTTTCGCTGATATGCTCCACAAAATGCCTCATGGCGGTTTCGCCGTTGGAGGTCATGACCACGTTTTTGCTCAGCCGTCCCTGACAATGCGGGATTGGGTTTTGGTCATCACATCGTAGTTTTCCTTCCACTGCTCATATTCGGCAAGATCCGCGAGTTTGGGAACGCCTTCCTTCCCTTTTCTACGCTTCCTCCACTCCTTGAAAAGATCTTCGCGTCGGGCGTCGATTCCCTCGTTGATGTAGCGGACATTGAGCATGTAATCGAACACGTCGTCGCTGGTCAGAATATGACTTACCGGAGCGCGGGTGCATTCAGCCCGGCACCTGTCCAGAAACTCGCCGAAAAACGCGCTGGAGTTGAAGGTTGAGTGCATGATGGATCCCAACATTTCGGCGATAGGATTGAGGAGAGTGGTTTTGCCGGAACCGTTTCCGCCGTAGAAAATGGTGACGGGAGCAAAATTGAATTCTCCAGGTTCGATGCGCGAGAAAATACGGGAAGGGTAGACTCCGGTATAGCAGGCTCGTCTCCGTGTTCCTAGCCAATACAGTTCATCCTGCTCGGTGGGCAGTCTAAAGCTTCTAAGATAGCATTCTGTCATGCTCTTTCTCTCTCCATCAGTACGAATACGTCAGCGCCAAGATACTAGCGCCATGATGCGGCGACGCGACAGCACAAAATTGGTCGCAAATTAATCTTGTGGTTACAATATACGTCATATTATTTCACGTTGCAAGAATTATCTTAATATTTATATCATAATATAGATATTGATACATATTTTACTGCATGCTTATGATATCATTCAAAACAGCCTGCATTTTGTCGCAAATCTCGAATATCAGAGACTACACTCGGACAGTTGGCCGTGGCATCCGCGTTCAGCCAGCGTATTCCTGCGCCATGACGACCGGCAAACGGCGGGACAAAAACAAAGAGTCTGACCGGATATAATCAACCGGACGCACGGCTGTCAGGTGCCTCCCATCCCTGAAATTCAGACAGCATCGCTCCGGCACCGCCTCCCTGGCAGACGCCAGCGCGGGTATGACTTGCAATCAAACGCGACTAACAGATAAGATCAGAAAATCAAAAGGGACGGTCCCGTCCAAAGGGCGCCGTCCCATCTTCGGTGTTCCGAAAACCATGCGCGCGAGAGCGATATGACAAAAGGTCGCATTGACGGCCTGCCGGCATCGATCGAGCGCCCAAAATCCGCGCGGAACTAATGCCGATACGCGAATTCCGCGACGGACAGCAACAGATAACAGAAAAAGGATTTTTTATCATGGCTAACAAAAGCAAGAAAAAAAACAAGAACAGCAACGTTTTCAGAAGCAACCCAAGAAACGCTAAAAAAAACGCTGATAAAACCGCTGATAAAACCGCTGATAAAACCGCTAATGAAACTCCTAATAAAAAAGCGCCTTTGAATCCGAATCCGGTCATCAATTCGCCTGAAGATATAACCAACGCGCTGGCGATGCAGATCGCGAACAACGAACTTGAATCTCTTACCATAAACTATGAATTCACCAGAGCCCAGAAGCCAAAGGAAAGCGATTCGGAATTCCAGTCGTACCGCGCCAAGCACAACCCTTTCTGGAAAGCGAACAAATCCAAAGAACTGACCGGAATCGATTTTGAAATCCGTCTTTCGCCGGAGGTTCGCTCTTTGGCATGCGCCTTCAAAGGCATGAAGAAGCTGCATCATGTCAACATCGCCGACACATCGAACATAACCGACATGGCCGACATGTTCTCAGGGGCGATGTCATTCGATCAGGATATCGGCTCCTGGGACACATCGAACGTCACCGACATGTCCGGCATGTTCTACGAAGCGTGCAGTTTCAACCAGCCTATCGGCGGCTGGAACACATCCAAAGTGACCAACATGAGCAAAATGTTCATGATGGCAGACTGTTTCGACCAACCTATCGGCGACTGGGACACCTCGCAGGTGACTGACATGAGCTACATGTTCGACGAAGCGGCGGCTTTCGATCAGCCTATCGGCTCCTGGAACATGTCCAAGGTCACCAGCATCGATTCCATGTTCTTTCTTGCCCATTTCTTCAATCAGCCTGTGGGCGACTGGGACACATCCAGCATCACCAACATGAGCGGAGCTTTCATGGAGGCGACAAACTTCAACCAGCCGATCGGCCGCTGGAACACGTCCAACGTCACCGATATGAGCTACATGCTCTACGCCGCAAAGATGTTCAATCAGGAGATTGGCGACTGGGACACCTCCAAGGTCACCGACATGACCTGCATGTTTGATGGCGCAGATTCCTTCAATAAGGAGATTGGAGCTTGGGACACCTCCAAGGTCACCAACATGAGCGAATTGTTCGCCGGCGCCAGCTCCTTCAACCAGCCTATCGGCGCCTGGAACACGTCCAGCGTCACCGATATGAGCGAAATGTTCAGCGGCGCCAGCTCCTTCAACCAGCCTATCGGCGCCTGGGACACTTCAAACGTCACGGACATGGCCAACATGTTCAGCAACGCATCCGTCTTCAACCAGCCCCTTGGAGACTGGAACGTGTCCGCGGTTGAATACATGGACGGCATGTTTTCAGGCGCCAAGGCCTTCAACCAGCCGCTGGACAAATGGAAAATCTCGGAGAACACCTCTCTGGAAAAAATGTTCGAAGGCGCGGATTCCTACAGCTTCGAGAAACCCAAAATCAAGGAATAACGAAAACCTCTCGCAAACGAAAATCGCGTAACAGACAGAAAGCAGGCTCTGGCAACGATCCGGCAACCGCCGGATCCGTCGCTACAGGCGACAGCGCGCCTGATCCTTGATCGAATGTTTAGCGCGAAACGGGACGGTCATGGCAAACTGCCAGAAGCCGAGCTTCGGCTTTCGCGTTCAGGCAGGAGTCAGGCTCGTGACTTTCGCCTCTTTTGCCGGCTGTCCCTTTTCCGTTCCGACATTCTCTCGCCCGTCCCCGAACTTGAAAGCCGGTTTCCCTGCAGGCATGCTGCCCGCCTGCAGGTCCTGCGCATTCAAATATCAGCAGGCCTTGCGCAACCAGATA
Organism: Succinivibrionaceae bacterium; assembly: GCA_017480795.1. Classification (GTDB taxonomy): domain Bacteria; phylum Pseudomonadota; class Gammaproteobacteria; order Enterobacterales; family Succinivibrionaceae; genus UBA2804. Next base: position 15,661 of record JAFURY010000027.1, read on the forward strand.
TCCGCGCGTTCCGCCCGCTCGGGCACACAATGCCGGCGATTGGACCCTTCTCATCGATCCGCGGCATAACGGTTTCAATTTCAGCCATTATCAATCCGGCTTCTCCGACCTGTTTTCCGGAGATAAAGTTTCCGCCGGGCCACGTCGGATCAAACGGAAACGCCCTGACACCGGCAGCCGGTATTCAGGATCAAATCAGAATTCCCTCCTCCGACTCCGTATTTTGAATACGGATGGATTATTTGAATAAAAAAAGGAATTTCAATGATATGCGCCCGGTTTAATTGACATTTCCCTTTTTCATATTAGAATGATTCCGATAAAACAATTCTGGAACGCAATCAAAACAATTAATCAATAAGACAGGATTCATTAATGCAACCTGCCAGGAGAGAAACATGAGAATACTTCTGCTTACCCGCGGTCTGCCAGGCTCCGGCAAATCAACCTGGATCAGAGAAAGCGGACTTGAAACCTACACCATTTCCACCGACCGGCTCCGACTGCTCTACAGCGCCCCGCAGCTTGGCATCGACGGAGCCATCGAAGTCAGTCAGAAAGTGAACCGCATCATTTTCAAAACTCTGGTGGAAATGCTGGAGACAAGAATGGAAAACGGCGATCTCAGCGTGATCGATGCCTGCCATACAAGAACAGCCGATTTCGACAAATACAAGGATCTGGTCAAAACCTACCGCTACCGGGTCGTCATGAAGGATTTCTCAGGCGTTGGTCTTGCCGAATGCAAGCGCCGCAACATGCTCAGGCCCGAGCTTGAGCGACTGCCGGAGCACGCCATAGATCGCATGAACCGCCAGCTGTCTCAGTGCCGGGTGCCAGGCTGGATCCAGGTGTTTTCCCACGACCAGAAAATAGCGCTTTAGGGAGATGAAATGGAAAACATATCGCCTATCGAATACACTCCCGCCGACTACAACGGCTACCGGGCCGTTCATGTCGTAGGAGACATCCACGGCTGCTTCACCGTTCTGAAGGAGGGTCTGGGCGAGCTGAAGGAAGACGAACTTTACATCTTTGCGGGAGACTTTCTGGATCGGGGCACGGAAAACGCCGAGGTTCTGAAATTTCTCGTGGAGATCCGGGATCGGAAGAACTGCCATTTCATCGAGGGCAACCACGAGGCCAATCTGCGGGCCTACGGCGACAGCCGGCAGACCCGGGGCAACGAGTTCAACTACCAGACCCTGCCACAGATCCAGAGCGTCAGCCGCAAGGACGTGCGCATGTTCTGCCGCCGTCTGAGGCAGTGCGAATATTTCGTGTTCCATGACAGACGCTACCTGATCTGCCACGGCGGCATCCCGGGCTTTCCGCCGCTTGGGATTGCGGCGGTGCCGACCTCGTCCATGATAAGAGGCGTGGGGCTTTACGAGGACATGGAGGAGGTGGCTGCCTCCTGGAACCGCAGAATGCCGGCTGATTTCATTCAGATCTTCGGCCACCGCAACACGCATCTGCTTCCTCCTGCCATCCACCCCAACGTGATCTGTCTTGAGGGCAAGGTGGAATCCGGCGGCTGTCTCAGAATCGCGGACATCACGGCCAGCGGACTGACCGTCAGGGAGATCAGGAACGACGTGTTCAACCCGGCCTTCGGACTGGGCGTGCCGCTTCTGGTGCAGGAACTGAGAAAGAACCGCTACATCGACGAAAAGCAGTTCGGCGGAATATCCTCCTTCAATTTCACCCGAACGGCCTTTGACAAAGGCATCTGGGACGAGCAGACAGTCACCGCCCGGGGACTGTTTGTGGATGTGGCCGCCGGCAAGATTGTAGCCAGAGGCTACCGCAAGTTCTTCAACATCGGAGAGCGGGAGGAGACCACCATGGCCGCCCTTGAGAAGACCATGAAATTCCCGGCAGTCGCCTACGTCAAGGAAAACGGGTTTCTGGGTCTTGCATCCCTTCACAACGGCGAGCTTTTCGCGACATCCAAGTCCAATCCCTATGCCGACTACGCCGGATATTTCCGGGAAACGCTGACGGACTGCTGCCGGGATCCGGAGTATGTGAAGGATTATCTGTCCAAAAACGACGTCACCCTGGTTTTCGAGTGCATCGACATCGTGCGGGATCCCCATATCATCCGCTACGACCAGAGCAAGGTGGTGCTGCTGGACATCATTGAAAACAATCTTGACTACTCCCACCGGCCGCTGACGGAGGTGCGAGAGGTGGCGGCCAAGGCCGGCTTTCAGTGCAAGACCAAAGCCTTTGAATTCGGATCCTGGCTGGAATTCTCCGACTGGTACCGCCGGATGCAGAGCGAGTCTCTTGATCCGAAGGAAAGCCACATCGAGGGCTACGTCATCGAAGACAGCGACGGCTTCATGGCGAAGGTCAAGCTGCCGTACTACAGTCTGTGGAAGCACATGCGAACCGTGGCCGCGCTGGCGCTGAACCGCACGCCACTCAAAGGTCAGCTAAGCAGAAGGGACGAGCGCTTCTACAACTGGGTGAAGGACAAGGTGGACAAGGGACTGGATCGGGTGAACATCATCGAACTGAGAGATGAATACTTCGCCCAGACCGGAGATCGGCTGGAGAAATAGCGGAAGAATGGCGGCATCCGGCGCCATCGAAGGGCGAGATGTCCCTGCGGGGCGATTAATCAGGCAGTTTGCCGGAGACCCCGACGCAGCCTGTCGGTCCGCGTTGCGCAGACTATCCGATCCGGAAGGCTCGGCGAAGAGCCAAGTCGGGAGGCGAGAGTTCAATCAGGAGACGGGCTCGACGCAGATCAGCAGGCGCAGAAACGCCCATCCATCATGATCCCATGCGCAACTACCGCACCGTCATGCCGCCAGCTCGTAGGCGCGAGGCCTTTCAGGATTTATCCGGCAGCAGCAGCGCCGTCGAATCGGCGCGACGTATTTTTTCAAAAATTTCGTCCAGGTTTCCTCTAAGCCGCTTCTTCAGCTCCATCAGTCTGGAGGCAAGCTCGGCATGAAATTTGGTCTTGCTGGCCGACGGAGAGAAAATAAGCCGGGCGAAATCGGCAAAAGACTTTTCAGCCCCTTTCTCCCAGGCTTCAAGACTGCTGCCATCTTTCAGCTCAAGCTGCGACAGACAGACTTCGGCGTCGATGTTCATGTAGCTGAGCATGATCTGAGCCGATATTTCATTCACCTCTTCAAGAGTGCCGGCAATGCTTTGCGTGATCCGTGAGATCAGCTGACGGTAGTTCTCCTCAAGATTCCGGCTCTTTTCCCGAAAAGTGTCTTTTCCTTTGAAGATAAGCGAGAAAACGGAAACCGACTGGTCGAAATCGTCCATGACCTGCCGGTGGAACTCGCCGATGTATTTCTCGGCTTGACGCCTTTCGGAGGCCACCATCTTCTCGATGAGATTGCTTCTGAAGTTGCGGCAGATGGTCTGAAACAGCAGTTGCCTCCCGAAAGGCCGGCTGATCTTTCCGCCCCGCCGTTTCAGTTCCACCGAGCAGATCCTCACTAAAGGAAAACTCCCGAATTCCTCAGTCACAAGATGCCGCATTTGGTCAAGCCGCGCCTCGTCCACGGTGTCGCACTTGGTGAGGGCGAAAATGACCCGATTGCCCTCGTCGATGATTTCGCGGATCAGTTTGACTTCATACGGATCAAGACGCTCGCCCTCGACGGAGATACAGTAGATGACGGTGTGAAACCAGTCCTTCACCGAGCCCAAAGAATTCTTCTTCAGTTCGGACGCAAGATTATCCCGCCATGCGGCGATCTGCTCGCCCCCCTCGAAGCCCGAGGAATCAAAGGGCGACACCAGCAGACTGTTGTACATGAACGGCGCAATGGGATGGATGCCGAAGGGTGTCACAGGCTTGCCGCTTCCGGTGGGAACCATGCCGGGCCTGTCGTAAAGATAGTTGATGAGAGAGCTTTTGCCGACGCCGGTCTTGCCTACCAGCAGCACATTGGTATTGACGGGACCGTTATTTTTCATTGCCATTCATCTCCTAAAACGCGGAAAGGTGCCAGCTTGATATCATTCTGCAGCATAGGATTCATTCTTTAAGAACATTTCTGTTCTCCCTATATTCAATCAAAGTATTTCATTTTCTGCTCTCTCAAGAAATCAGGAAGCTTCTGCATTAAATCAAGCCGCATCGAAAACGGATCATCGCTTGCTCTGTTAATGCTATCAACGATTTCATCCATTCTCGGCACTACATCTGGCGCATCAGGGTTGTATTCGGTGGCAGATTTTAAAAGGATGTCCTGATCAAGACCCCACTCACCTGCAAACTGAGCAAGTTCATCTTTCAGCTTTTCGAGCCGCCAGTCTCTAAATGACAGTTCGGCATTCGATCCTAAAGGCCACGCTCGCGATTGAACGGCATTCAAAAATTCTTTGAGCATATCAGCCTGCTTTGCATGACCTTTGTCTGAGTATTCCTGAATCTGTTCAAGAATCATTCTTAAAGATTCTTCATCAGTAAAAACATTTGTTCCATCTGCAGAGATTTTCTTTCCAAGGAGATTAAGAATGTAACTGGCAGTAACCTCGGTGTGCCCGACAAGCTTCGTTTTTCCCTTCAAGTCACGTATTGGAACACCTGGATCATCATCTTCGTTGTTTTCGTTGAGATTGCGATATGCCCCAACGTATTTCAGCCAGGTATCCTCATCCATCCCAAAACGCGCATCATCCCAGTTATACTCGTAATACTGCTTAACTCTTGCATATTGCGAAGAAGCGGCTCGATACGCTTTAAAAAACGCTTTTTTGTCATCCTCATTGTTTTTTAAAGATAGCCAAGCGGAAGGAGACGCCAGGGTATCAACCATTTCTTTGAACTTTTCCGCAAGTTTTTTAACCGCAACATCGTAAATATCAACTATCGCCGAACTCTGCGAATTTTCATTCTTGCTTCCGTACAACGCCAATGCCCTGTTCACGTTAGTTTCTGAAATTGCAGGCCACATAAAATTCACTATGGTTCCGAATTCTTTTTCCCGACCGTAAAGTCTGTTGGTACGGGAATAGGCCTGAATAAGTCCCTGCAACTCCAAATTCCGGTCGACATAAAGCGTATTTATGTACTTGGAGTTATAGCCTGTAAGCAACTGATCGGCAACAATCACAAGATCAATATTCTTTGAGCTGAACCAGCTTCCTCCGTTCTTTGCTCTTTCTATCAGATCGTTAAAATATGCGGCTTCGCCTCTGTTTTTATCACCATATGAAAATCGCTGACCGGTGAATGCCTCATAGGCTTTGAATATACCTTCAGCCTCCTTGATGGCGATGTTTTCCTTATCGTTCTCATTGCCGAAACAAAAGGTTACAGCCACATTTATCGGAGACTCTTTTCCCTCCTGCTGACGTTGGAATTCCTTCCAGTAAGCTACAGCGCGTGAGATAAGGCCAACAGTCAGAATCGCATTGAACAGCCTGTTCTGGGATTGCGCTTCCCACTCTTTGAGCATCATTGAAACTACAGCAGGAATATGGGTTTCATCCTGATAGAGAATGATTTGCCTCTTCTTGCATTCCATTTCCACCGCGAAATCCGGCATTTCACGCACCTTACGTTCAATGTCCCTTTCTGATTTGTCAGGCTGCTCCGCAATTAAACAGTCAACCAGTTCATCTTTCAAATCGTCGTAACTTTTGAACTCGCCGGTATTGAGGTAATCGACATGAAAAGCAAGAACATTTTGATCGCGGATAGCTTCGTCAATTTTGTATTCGTGAAGTGAAGGTCCAAAAAGGGCGCGGGTTGTTTTTATCGCCTCGTTCTCCTGATTGATTAGGCCCGCAGCGTTATTTTCGTCAAACAAAGGAGTTCCCGTAAAACCGAAAAACAAACCGTGTTTTACAAAAAATTCCTTAATGTCTTTCATCATCGTTCCCATTGTTGTTCTATGGGCTTCATCTATGATGAAGATAATATGCTTCTCCTTAAGCGAAAAATCTTTAGCCTCTGCTAACTGCTTTACAAGTGAGTGCATCTTGAAAGTCGTGGTAATAATGATGCCATTCTTCTTTTGAATTGCAACTTTCAGTTGGCTGGTGGTTTTGGTTTCATGAACCATATCCTTGGCTTCATACTCGGCATACCCTTTGAAATAAGAGCTAGTGTTCTTGTCGAGTTCCCGTCTGTCAACAAGAAAAACCACTTGATCAAATCCACATTTGGTAACCAAAAAAAGGGCTGTCTTAAAACTTGTGATAGTTTTACCGGAACCAGTGGTATGCCAAACATATCCTCCATGAGGAATGCCATTTTCGAGATCATCTATACCTTTGGCTGCAAACTCAATTGCTCGCAAAGCATATACCTGATACGGTCTCATCAGCATATGATAACATTCGTCCGGATTGTCTTTTATAGTCTGAATAACAAGATAATCACCCACCATCTGATGAGCCATCGGAATTTTAAGAAGAGTTTTGGTAACCTCTTTCCAATCAGTAATCGGATTGTTTTCTTTATCTGTCCAATAGAAACAAAAAGCTCTGTTGAATGCCTTATATGATTTGGGCGTAGCGAAATACTCTGTTCTAATCTCGGATGTAATAACCATCATCTGAGAGAACGCCATGAAATTGTTGGTATATTCACCATCTTTATAGTAGCGAGCGAACTGTCCGAATGCATCCGCAATATCTTTATCAGCACGCTTTTGTTCAATATTGATAAGGGGCAGGCCGCAGATGAGGAGTACGATATCAAAACGATTGCCAGAAGGGGTGGAAACTTCACGTGCAATCTGATAAGTGGAATCTCCACCTTTTACCTGCGCACGTCTGAAAATGGTAAGAGTTATAGAATTATGAGTAACTTGCGGATTTCGATCCCGAAAGATACCATCTATTTTTCCTTTACCATTTTCCGCAACAAGAAGAGTTGCAGCCTCGTAACTGTTATTTATCCCATTGACACGAGATATAACCTGATTAAACTCATTGTCAGTTAGGTCAACGCCCTCCAGAATATCAGCATTGAGACGATTTAGAATTTTGCGCCAATTCCGAATTAAATCATTGACAGTTACTTTATGCTTGTTGCCATCCAACTCATCAGGTGCAAGCCAACTGTATTTTTCCAATTCCCTCACAAAATTTTCTTGGAAAATTTTTTCAGATATGCTTTTTGGTGCTGTACTCATACATTGCCTTTTCAAATAAACATTGAATTAAGATAGCTTGCCTTTATTTGCTTTAATTTTTCATATTTACGCTGATGAAGTGTAATACAATTATCAAGTTTTTCTAAAAATAGACCTATTGCTTGTTCAGCCTTGGAAGAAGGGACAGGAATGTAAAAATTGGCAAGATTGCATCTTCCGACTCTTTGCCTAGTACCTCCAGCTAAACATGAATTTACCTCTTTAAAGTAATTTTGCGAAGATAAGTATTGTACCAAAAATTTGTTACTAATTTCGGTTGCTGTTCTGACAATAGTGCAATCCACTGCTGTAATCATTTTGGTGTCTAGAGCAGGCATTATACAAGCTCTTCCGGCAGGTTCAGGCAATCTAGAAATCAAGATATCTCCCGGCAAAACTTCTTCACAATGTAGTCTGTTAAAAGTATCCTCAGAAATCCACTTTTTGTTATTTGATTTATCTAAATATTCAGTAACTCCTACGTTACCAGTTTGTATTAGGCGTACTCCGGAATCACTTTGATCTTTCGCTTCAATCCAATCACCATCACTAAATTTTGAACACAAAGATTCCAACTTTCGCTGTTCCCAAGCGTCGGTAAAGTCCTTAAACCGTATTTCAGGAAATTGTTCTCCATTTTTTGGAAACAATTTTTCTAGGTAAGACTTTTTTAAACTTTTGAGTTTTTGGCACTTACGCTGATGAAGGGTAATAAGATTGTCCAATTGCTTAAAAAATCTTCCTATTTCCTCTTGTTCTTTCTTTTTAGGAATCTTAATTTCTAGATCCTCAACATCGGAGGCATTGTATCCTAAAGCACGTGGATAAGGACGCCTACATTAACGATGACCATGACTCTAGGTATACCGGCTTCTGGTCGTACAGGTTTTCATCAAACCCAGCGGCGATACAAACTCTCTGGTGCTCCTTGAGCATGCCTCCGATCCAA
>JAFURY010000028.1 GCA_017480795.1 Succinivibrionaceae bacterium
AATTATTTTTCAAATTTGATCCTTGTATCACATTTTTTGGGTATTTTAGGGTAGTAGACAGGGTTGTTGCGTGTGAGGTGTATTGGCTGGTGCTATGCCCATCCGGGGAGGCTGTCCCCGGGGGTGTGAATAGTAACAACGAAACTTCGCGGCTGTTTCCGCTTAAATTCATTCTTGAGCACCGGATCTCGGAAATCGCGGCGGTTCCGACAACCATTGTGCAGATGAACCGGCTTGGCATGCTGAAAAAGGATTCGATGCCAGATTTGCGGTATGCCGGCTTTTGCGGAGAGCCTCTGCCGTCAGATGCCGCCGAAGCGTTCTGCAAAGCCGCTCCCAACGCGATTGTCGACAACCTGTACGGACCCACCGAGGCTACCATAGCCTGCGCGTTCTATAGAATCGATCCGCAAAAACTGGAAACCGACAGCCTTAACGGCATCGTGCCGGCAGGCAGGCCGTACCGCTCCACCAGAACGATGATAACCAACCCTCAGTTCGAGCCGGTGCCGGAAGGAGAGACGGGAGAGCTGCTGCTGTCCGGCAGTCAGCTTGCCTGCGGCTACTGGAACGACGCCGAAAAAACCGCGGCAAGCTTTGTCCGGATTCCGGGAACAGACGGGATCTGGTACCGTACCGGCGATCTGGCAAAGATCAGAAACGGCAACATCTGCTATGTGGGAAGAAACGATGGCATGGTAAAAGTCAGCGGCTTCAGAGTAGAACTGTCAGAGGTGGACATAACGGTAAAGAAAACTGCGGAAACCGACATGGCCGTCACTGTTGCGGCAAGGCATGAAAACGAAAACCGTCTGATCTGCTTCATACCGGACAGCTGCGGCATGAGCGACGCGGAAATCATCAACGGCTGCAGGCAGCGGATACCAGCATACATGATCCCGACCAGAATACTGCGACTTGCCGAATTTCCCCAGAATTTCAACGGAAAAATCGACAGGAAGGAACTGACAAGGCTTGCGCAGTCCGCGCTGCTTGAGACACACTGAGAACCGCATCATATTCGCGGTCCCATCGTCTCAAGACGGCGCCATGCCGTGCCGACAAGCCAAACAGGGTGTTTCAATCGCAGAACATACACAAAAAAACAAACATACAAAGCACGGACTGTCTTATGAACGAGAAAACGCAAAAAACGCTGGTGGATTTCCTGTCGCCGAATCTCGCCGCAGCGGGCTACGACTCCCTTCAGCAAATTCCAGATGACAAATCGCTGATTGATCTTGGCCTCATTGACTCCATATCGCTTATATCCATGCTGGTGCAGATGGAAAAAGATTCCGGAATAAAAATCAATTACGGCCAGTGCGATCCGGAACTTATGGTAACCATCAGAGGACTGGAAAAACTGTTCAGTCCGGCAGCCTGATTTCGATTCGGCAATTTGATTCACACTCCCGCGGCGCATATTTCATGATCCAGAAAACACAAGATTCCACCTGCGGCCCCGACAGGTGGAACTACACCAAATCAGAGCTTGCCTCAGCCCTTGAAAAGGCGGGACTGCAGCGGGGCGACCTCGTTTACAGCCATATATCTCTTACCAGTCTCGGCATGTGCAAAGAAATGCTGGACGGACAGCATCCCGCCCAGATCATTGTAGATGCGATGAAAGACGTCATCGGCCCATCTGGAACCTTCATCACTCCCACCTACACCTACAGTTTCTGTCGGGGAGAAACCTACGATCCCGACCGGTCTCCCAGCCGGGTGGGCGCATTCGGCGAATGGCTGAGGAAACAGCCTGGCGTTGCAAGAAGCATGGATCCGCTGTTTTCCTGCTGCGGATTCGGACCGATGACCAAGGAACTCTTTGAAAATCCGCCCCATACCTGTTTTGGCAAAGACTGCCTGTACGAACGGCTTGAGAAAAGGGGCGCCATCATCTGCAATATCGGCGTAGATCTCTATTGGGCCACCTGCCTCTACCATCTGAACTGGAAAAGTCGGGTTCCGTACCGCTACGACAAACTTTTTTCCGGACTCGTCAAACACCGGGACGGGACAAAGCGCGAGGAGTGGATCTACTACGTGCGAGCCTGCATTGATCAGTCTGTAGAGAGCCACAATCTGAACGATCTGGCGCTGAGCCTGAAACGCGCGGTCGAGGTTCCTCTTGGCAACGGCGGCATCTACGTCATTCCCCTTGAAAGCTTCAGCCGGCTGCACCACCAGGCAGTGGACAAGGATCCATGGTTCACCGCCATGGGGCCTGCCTGCGACGCCATGGAAGAAGATCTGAAACGAACCGGACAAGAGCGGTTCGACATCAGACTGAAGCCGGACGAAGACGGCTATGAAATCGTAAGAAAACTGCGTGATCTGCCGCGGGATCTGATTTCAGATGCCACAGCCCAATGCTTTCAGGCGATCTCGAAAACGATTCCGCTGAACCTCATCGGCTATCCAAGCGGCACGCCAGCCGGCGGATATCCGGTTCCGGAGCGATGGATCCTGCGCCACGCAAGGCTTGCCGACAGTGGCGGCGCGGTTCTTCTTGATGCGGCCAAAGATCCTCTGGCGTGCCTCAGGTATTCTCTGCCCTTCAAAGGAACGGTTTCAAAGGACGAACTGCTGGCGCACCTTCGGGTTTCCAATCCGGTTCTCCCGGTCTCCGGAGCCAGAAAGGGCTCTTGCTGGATAAGTCTTCATAACGCAAGAGACTGGGGGTTTGCCTGCTCGTCGGATTTTTGCACATCTCTGAAGGACGACAGGTACCAGGTGGACATCAGTTCGGATTTTTCCTTCAGTCAGCTGATAAACGGAGTCTGCAGACTGGAAGGGGATGGCGATGAGGAAATCGTCTTTGTGGCCAGAATGGACGGACCTTTCGCCAGCGGCAATGTTTCCGGAGTGGCGGCCATAGTTGAAATTTACCGGCATCTGAAAACTGTCAGACGTAGCAAGACCTGCGTTTTTGCCGTGGCAAGCGGCATAGAGGGGATCACGCTGCTGGGCGCGGAGACACGCCCCGGAAAGAGCAACCGCCCGCCCGTCTTCATGCTGGCAAATATCTGTTCAGGCGGCAGGCTTGTCCTGAATACGAATCCGATACTCCCGATCGGAAAATCATTCGCCGACCGGGCCGCAGGCCATATGAAAATAAAAACCGCACCGGAAAAGTTTGACGGGATCTCGAAAGCTGTCTCCGCGATAATCGAACCGGAAATTACGGACAGACAAGGTTCGGACATCTGTTCGAAAGCGGCAGACGACACCCAGGCCAATGAAAATCAGGCCAGGGAAAACTTTGAAGTCGCCGTTTGCGCGCTGAAACTCTTTGCCGAGGATATCGCCGGAGCAAACTGACCAAAATGAGAACAACGCGCAAACGATAAATATCAGATCAAAGAACCATTGCTTCCAAAGGCCGGCCCTTCTGCATCAACCCGCAAAATCCTCCCCGTTGCGAGAAATCATCAACCGGTATGACAGACCAGGCGATACCGGCGCCAAACGCAAAATCGCCGACTGCAGGCCAGACATCGCCGATGCGGAGAATTCTTCCGTCGTCGCATAACGATACAAATTCTCCCACTGTCAAAGTCATGTCCGTTCTGATAACATACTGCCCGCCCAAGCATAAGGAATATCCATCATGAGCGAGCAAGAAACAGCAACCAAAGAGCAGCAGCCTCTGCCCCTGAGCCAGAACAGATCCTTTCTGTATTTTCTGGCGGTAAAGTACCTGGCGGCCTGCAACGACAGCTTTATCCAGTCAGGTTTTCTGGCCTTTGTCACCTACGCGCTGGTGAGTACCCACGAGCACTCCCAGTCCATTGTCTTCATGGCCACCGGACTGTTCATGCTGCCGGTGTTCCTTTTCTCGGCGCTGGCCGGCGAAATCGCCGATCGCTACGACAAGGCCGCCCTGCTGAAAGGGCTGAAGATCTTTGAAATCGTCATCGCCCTTACCATCGCCGGCTCCTACCTGGCGCAATCGGAAACCGGCATGCTGATTGGCATGTTCATGACGGGACTTGAGGCCACCTTCTTCACTCCCATCCGACTGAGCATCGTTCCATCTCTCACCGCCCGCGAACAGCTGGTCAAGGCCAATTCCGCCATCGAATCCGGCTCCTACCTGTCGAAATTCGCCGGAACCATCGCCGGCATCGTGGCAGGGGCCACCATCAACTCATTCTTCCCGCTGATCCTGCTCTGCCTTGCCACCCTGGGCTTTCTGGCCGCCAGAAGGATCGCCGCCCAGGAACCGGCGGACAGAAACACCGTGGTTCACAAGATGTTTCTGGCCTCCATGATCGGCAATCTGAAATACGTCAGGCACTCAAGGCCGGTGACGCTGTCCCTGGTGGGTCTGGCCGGAGCCTGGTGCGTCACGGTAACCTTCATGATCCTGCTGAGTCAGGTGGCCAATGTGGTTTACGCCGGAGGCTTCGGCCGCGAAATACTGAGTTCGCTGTTTCTGGGCGCCTTCTGTCTGGGCATCGGCTGCGGCGCCGCCACCGCAGCCAAGGTATATCAGAAGGAAGCCGTCAACGCGTTTCTTCCCCTGTCGGCGGTGATAGAAGCGCTGCTGATGCTGGATTTCACTCTGATCCTGATTTTCCGCGATCCCGCCACGGCGCCTCTTGAGTCCGTCGGCGGCTTCAGCGACGGTCTGGCTTTGCTTGAGGACTATCTTCTCACCTTCAGCGGCGCCCACACCGTGCTGTGCATCTTCCTCATCACCTTCTTCGCCGCAATGTTCATCGTGCCGGTGACCGCCTATCTGCAGCGCCGCTCGCCGGAGGAGATCCGCAGCCGCATCATGTCGGCCAACAACATCACCGCCGCCATCTTCACCGTCGTCAGTTCACTCATCGGCAAGCTCTTCACCGATGTTTTCGGCGCACTGCACGGTCTGACCGCAATGCTGGCCCTTACCGCCTTCGTCTGCTTCGCCGGAGCCTTCATCACCGCCGGCATTCTGCCCGTTCCCATCCTCAGAGCCATCGTCAGACGCGTTCTTCACGCCGTATACCGGGTAAGAGTCGAAGGACTGGGCAACTTCGAGGCAGCCCAGGGCAAGCGCGTCGTGATCATAGCCAACCACACATCGTTTCTGGACGGACTTCTGCTGTGGACCTACCTTCACGACAATCTGTCATACGCCGTGGACACAAACATCGCCGGAAAGTGGTATTTCAGAGCGCTGCTTGCCATGGCGCCGAAGTACTACACCATGGATCCGTCAAAGCCAATGGCCATCAAAAGCATGATCCGGGAAGTCGATGCCGGAAACATTCCGGTGATCTTCCCGGAGGGTCGCATTTCCACCACCGGCACTCTGATGAAAATCTACGCGGGCACCGCCATGGTGGCCGACAGAGCCCGGGCCGACATTCTGCCGGTGATCATCGAGGGCGGACAGTTTTCCGTTTTCTCCCATTTCGGCAACAGTCTCCGCCGGCGTCCGCGAGCCAGAATCGTCATCAAGATCATGCCTCTGACCGGCTTTGCGCTCCCCCAGGAGCTGACCGGCAAAAGACGCCGCGAGGCCGCATCCGATCTGATGTACGATCTCCTGGCGGCCATGAAGGTCCGGGCCAGCGCTCTGCCCAAGCAGTCACTGTTTGCAACCTTCATCAGCGCGGTAGACACCGTGGGCAGCGGCAAGAAACTGCTGGAGGATCACAGCCGCAGAAAGCTGTCTGCCGGCAAGGTTCTTTCGGCAGCCTTCGCCCTGGGCCGGCGTTTCAGACGTGCCTCGGACGAGGAAAAGACGGGACTGCTGCTTCCCAACTCCTCCGCTTCGGCCATCGCCTTTCTGGCGCTTGAGGCGGCGGGCAGAACTCCCTGCATGCTGAACTTTTCAGGGGGCGTCCGCAATCTTCTCTCCTGCTGCGACGCAGTTCCGGTGAAAACCGTCTGCACCGCAAGAAAGTTCGTCGAGGCAGGCTTTCAGAATCTGGAAGCCGCTCTGAAGGGGCACGGAGTGAAGCTGCTTTATCTGGAGGATCTGGCATCCTCCCTGAGCCTCTGCGATCGGCTGCTGGCCCTGTACGCCAGGATAAGGCCATTCAGCGCCTACCGCAGGCTTTGCGGCCGCAAGCCGTCCGCCGCCGAGCCCGCCGCGATTCTGTTCACCTCGGGATCCGAGGGCAAACCAAAGGCGGTGGCGCTGAGCCATGAAAACATCGCCACCAATATCGCGCAGCTGCAGGCGATTCTGCCCTTCGGCGTCAGAGATCAGGTATTCAACTCCATGCCGATGTTCCACTCCTTCGGTCTCACCGCCGGCACCCTGCTGCCGCTGCTGTCGGGCATGAAGGTGTTCATGTATCCGTCGCCGCTGCACTACAAAACCGTGCCGCTACTGGTATACGACACCAATTCCACTGTGCTCTTCGGCACCGACACCTTTCTTCGGGGCTACGGCGAATACGCCCACCCATTTGACATGTACAGCGTGAAGTTCGCCGTGGCCGGAGGCGAAAAGCTCAAGGACGAAACCGTCAGCCTCTGGCATGACAAGTTCGGCATCCGCATTCTCGAAGGCTACGGTGCCACCGAAACCTCGCCGGTCATCGCAGTGAACACCTTCATGCACTACCGCCGCGGCACCGTGGGACGGGCGCTGCCCGACATAAACGCCAGAATCGAGGAGATTCCGGGGATCTCCCGCGGCGGCCGGCTCTGGGTTCAGGGCGACAACGTGATGCTGGGCTACATGAGAGATTCGGCGCCGGGAGTTCTGGAGGCTCCGGATGAGCGCTGGTACGACACCGGCGACATCGCCGAAATCGATGCCGGCGGTTTCATCCGCATTCTTGGCCGGGCCAAGCGCTTTGCCAAGATCGCCGGAGAGATGATATCCCTGACCCAGGTGGAGGAAACGCTGGCATCAAGCTGGCCGGATGATCAGACGGCGGTGGTGGCGGTGCCGGATTCGAAGAAGGGCGAGCAGCTGGTGCTGTTCTCCACCAGAGTCGGGGCCACGCGCAACGAGATCAGAGAACTGTTCAAAACTCAGGGGATATCGGAGCTGGCGTTGCCGAAGCGGATCCTGGTCATCGACACCCTGCCGCTGAACGGAACCGGCAAGATCGACCATCTCGCCCTCGGCAGAAAGGCTCTTGAAACGCAGGAAAGTACAGGCGCATAAGTCACACCTACGGCGACAATCACCAGAGGGAAAAGTCCGGAAGTCTTGAGACTTGCCGGACTTTTCATACTCAATAACTTGCTCCTTAACTTGCTCCTTAACTTGCTCCTTAACTTGCTCCTTAACTTGCTCCTTCGTATAATTTGAGAGCAAGTTGTAAACTATATTCTCATTGGAGTTTCAACCATGGCTTTGCCCATCAATATCGAAGATCTGCTCCATCAGCGAAAGGTCGAAAGGACTCGAATCGAATACAAAACAGACTGGAATCCTGAGCCCATAGTTCATTCCATCACAGCGTTCGCCAATGATTTTGATAACATGGGCGGCGGTTACATCATCATTGGTGTTGAAGAAGAAAACGGCAGGCCTAAACTTCCTCTTAAAGGTCTAAATCCTGATTCACTAGATGCGATACAGCAGGATCTATTGAACAAATGCAATTTCATTGAGCCACGGTACATTCCTGTAGTCGAACCCTACACAATTGACGGAAAGGACATTCTTGTTTTATGGGTCCCAGGTGGTGATGACCGACCGTACAAGTGTCCTGAAAAATTGTATACCCAAAGAGGCGGAGAAAAAAGTCACAAGGCGCACTATATCCGGAAAGGATCTCGTACCATCAAAACAAACTCGTTGGAGGAACGCGAACTGATGGCTTTGGCAAGGGACATTCCTTTTGACGACCGTATCAACTATCATGGTGAGGTCACTGATCTGAATGTCGTCCTGTTGGCGGATTACCTCCGTAACGTTGGAAGCGATCTGTACCATAGCATGCGGAATCGTCCGGTGGAGGCGGTTGCAACCGATATGCACCTGGTCGGAGGACCCTCGGAATATCTAAAACCATTAAACATCGGTCTGATGTTCTTCTACGATCATCCGGAACGTTTCTTCCCATATGCTCAGATTGAAGTAGTGGACAAACCTGATCCCACCGGAATCGGCATGACCGAAAAAACCTTCAGAGGGCCTCTTGACCGTCAGCTGCGGGATGCACTTGCCTACATCCAGAACTATATAATCACACAGTACGTCACCAAGGTCCCCGACAACGCACTGGCTATTCGAGCGTTCAACTGGCCGTATCAGGCGGTGGAGGAGGCACTGTGCAACGCCGTTTACCACAAATCGTATCAGATCCACGAGCCAGTCACCGTAACTGTAACACCGAGCAAAATGGAAATACTTAGTATTCCCGGCCCAGACCGCTCCATCACGGATGAACAACTTTCAAACCTGACTCTGATATCAAAGAGATACCGAAACCGCCGCATCGGCGACTTTCTGAAGGAGTTGAGCATCGTGGAAGGCAGAAATACAGGAGTACCTCTCATAGTCAATTCAATGAAGAACAACGGATCGAATCCGCCTGTTTTCGAAACTGACGAGGATCGTAGCTATTTTCTGACCACGTTACCAATTCATCCGCTTTTTCTAAAAAGTGCAGACAGGACAGCCAGAAAACCGCAGAAAAACGAATCCGCCCGCAGATCAAAAGATGAACTGCGCCGGCTTGTGCTCAAACTTTTGGCTAAGAAGGGAAATCTTTCCACCAACGAAATCTCGTCGGCTCTCGGCTATGTGCGGATCACCAACACACTACGAGCCGTAGTGAACGAAATGCTGAAAGCCGGCGAGGTGGTTTATCTCTATCCGAACCAACCCAACAGCAGAAACCAGAAACTGCAACTCAAAAACGCACAACGGCCCTCATAGTTATCTTGGTATCTTCCCATGAAGTAACATGAATTTGTCGCAGCTGTGCTGTCCAATGGACCTGACGATGAAATTTTTATGCAACCGCATCTAACAATACGGCCACAGATTTCCGCCTGATGCCGCTCCTGCCATCTGACAGTTTACTTTCCCAGCCGCGACCGTTGCGGCATGTTCCCTGAAAAAAACGCAGGCCCGGATGGCGCATATGCCCTCCGGGCCTGTTGTCAGTTGCGGATCCGAACCGGTCCTGGTGTTTTGGGGATCATGCGGATGCCAGTTTTTCTCTGGCCTGTCTGATCCTTTCAAGAGTCCTTGCTCGTCCCACCAGTTCCATGGTGACGTCAATGCCCGGAGACACGCCGCGACCGGTAACCGCGATGCGCAGCGGCATGCCTACCTTGCCCATGCCGATTTCCATTTCAGCAGCCACCTGCTCCACCACCGGATGGAGATTTTCAGCCTTCCAGTCCTCCTGAGAAACCTGCTGCAGCTTTTCAAGACACCGATCCAGCACCTCGCCGGTATTGGCCTTGAACCATTTCTTCACCGCGGCGGCAT
This sequence comes from Succinivibrionaceae bacterium, assembly GCA_017480795.1. Classification (GTDB taxonomy): domain Bacteria; phylum Pseudomonadota; class Gammaproteobacteria; order Enterobacterales; family Succinivibrionaceae; genus UBA2804. Next base: position 9,413 of record JAFURY010000028.1, read on the forward strand.
CATACTCGGTGAAATCCTCGTACATGTAGCGGGACTGCTGCGCCATGTCCTTGAGGGTTTCGGCGCGTTCGGCCAGCGCCTTGACCACTGCGGAAAGCTTCGGACCGTGACTGCAGTCGATGCCCTGATCCTTCATGTGCCACTCAAGATGAGAGGCCACATATTCCGGATCCAGAGTCTGGATGTAGTGTCTGTTCATCCACTTGAGCTTGTTGGTGTCAAAGGCGGAGGCCGACTTGCTGACATGATCGATGCTGAATTTCTCAATCATTTCGTCCAGGGTGAATATTTCCTGATCGCCGCTGCCCCATCCCAGGCGCACCAGATAATTGATGAGAGCCTCCGGCAGATAGCCGTCGTCGCGGTACTGCATGACGCTGACCGCGCCGTGGCGCTTGGAGAGCTTGGCGCCGTCGTCGCCAAGGATCATGGAAACGTGGGCGAACTCGGGAACCTGAGCCCCAAGAGCCTTGTAGATGTTGATCTGTCTAGGAGTGTTGTTCACATGATCCTCGCCGCGGATCACGTGAGTGATGCCCATGTCGTAGTCGTCCACCACCACGCAGAAGTTGTAGGTAGGAGAGCCGTCGGTGCGGCGGATGACCAGATCGTCCAGCTCGCTGTTGGCTATTTCCACATCGCCGCGGATATGATCGTGAAAATGCACCACGCCCTCGTCAGGATTGCGGAATCGGACACAGCAAGGTTCGTCGGGAGAATGCTCCTCCTGACAGCAGCGGCAATGTCCGTCGTAGCGAGGCTTTTCCCCGCGGGCCATCTGCTCCTGACGCAGCTGTTCAAGACGCTCCTTGGAGCAGTAGCACCTGTACGCCCGGCCGTCCGCCAGCATTTCGTCAATCAGCTGATTGTAGCGGTCAAAGCGCTTGGTCTGATAGAAAGGACCCTCGTCCCAGGAAAGTCCCAGCCATTTCATGGATTCGATAATGGCGTCAATGGCCTGCTGGGTCGATCTTTCCAGATCGGTATCCTCGATTCTGAGAACAAAGGAGCCGTTATGGTGACGGGCGTAAAGCCAGGAATACAGCGCGGTACGGGCGCCGCCCACATGCAGAAAGCCGGTGGGGCTGGGCGCAAATCTTGTTTTTACAGTCATGACTGAACCTAAAAAGATACGGAGAATAAAAAAGACAAGCGGCAGAGCGCCAAAGTACGCCCGCCGTCATGATGCTCCGCCGGAACGACCGGCAACTTTTGCGGCAGGAATGCGACTCTGCTCTATAATCAAAGGATTCTATACGTTTCAGACTCAAAAATACACTTTTTTAGAACCATGCGCCCGCCTCGGACAACGATCTTTTGGATACCGTCGAAACGGAATGTCCGAATCTGACCGAAGGATCTCCGTCCCTCCGGACTTCCTGCCTCAGCGTGTCAACCGCGGCCAGAGGTGATATAATCCCTCACAGTTTTATACAGAATGATCACTATTATGCGTACAAGCCAATACATGTTGAGCACCCTGAAGGAATCTCCTTCGGAGGCGGTAGTTGTCAGCCACAAGCTGATGGTCAGAGCCGGCTACATAAGAAAGCTGGCCAGCGGTCTATACACCTGGCTCCCGACGGGTCTGAGGGTTCTGCACAAGGTGGAGAACATCATACGAGAGGAAATGAACCGGGCCGGAGCCCTGGAGCTGTCCATGCCGGTGGTTCAGCCTGCGGAGCTGTGGCAGGAGTCCGGCCGCTGGGATCACTACGGTCCCGAGCTGTGCCGTTTCTTTGATCGCCACAACGCCAATTTCGTGCTTGGCCCCACCCACGAGGAGGTGATCACCAGTCTGGTGCGCAACGAGATCGTCAGCTACAAGCAGCTGCCGATCAACCTCTATCAGATTCAGACCAAGTTCAGAGACGAGATCCGCCCGCGCTTCGGCGTAATGCGGGGACGCGAGTTCGTCATGAAGGATGCCTACTCGTTCCACATGGATCGCGCATCCCTGGATGAGACCTACAGAGCGATGTACGATGCCTACACGGCGGCCTTTTCAAGAATGGGCCTGTTCTTCAGAGCGGTGCAGGCCGATACCGGATCCATCGGCGGATCCAGCTCCCATGAATTCCAGGTGCTGGCCGACAGCGGCGAGGATCTCATCGCCTTCTCCACCGAATCCGACTTCGCGGCCAATATCGAACTGACCGAGGCGGTGGCGCCAAAGGAAGGAAGAAAGGCTCCCGCAAAGGAAATGACCAGGGTTGCAACTCCCGACTGCCATTCAGTTCAGGAGGTCGCCGAATTTCTGCATTCGGATCTGAAGAGCATCGCCAAGACGCTGCTGGTGAAGGCGGAGGACGGCGGCGTGGTGGCGCTGATCCTCAGAGGCGATCACGAACTCAACGAGGTGAAGGCGGAAAAGATTGCCGGCGTGGCCGCGCCGCTGACCTTCGCCGATGACGAGGAAATTCTCAAGGCGACCGGAGCCCATGCCGGCTCCCTCGGCCCGGTTGGCTTCAGGGGCAGGATCGTGGTGGATCGCGCGGCTGCCGCGCTGTCGGACTTTACCGCCGGCGCCAACGAGGACGGGTACCATCTGACCGGAATCAACTTTGACCGGGATGTGACCGGCTACGAGGTTGCAGATCTGCGCAACGTGGTGGAAGGCGATCCGTCTCCGGACGGCAAGGGCGTCATCACCCTCAAGCGCGGCATCGAGGTGGGTCATATTTTCCAGCTGGGCAAGAAATACTCAGAAGCCATGAACTGCGCCGTGCTGAACGACGAAGGCAAATCGGTGGTGCTGGAGATGGGCTGCTACGGCATCGGCGTAACCCGCGTGGTGGCCGCCGCCATCGAGCAGCATCACGACGAGCACGGCATCGCCCTGCCTAAGCAGATCGCTCCGTTCGATCTGGCTCTGATCCCGATGAACATGCACAAGTCTCCTGAGGTGAAGTCCTACTGCGAGGATCTGTACCGGCAGCTTCAGGAGGCCGGCTACGACGTCCTGTTTGACGATCGCGCCGAGCGTCCGGGAGTCATGTTCGCCGACGCCGAGCTCATCGGCGTTCCGGAAATGCTTATCGTGGGAGGCAAAAATCTGGAGGCCGGCGTGGTGGAGCTGAAGGACCGCCTCACCGGCGAGAAAAAGGAAATCGCAAAGTCCGAGGTGCTAGCCTATCTGAAGAGCCGGGCCCAGTAGGATCTGCATTCGCCAAACGTTTTTTCAGCCGCGGCCTCCCTTTGGGAGGCTGTTTTTTGCCCGCTGATCTGTGCATCGCCCTTTTCCCGGCCGCCTGCGCCCGCGTGTTCCCTTTCGGACCCCGCACCGGTTTCCGGTCGGGGACATGGTTTCATGATCGCCGGAAGGCAATTTCATCGCCACTTCAAATTCTCGGACTCATTCTGTTCAAAAAAAACGCTCTTCGATCTATGCTGAAGATCAACCAGTCTCAATCAAGCGTTATCGAGGTCCTTCATGAAAAAAACCGCATGCATCGCCGCCGCGCTGGCAGCATTGTCCGCCAGCTCTCATGCCGGCAAGCTTCCCGATGAAATGATCATCGTCCATCCCTTCCAGTGGACCTACAACAGCATCGCCCGGGAATGCAGGGAGGTTCTCGGACCAGCCGGCTATGAGGCGGTTCAGATCTCCCCTCCTTCCGAGCACATCGCCCGCACGGACACCTGGTGGTCCGTGTATCAGCCGGTAAGCTTCACCAATTTCACCACTCAGACCGGCAACGAGGCCGAGCTCAAAAACATGATCAAGACCTGCAGCAAGGCGGGGGTGAAGATCTTCGCCGATGCGGTGATCAACCACCGCGCCTCCAACTGTCAGAACGGCTGCAAGGGACTGTCCGGAGCGGAATTCGACCAGTACCGGTTCACCTATCCGGATATGGGCTATGACGACTTCCATCACGAGCGCTGCCGGGACGGCATTGTCTACACCAAGCTGGAAACCGTAAGAAACTGCATGCTGCTGGCGCTGCCGGATCTTAACACCGACCGGCCGGAAACCCAGACCAAAATCGCGGATTATCTGAAAACCCTGATGAAGTTCGGCGTTTACGGCTTTCGCATCGATGCGGCCAAGCATATGGCTCCGGAGGGACTGTCCGCCATTCTGGCCAAATCCGGCAACCCGCCGGTGTACTCCGAGGTCATTGTGGGCAAGCATGACGCCACCTCGGCCTCCATGTACACCCTCTACCCCGACGCCCTGGTCACCGAATTCAACTACAGCCGCAAGATCATGAGCGACATCGACAATCCCGAGAGACTGCTGAAATACGACCAGAAGGGAAGCTTCCCGCTGCCAAGCGGCCAGGCCGAGGTCTTTGTCACCAACCACGACAACGAGCGCGGCTCGGCCGGCTCCTCCTATCTGAACTACACCTACGGCGCCAAATACTACCTGGCCCAGTCCTTCATGCTGGCCTTCCCTTACGGCAGGATCAGGCAGGTGTATTCCGGCTACGAGTTCAAAGATCACGATGATCCGGCTCCCATGAAGGTTCAGCCCTGCGGCAAGGGCTGGAACTGCGAGCATCGCAATCCTCTCATTCTCAACAGCGTGGGCTTTGCCCGGGCCACCCGGGGAGCCGCCGTCACCGATCGGGGCAGCGACGGCAAGGTGATCTGGTTCAGCCGCGGCAGCAAGGGCTTCTATGCCCTCAACGCCGGGAAAACGCCGGTGACCAGAACCTTCAAAACCCATATGAAGGACGGCACCTACTGCGAGATCCTCCAGCAGAAGAACCGCTGTGGAGGGCAGAAAATCAAGGTGAAGAACGGCCAGGCCAGCATTTCGATCCCGGCCATGAGCGCTGCCGCCATCTGCGTCGACAGATCAAAGAGCCGCTTCTGCGGCAACTAGCGCAGACGTGAAAAGGAGCAAGGTCCGGAAAAGAAACCGGACTTTAAGGCAGCCTGCGGCGCATGAGGATGCATGATCCTCGTGTCGGACCATGACGGCAGGCGCGGCGTTCGCGCCCGAACGCAATCTCAGGTCAGATAAAGATCTTTTCTGCGCAGAAGAAAATCAAGCAGATTAAGGTGCGCCACGCCGTTGCGGCTGAGATCTGGCTTGTCCAGGGAAAGCACGTATTTCGGAGAGGCATCTGCGATCTTGCGGTACGCTCCGAACTCGCGCTCCAGCGTTTCCTCGTTTGCCAGCACATACGCCACCTGAATAAAGCATTTTTTGCCGTTTTTTACCGCCACGAAGTCAATTTCGCCGCGATAGGTTCGACCGGTAAATACCGAAAATCCCCGGGTCAGCAGTTCGTTGTAGACAATATTCTCAAGAAAAAAGGACGTCTCGATATTCACGGTGTTGGTGCTGACGGTTCTGAAGCCTGTATCCACCGCATACTGTTTTTCACGGCTTCTCAAAGCGGCCTTGCCCGACAGGTTGTAGCTCCCCACGCCATGGATGAGAAAGGCTTTCTTCATGCGATCCAGGTAGTTGTAGACGGTCCTAGGAGAAACCTGTCTGCCTCCGCTTTTGCTGTATGAGGCGACAACGTTGTCCACCGACAGTTCCTTGCCGGCGTTGGCAAGAATGTACAGCGCGATGTCTCTGAAACGACTTTTATCGTAACCTACGCTTTTGCCGATAATGTCCCGGCTGATGATGCTTTGATAGAGTCCTGAAACGTATCGGAGAATCGCCGTTTCATCCTTGTAATCAAAACGCAGGGGAAAACCGCCATATTTTAGGTAATTCCAGAACATGGTCTCCTCATCCCACTCCTTGCCGTTTAGTTTGAAGTACAGCATGACTTCATAGAACGAAAAGGGAAGAATCTCAAACTCCACCGTTCTGCCGGTAAGAAGGGTGGCCAGTTCTCCCGAAAGCAACGTGGAACAGCTTCCCGTAGCAAAAATGGAGATATTCTCCGTAGCCAGCAGGGAAGCCAGCGTTACTATTCACACCCCCGGGGACAGCCTCCCCGGATGGGCATAGCACCAGCCAATACACCTCACACGCAACAACCCTGTCTACTACCCTAAAATACCCAAAAAATGTGATACAAGGATCAAATTTGAAAAATAATTTG
>JAFURY010000140.1 GCA_017480795.1 Succinivibrionaceae bacterium
AACTTGCGTAACAATAGATCTGCTAATGTAACGATTTTTTGGATCAGCGAATTTGATGATGGGAAAATTGGTTGATTTTTAAACAAAAACGAGATCATTAAGTTTGCATAAAAAGGCTATCTTATACTGTGACAAATAACAGGATACCCTAATAAAAAATTCCAAAATAACGCTTTACATGCTTTCAGAAATGCATATAACAACCATTCATACCCAAATTATGCCGATTACTTAAAGTATAATTTGTTCAGTTTAATACGGCAAACGACAGCTTGAGCGACAGATGGACAGCGGTTATTATGAAAGGTACATGCTTTCCAAAAGCAAACTTCTGCCAGAGCCGTTGCAATCTCAACAGAATCCGTTCCTCGATCAGTATGTGGTGGAATTTCTAGACCTTCCGGATACGTTTCACGAGAACGACTTCCGCAGAGCTCTTGTCAAGGGAATGCGCCACTTTATGCTCGAATTGGGCAGGGATTTCACCTTTGTCGGCGAAGAATACCCGATTCAGGTAGGTGGCGAAGACTATCGTATCGGCCTGCTGTTCTTCCACCGCAGCCTGCACTGTCTTGTTGCAATAGAACTGAAGTCGGAAAATTCAAACCGGAATATGTTTCCAAAATGGATTTTTATCTTGAGGGACTGGATCGGCAGATAAAAAAGGCGGATGAGAATCCCAGCGTGGGTCTGTTGCTATGCGCATCCAAAAACGACGAGGTAGTCGAGTACGCCATAAGCCGGACTCTCTCGCCTATGATGGTGGCGCAGTACCAGCTGCAACTTCCGGATAAGGATATTCTGCGAAAGAAGTTGCAGGAATTGTCCTGCTCGCCGGAAATAACAGAAAACACAGCAGGCAGTGAAAATACCTAAACTATCGCAGTTGAAGCGGCAGAATGTCGGATTTTTTGGGGTGACTCGACGCAAACAGTTGCCTTGTCGGCACAGTGCTTAGCGCCTTTTTTAGAGCCACCTACTTAAAAACCAAGGTATATTGTCCTGCGCTTGTCGCATCTGCGCCAACCTCTTTCTGTCCATTTCAAACTCTTCCGGGTTTCCCTCCGCGCATGCGCCTTCCGAGTTACTTCCTGCGCTTCCGCAAACTTTCACCAGGCGCGTTCATGCTCTCCCGGACTTTCCGCTGGCCTTTAGCTTGGCGATTTCTGCATCATGCGCCTCTTTGCGGATGTTTTGAATCAACGAGTTATCCTCTGCATCGCTTCCGTGATATGATAATACGAAGTCAGTCTCCCCCCTCAGGCGCCAACATGAAAAAGCTCCTCTTCACCGCGCTCACGCCCCTTGCCTTGAACCTTGCCGTTGCTGCGGATCTCGCAGGAAACGACCACCTTCCGGATGATGCCATGTGGCGCCGGCAGGCGGATGATCTGAGGAAATACTGGGTTCACCCGGATGCTCTCGGCAGAAATCCAGGACAGTTCCCCACCTGGCGCTGCAACGACGGCAGTCTGAGGAGCAACGGACTCTGCGCCGACGAGGAGGCGAAAAAGATCTTTTCCCGGATGCCGGATCTGCTGAACTACGACTATACCCGCATGATCTCCCGCCAGACCTACGCCTACGGCGCTCTGTTCAATCTCACCGGCGATCCAGAACTTCTGAAATACCACAATCTCGGGGTGACGTTTCTCAAGGATCGAGCCCGGGATCCCGAGGGCGGATTCTACAGCCGGTTTTCAGCCGACGGTCCGATCACCGGCGATCGCCTTGAGCGAACCTCCCAGGATCTGGCCTACGCTCTGGTGGGGCTTGCCATGAACGCCTATCTCACAGGCAATCCCGACACCATCAGAATTCTTGCGGAATCCCGAAACTACATTTTCGACAACTACTACGACCGGAAAGCAGGCCTCATGAAGTGGGTGCTCAAGGACAGCCGGCATGAAAAAACCACTCAGCTTGAGCTGGTGGCCCAGCTGGATCAGATCAACGCCTACCTGCTGCTGGCGCTGCGGCTTATGCCAGAGGAAATTCAGAAGGGCTGGGCCGAGGACGTGAGAAAAATGATCTCGGCCATGAACGAAAACTTTTTCGACCAGAAATCGGGCTCTTTCCTGGGCTGCCTTCAGGACGACTCCTGCCGGGATCTGAAAGCCGGCAAGCATCTTGATTTCGGGCATCGGGTCAAAGCCTGGTGGATGGAGTATCTGGCCGGCCTTATGCTCAAAGACGGCAGAACGGCCGAAGCCGCACGTCGGGGCATGCAGGAAACTCTATCCCTGGCGCTGAAGCCGGACGGCAAAGGATGGTATCAGGATTCGGGTGGCTCAGATGCCGCATGGTGGGTGTGGGCCGAGCTTGATCAGAGCGCGCTAACTCTGGCTCTGACGGATCACTTCTTTGTCCCCGACACCTTCCGGGTTCTGCTGGAGGATCTCACCGATCACCAGTACGGTGAATGGAAATTCGGGATGAAAACCCATCTGTGGCGCAGCGGCTTCCATTCCACCGAGCACGCTCTCGTCGGCGCGATTCTGTCGTCCGCCCTCAGAGAAAAGCAGACCGGAAAAAAAGAGACGAGGACATTGTATTTCGCACCGTCAGGCCACCAGGACATGAAATACTACCCGTACCTGTACAGCGGCCGCATCGCCGGTATCAGGAAAAACGGCGGCATTACGGCGGTGACCTTCGAAAGCATCGGTCTGCCCGAGGCGGTGGAGCCTGCCGGGCAATGATGAGCCCGGGCAACCTGGCGCTGGCGACTTCTGACCCCGTCGGATCAGCGAATGCCGCGTTTTTCCCGGATCATGTCCCAGGCGATCTGGATCTGCTGAGAGATCTCGGTGTACTCTTTCAATTTCTCGGGATCAAGCCCCTGAGCGGCGGCCCGATCCGGATGGTAGCGGCTCATCATTTTCCGGTAGCAGCGCTTGACCTCGCTGTCTGACGCATCGGCATCCGTATGCAGCAGCATATAGGCGCGATCCAGTTCCGGATCGCCGGATGGCTTGAAGAAACTTTTGAAGAAGCCTTCCTTCTTTTTCTCGTTCCTGCCCTCACCCTGCTTTCTTCCGCCGGCGTCGCCATATGCTCCGCCTGCCGTCTGCTTCTGGCCATCGCCCGATGCACCGGCATAAGAATTGTCGCGGGCCTGAAAACCGGCGTCCTGGTCGTAACTTCCGAATACGTCTCCGGTTCCTCCTGAACTTCCTGCTCCTTCTGCTCTGGGCCCGGTGTCAAAATCCTTGTTCATCCGGTTGTCTCCTCTGCCCCCGGCCTGATGAAAAAGTCGCGAGGATCCCACCGGAGCCACGAAATTGCCGGTATGGCTGTCATAGTCAAAGAAACCGGTCCGCAGGAAGGATGTCCAGAGATTGCCGGTGTCCTGATCGTCGTATTCCATGGCAAGAGCAAGATCCCTGAACAGTTGCTCCTCGGCGGGAGTTACGATCTCGTCAAAGGCCAGCGCTCCTGTAATGATGGAAAAGGCCTGATAGCGCTTCTCGAAATTCTCCCACTGCTGACGATGACCGGCAATGACGCTTCTGAGCCTGGCGAAATTCATGGCGTTGCCCTGACGCAGACACTGGTAGGCCAGTTTGTGCTTGCTCTGCGGCAGCTCCAGCTCGTCCATGGCGCTGTCGGCGTATATCACGGCGAAGGCGGGAGAGGTGGAGGAGTTCTTCAGCACAAAGCCCAAAGTCGTAAAGACGAACTCGACATACTCGTTTTTGACGAAATATCCCCGAAATCCGTTGAGAAACCTTCCCAAAGGGTTGGAACGGTCGTTGGTCCATATGAGATAGGCGCAGAGACCGCCCACCACCAGCACCACGATAAAGAGGGCGATAAGAGGGTCGGAGTGTCCGTAATGGTAGTGATGACGCATGATTTCGGATCCGGTGTATGCAGTTGGTTTTATATCCTGCTATTTTAGCAGATTCATGAGCCCGGTGTAAAAACGGAAAATTCAAAAATGCTAAATTGCACAAATTTTAACCTCTAGGTCGAAAGAGGAACATAAAATTTGGGGATCGGGGTCATCGAAAAAATTTTTTCGTCAGAAAAAATTTTTTCGATGCATA
>JAFURY010000029.1 GCA_017480795.1 Succinivibrionaceae bacterium
ATCGTTACTCTTCGTCACCTCCTTCAGCAGGGTAGGAGGGGCGGATGCTACGGCTCAGTTTTCCGCTCCTGTCACGCTGCCGTCATGGGTGGGGACGTTGCATTTGACACCCATCCATGGGGTGTGAATAGTAACAATTTTGAAGCGGCCTTCGCAATATTGCGGGGCGCGAGGCGAAATCCCCGCGCGCCCTTTGGAACGCTCAAAAAATAGTATAATTGAACCGTAGCTTCTTTCGGCGGTGAAACATGGAAAACATAGAAATCCGGGGCGCAAGAACCCATAACCTCAAAAACATCAGCATTGACATTCCAAGGAACAAACTGGTGGTGATAACCGGTCTGTCCGGATCCGGCAAATCATCTCTCGCCTTTGACACCCTGTACGCCGAGGGCCAGCGCCGCTACGTGGAGTCTCTTTCTCCATACGCAAGACAGTTTCTTTCTCTGATGGAAAAGCCCGACGTCGATCATATCGAAGGACTTTCTCCTGCCATATCCATCGAGCAGAAGACGTCGTCCCACAATCCCCGCTCCACGGTTGGAACCATAACCGAAATTTACGATTATCTGCGTCTGCTGTTTGCAAGAACCGGCGAGGCAAGATGCCCGCGCCACGGCATATCCCTCAACGCCCAGACCGTGTCGCAGATGGTGGATCAGGTAATGACCATCCCCGAGGGCACCAAGCTGATGATCCTTTCGCCTGTGGTCAGCGATCGCAAGGGCGAATACAGGCAGCTGCTGTCGACTCTTGCAGGAGAAGGCTTTGTCAGAGCCAGAATCGACGGCGAGATCTGCGATCTGTCCGATCCTCCGGAACTGCAGCTGAAGAAGAAGCATACCATCGAGGTAATCGTCGACCGCTTCAAGGTGAGAGCTGATGCGAAGCAGCGGATAGCCGAATCCTTCGAGACCGCCCTGAAGAAGTCGGGGGGCATCGCCTATGTGGATTATATGGAGCCGCAGGAGGGGCAGAAGATGATGACCTTCTCCGACCGCTTCGCCTGTCCGGTTTGCGGTTATTCTCTCAACGAGCTGGAGCCGAGACTGTTTTCCTTCAACAATCCTGTGGGCGCCTGTCCCCAGTGCGGCGGACTGGGAGTGTTCGAGCAGGTGGATCGGAGCAGACTGATTCCGGATCCGGAACTCAGCGTGGCCGGCGGCGCCATCAGAGGCTGGGGCGAGTCGAATTTTTATTATTTTCAGATCCTCAAAAGCGTGGCGGAACATTATCATTTTTCTCTGGATGTTCCGTTCAGGGAACTGACCGCGCACCAGCAGAGTCTTCTGCTGGACGGCACCGGAGACACGGCCATCAATATCACCATCTATTCCGAAAACGGCCAGGTGAAGACTGTAAAAAAGCCTTTTGAGGGCGTTATCGGCAACCTTGTGAGACGACAGGAAAACGGTCGCCGCTGGTCCTTTGTCGATTTGTCGGTCTATTTCAAATCCATGACCTGTCCGTCCTGCGGCGGCAGCAGACTCAACGAGCAGGCCAGAAACGTTTTTGTTAAGGGATACGGCATGAAGGACATCATTTCCATGCCGATAACGGAGGCTCAGGAATTTTTTCAGAAACTGTCCTTTGACGACAGAAGACAGAAGATCGCCGAGAAGGTGCTCAAGGAGATCCGGGACCGGCTGTCGTTTCTGGTGAAGGTGGGGCTGGGCTACCTGACTCTGGCGAGAACCGCGGAGACTCTGTCTGGCGGCGAGGCCCAGCGCATCAGACTGGCCAGCCAGATCGGAGCGGGGCTGGTGGGAGTTATGTACGTGCTGGACGAGCCCAGCATCGGGCTTCATCAGCGGGACAACGGCCGGCTCATCGAGACCATGCGCAATCTCCGGGATCTGGGCAATACCGTCATTGTGGTGGAGCATGACGAGGAAACCATGAAGGCCTCGGACTACATCATCGACGTGGGACCAGGCGCCGGCGTTCACGGCGGCAGGATCGTTGCTTCCGGCACGCCTCAGGAAATCATGAACAACCCGGAATCGGTTACCGGAGACTATCTTGCCGGCCGGAGGGTTATCGGAATTCCGCCAAGAAAGCCTCCGATCCCGGATCGCTGGCTGAGAATATCCGGCGCCTCCGGCAACAATCTCAAGCAGGTGGATCTTGAGATCCCTCTGGGTCTGTTCACCTGCATCACCGGAGTTTCCGGATCCGGCAAATCGACGCTGATCAACGAAACTCTGTACCCTGTCGCCAGAATGGAACTCAATCTTGGAGGTTATTCCGAGCCCAAGAAGTATGCTGCCTGCAGCGGTTTTGAATTCCTGGACAAGGTGATTGCCATTGATCAGGATCCTATCGGCAGGACTCCCCGGTCAAACCCCGCCACCTACGTAGGCGCCTTCACTCCCATCCGGGAGCTGTTCGAGGCGACCCCGGAGGCCCGTGCCCGGGGCTACAGCGCAAGCAGGTTCTCCTTCAACGTGAGAGGCGGACGCTGCGAGGCCTGCTCCGGAGACGGCCTCATCAAGGTGGAGATGAATTTCCTTCCGGATGTTTACGTTCCATGCGACGTCTGCGGCGGCGCCAGATACAACCGGGAGACACTGGATATCAAATACAAGGGAAAGAACATTTCCGAGGTTCTGAACATGTCGGTGGAGGAGGCCTACGAGTTCTTCAAAGCCATTCCTACGGTGGAGCCGAAGCTGAAAATGCTCTGCGAGGTGGGCCTGGGCTACATCACCATCGGCCAGTCGGCCACCATGCTCTCCGGAGGCGAGGCTCAGAGAATAAAACTGGCCAAGGAACTGGCCAAACGGGACACCAGCAGGACTCTCTACATTCTTGACGAACCAACCACCGGACTTCATTTCAAGGACGTGGACATGCTGCTGAAGGTGCTGTTCAAGCTCAGAGATCGGGGCAATACCATCGTGGTCATCGAGCACAACATGGATGTCATCAAAACCGCCGACTGGATAGTAGATCTCGGCCCCGAAGGCGGCGACGGCGGCGGAAAAATCATCGCCTGCGGAACTCCGGAGAAAATCGCCAGCAGCAAATTGTCCCATACCGGACAGTTTCTGAAGCCGGTCCTTGAAGCAGGAGGACGATAAAAGCGCAAAGTGTGATTTAATGCCGAAATCTTGATTTGTAAATCGTAATATACTAATCAGACGGATTTTGGATTTTATTGGTGTTGCGACAGAGCAGGCGCGGGGCTAAAATGCGTTCCATAACATCAAGAACGGACGCGACAGAACTCTAAAAAAAGAAGCGGCAGCCTTCAGCCGTCCGGCGCCGGGATTTCGACTTTAGCAGGAATCGGCGCATGCGTCCCCGTGAAGAGAGAGAAGATTTATGCCATTACCTTTGACACGACAGGATTTTAAAAAGTACCTCTATGCGAGCGCCGAGGAGCGTTACGACTTCTTTGTCAAAAGAGTCAAGCAGGAACTCCAGTTCTGGGTGGTCAGAAACGCCGTAACCAAGGATATTATTTTCACCGAAGACGAGGAATCCCAGTCGATTACCATTCCGGTGTGGCCGCACCCCGATTTTGCCGACGAGTTCGCACGGGAAAACAATCTCAACAACTGCGAGGCCAAGGAACTTTCCCTGGTCAAGTGGCTGGCCAACTGGGTTCCGAAGCTGGACGAGGTCAGCATCGAAATAGCCGTTTTTCCTAACGGAGGCGGCGAGTGCGTAACCATCGAGGCCAAGGAATTCACGGAAGAAATCGATCCGGAAAACGACTGAAAAACGACTGATTGTCAGGCGGATAAAGGATTCGCCGCCGGGGATAGAGGGTACAGCAGCAGGTCTTAGCAGATCCTTGTTTGCAGATCTCTTCAGGTTTTTGAAACCTGAGCGACATTCCTGCCTGCGCGCGGACCGAAACGGTTCCAGGCCACGAACCGGGAAGTCTTCAGGCGGGTTTCAGAGAAGATTTCTCCCCGTTTTGAACCGGCTCATTGTTTTGAACAAACTTCTCTCTGACAGAAAAGGCACCAGATCGAATATCCGGTGCCTTTGCTTTTTATGAAGCGGCCTTTTAAGCAGGATACCTGAGACTTCTTAGAGCTTGTAGCCCAGAGACTGTCTCAGATACGCTCCGCTGCCGAGAAGACCCACCGCGTCGTGGGTGACCACATATACCGGGATCTTTGAAAGATACTTGTCGAATCTGCCTTTTTCCTCAAATGCCTTGCGGAAGCCGGACTGACGGAAGGCGTCAACGAAGCGCGGAACAATGCCGCCTGCGATGTACACGCCGCCAAAGGTCCCCATGCTCAGAGCCAGATTGCCGCCGAATCTTCCCATCAGGTCGCAGAACATGCTGAAGGTCCTGATGCAGTCTTCGTCGGTCTTGTTGAGGGCCTTGGCGGTGATGTCCTTAGGCATATAGTTCTCAGGCTCCCTGTCCTCGGATCTCACGATGGCGTTGTAGATGTTCACCAGCCCGGGGCCTGAAAGAACTCTTTCGAAGGATACATGGTTGAACATCTTCCTCAGCTGGAACAGCACCTTGTCCTCCTGCTCGGTGTGAGGAGCGAAATCCACATGTCCGCCTTCGCCCGGAAGAGGCAGCCAGACGCCCTGATGGCATACCAGATGGGCAACGCCCAGACCGGTGCCGGCGCCGTAAATGGCGATCGGCTTGCCGCTTACAGGCTCGTCGCCGCCGATCTTGATCATGTCGTCAGCCTTGAGAGCGGGAATGGCCATGGAGACCGCGGTGAAATCGTTGATGATTTCAAGTGTGTCCAGACCCATGCTTTCCTTCATTTCCTTGGTGGAAAACTTCCAGGTGTGATTGGTCATCTGAACAAAGTCGCCGGTTACAGGGCAGGCTATGGCGATGCAGGCATGCTTGACCTGGGTGTTCACGTCGGAAAGGAACTTCTTCGCGCATTCCTCAAGGGTCGGAAAATCAAGGCCGGAATAAATCTTGATCTGTGAAATTTCGCCGGTGTCCAGATCCGCCAGCGCAAAACGCGCATTGGTGCCGCCGATATCGCCAACAAGGCTAAGTGACATAGAAAATCTCCGATTTGTTCTTTTGTTGTAAAGGATCCACCGGTGCGAGCGTGGCTTATCCGCGCCGGTGGCTGATATGAAACCGGTATGATTATAGCACTGATAAACATGGCTGCTAAAACAAATTGCCGTCAGGTTGCGGCGCCGGTTTGCATTCTGCAAGGCGCGTCTGGACTTTGTGAACGAAAAGGGCTGACAGTTTCGGAGTCTTAGGATGATATGCGCGTCTCTCTGGGTTGTTGACGGGAAGTGCTTCGGAAATCCGCAAGACATTGATGTCCTGATGGAATCGGTGTCGAACAAGGTATTGAATGTTCTGGCGCAAGACACCTGGACACTCGATATCACCCATGTGGCCGGTTTACAATTCAATCCGGAAAGTTCTGTATTCATTCAGGCGGCGTGAATTGCAAGAGATGCATCGCCGAATCTTTGAGGCACTGAATATTCGCTTGGATTCAATAAGCTGGCGATTGTGTAGGGAGACTGCTACAAGGATCATCAGAAGGAGAGATGCAGAGGCGGAATGACGCAGAACAATCGCGTTAATAAAGAAATGTTTAAACGAATGATGAACAAAAGATAACGTTGCCTGTGGCTGTTTATTCAAAAATTAAATGCTAGATAATGATTGAATTGTATATTGATGTTGGCTGAGTGACTAAGAAGTAAACAGTATGGATATTGTTCATGGGAGGCTCTGCGTCGTGTTGCGGATAAAGACCGATGTTGTGGTAAAATGACGGTCGATGATGTTGAACTCGGGGAGTAAACTCATGGGAAGTATTCTGAATCCGACCAAAGAAAACAGTTTTGAAATACTGGTTAATTTCAAGGATAAAGATATATTCGTCGATAAAACGGATTTTATAGAAAAAATGTCTGCAAAAATCAATGCTGATAAGCGTTTTTTTGCAGTGACCCGTCCTCGCAGATTCGGCAAAACCGTAACGGCCCATATGCTATTAGCTTATTATTCCAAAGGGTATGCCGGCAAAAAATTATTTGACGGTCTGCATATCGCTAATAAGGAAGGCTATACCGAGCATCTTAATAAATACGATGTCATTTACATTGACATGAACACCATAGACGGATTGTTTGATGGTTATTCCAATCAGAAACAGAAAGTGGAAGGCGTCGATGACCTGGTTGATTATTTCGAATATTCGATAATTAAAGAATTAAGATCAAGCAATGATTTTTCAGAGTGTATCGAGAAGCATCAGATTAAAAATACGGGACTTCTGGAAACCTTGCTGGCAGTTGCCGAGGATTTGAATACCAAATTCATTTTTATTATGGATGAATGGGATTTGGTATATCGCGAATACCGTGATGATGAGATTTTGCAGAAAAAATTTATCAAACTACTAAAGAATCTGTTTAAGTCTGATGGCGGCAAAGCTTGCTTTGCGCTTGCCTATCTCACCGGTATACTTCCTATCAAAAAATACAACTCTCAGTCGGCATTAAATGACTTTAAAGAGTACAACATGCTTTCTCCTGAACCGTATGAAAAATATTTTGGTTTCACGGAAGAGAATATTGCAGAAATTTTAAGAAGTCCATCGTGCAATATTAGCCATCAGGAATTAAAGGAATGGTATGAAGGCTATAAATTAAATGGTATCGATATTTATAATCCCAATTCAGTAGTTTCAGCTGTCAATGATGGCAAATGCAAAAGTTACTGGAGCGGAACGTCGTCCAATGAGGAATTTGTACATCTGATTAACATGAATTTTGATGGGATTAAAGATGATATACTCCATCTTGTTGAAGGCAGTACCATTCAATTCAGTTGCGCCACTTTTCAGAATGATATGGTATCGATCGAAAACAAAGATGATATATTCTCGCTGCTGGTATGTCTAGGCTATCTTGGATGCGTGGATGACGGTGGAGACGATCGCCTGGCATTTGTTCCCAACAAAGAAATTAAAACTGCTCTTTCTTCGCTTGTGAAGGCGCAGCCTTGGTTTAATTCCATGACTATAATAAAGCGTTCAGTATCTCTGTTTGACGCTATAACAGCTCTTGATGGAAACATGGCGGCGGAAATAATCACGGAGATCCATAACTCGCCTAATATATCGCTGCTTACGTATAACCGCGAGGAATCAATGGTATTTTGCCTTATATCAGGTCTCATGTGGCGTACCGAGCGTGAATACGAATGCTTTCGTGAACTGCAGTCCGGCAAAGGAAGCGCCGATCTTATTTATACGCCGAAAAGAAACATGAACCTTCCTATTCTGCTCATAGAATTCAAATATGGCCATAGCGCAGAGGAGGCTCTGAGGCAGATTAAAGAGAAGGAGTATTTCAGCAGATATCGTGATGGAGACTATTCGAACGATGTATTGCTTATGGGTATTAACTATGATCCTAAAACAAAGGCGCATCAGTGCGTGATTGAAAAGCTAGATTATTCTTAATAGTGGCTTTGAACCTTTTTTGGTTTGTGACGTCACAATTTTTTGACAAGTAAACAATGTCGATACTGTCTGTTTCCTGGTTGTTTTTTTATTCTCATCTGTTCAAAAATGATTAGTGACAAAATTGATGAACAGACTCATTGGCTGTTCAATCGTACATATGGTGTTAGTTCCAAGGAACAGCGTAAAGAAACTAGGAATAAAGTGAAACAGCAAATATCTGAATTTGGCTGGGAAAAAACATTTGAAAGCTGGAAAAACTATCTTTTACTGAGTGTAAAACCCCTGAATCGGCGATCAAATTTGCTAATTTGTTCTGGTGTTATGGAGGTCAGGACTATCCTGTCATTGAACCATATAAATTCTTAGGTTATTTTTACTATAGAATTGATTTTGAGGCTGAAAAGTATGACGATCTCGGAATACTTGACAGTCTTGCAATAACTCTTTTACCAAAGGTTGGACGTTCCTATGCGAATCGGTTAATAAACGATGAGTATATTCCAGAGCTAGAAAAATAATCGCTAATGTTGATGCGTATAAAACTTTAAGACTTTAGCGAATTCCTAAGTCTGTACATTGACACCAAGCCGACAGTTCTTCATCTGTTGGCTTTTTCTACACGCCAAGCATGTGCTTTTACTTCAGGTTGAAAGTCCCGAACATGGCCGCCGAGGGCAGGGAATCAATCGCATTATTCTCTGCTGTTGTGACAGATCATCTGAGGCGTAAAAATCCCCGCCATTGGGCGAGGATTGTGGAAGCGGCGTCAAGATCCGTTATTCCCATTCAATTGTTGCAGGGGGCTTTCCTGAAATATCGTAGACCACGCGGCTGATGCCGCTTATTTCGTTGATGATCCGGTTGGACACCCTGCCCAGCAGATCATACGGCAGCTCGGCCCACTTTGCGGTCATGAAGTCGATGGTCTGAACCGCCCGCAGGGACACCACGTAGTCATAGCGTCTGCCGTCTCCGGTCACGCCTACGGATTTAACCGGCAGGAACACCACGAAGGCCTGGCTGACCCGATCGTACCAGTCGGCCTTGCGAAGCTCCTCGATGAAGATGGCATCGGCCTGTCTGAGCAGATCGCAGTATTCCTTCCTCACCTCTCCCAGAACTCGCACTCCCAGTCCCGGACCAGGGAACGGATGACGGTACAGCATTTCCTTCGGCAGACCAAGCTCGACGCCGATTTTTCTCACCTCGTCCTTGAACAGCTCCCTCAGCGGCTCCACCAGACTGAAGTGCAGGTCCTCCGGAAGTCCGCCCACATTGTGGTGAGATTTGATGACATGGGCTTTGCCGGTTTTGGCGGCAGCAGATTCGATGACGTCTGGATAGATGGTTCCCTGAGCCAGGAACTTCACGTCGCTGAGCTTCTTCGCTTCCTGGGCGAACACGTCGATGAAGGCCTTGCCGATGATCTTGCGCTTGGCCTCGGGGTCGTTTTCCCCCTTGAGCCGATCCAGGAAGGTGTTTTCGGCATCGGCGTATACTATGTTTAGTCCGAACCGGTCGCCGAACATCTCCATAACCTGTCTGCCTTCGTTGAGCCTGAGCAGGCCGTTGTCCACGAAAACGCAGGTAAGGCGGTCGCCGATGGCCTTGTGCAGCAGCATGGCCGTTACGGAGGAATCCACGCCGCCGGACAGTCCCAGCAGCACCTTCTCGTTACCTACCGCGGCTTTAATCTTTTCCACTGCATCGTTTATGATGTTGGCCGGTGTCCAGACCGTGTCAAGACGGCAGATCTTCCGGACGAAGTTTTCCAGGATCTCGTATCCGCGCTTGGTGTGGGTGACCTCAGGGTGGAACTGGACGCCGTAGAACCGCTTCTGAGGGTTGGCGAAGGCCGCATTCGGGCAGCTGGCGGTGGATGCCACGGTGATGAAGTCTTGCGGCGCGGCGTCGACCCGGTCGCCGTGGCTCATCCAAACCTCCAGCAGATCTCTGCCGTCATCGGTTCTGCCGTCGCTGAGGCCGTCGAACAGCGGGCAGTCATGCTCCACCGTTACGGCTGCATAGCCGAATTCCTTCTTGTCTGACGAAGCAACCTTTCCACCCAGCTGCTGGGCCATGGTCTGCATTCCGTAGCATATGCCCAGAACCGGCACGCCGGCCTGGAACACGTACTCAGGTGCTCTCGGCGAGCCCTGCGCCGTTACGGATTCGGGTCCTCCGGAAAGAATTATGCCCTGAGGGTTGAACTGTCTGATCTGTTCGTCTGTCGCATCCCATGACCACAGTTCGCAGTAGACTCCGATTTCACGGATGCGGCGGGCTATGAGCTGGGTGACCTGGGATCCGAAATCTAGGATCAGGATCCGTTGAGCATGAATGTTCTGTGACATAAAAGGTCCATGTGCAGAAAAGAAAAAAGCAGATCCCTACGATACGGGATCTGCCTGAGGAAAAATGTTAGCCCATGCGGTAGTTAGGAGCTTCCTTGGTGATGGTCACGTCGTGAACGTGAGACTCCTTGATGCCGGCGCCGGTTATGCGGACAAACTGAGGTTTGGTGCGCATTTCATCGATGGTGGCGCAGCCGGTGAGGCCCATGGCGGAGCGGAGACCTCCCATTTCCTGATGAATGATGTTCTTCAGCGGTCCCTTGTACGGAACGCGACCCTCGATGCCCTCTGGCACCAGCTTGTCGGCGGCGTTGTCGGACTGGAAGTAGCGGTCGGCGGAGCCCTTGGACATTGCTCCCAGGGATCCCATGCCGCGGTAGGACTTGAAGGAACGTCCCTGGAACAGCTCGATTTCGCCCGGCGCCTCGTCGGTGCCTGCAAAGAGGGAACCTACCATCACGCAGTGGGCGCCTGCCACCAGAGCCTTGGCGATGTCGCCGGAATAGCGGATGCCGCCGTCGGCGATGACGGTGATGCCGGAGCCCTTGAGGGCCGAGACTGCGTTGTCGATGGCGGTGATCTGAGGCACGCCGCATCCGGTCACGATGCGGGTCGTGCAGATGGATCCCGGACCGATGCCCACCTTGACGGCGTTGACGCCGGCTTCGGCCAGAGCGATGGCGCCTTCGCTGGTGGCAACGTTGCCGCCGATGATCTGAAGGTTAGGATAAAGACGGCGAGCATCCTTGATGCGATCAAGCACGCCCTGGGAGTGGCCGTGGGAGGAGTCGATAAGGAGAACGTCGACGCCGGCTTCCACCAGCGCGTCGATTCTCTTCTCGTTGCCGGGACCTGCGCCCACCGCGCCGCCGACTCTCAGACGACCCATGGCGTCCTTGCAGGCGTTAGGCTTTCTTTCCGCCTTTTCGAAATCTCTTACGGTGCTCATGCCGATGAGTCTGAACTTGTCGTCCACAATCAGCACCTTCTCGATCTTGTGCTTCTGCATGAGAGCCTGAATTTCCTCGCGGGATGCGTTCTTGGTGGCGGTCACCAGGCGATCCTTCGGGGTCATGGCGTTGCACACAAGCGTGGTCGGATCGGTGATGAATCTCACGTCGCGGCTGGTGATGAGACCCTCCAGCTCGCCGTTGGAGTCAACCACCGGATATCCGGCAAATCCGTTCTGGCGGGTGAGCGCCAGCACCTCGGAAACCGGCGCGGTAGGGGAGATGGTGACCGGGTTGGTAACCATGCCGCTTTCGTAGCGCTTGACGCGCTTGACGGCCTCGCTCTGCTCCTCGATGGACATGTTCTTGTGAATGAAGCCGATGCCGCCTTCCTGGGCCAGGGCGATGGCCAGCTCGGGACCGGTAACCGTGTCCATGGCTGCGGAAATCATCGGAATGTTGAGGGTGATGGACTGGGTCAGCTTGGTGTGAAGATCGGCGGTGTTCGGCAGGACTGTGGAATGCGCCGGAACCAGAAGAACGTCATCGAAGGTTAGAGCTTCTTGAGCAATTCGTAACATATGCAATACTCACTGTAATTTCTGATAATTCATGTGTTTATTGCGATGGTATTATATTGAAAATATGGGGTTCTGTAAAGATTTGAACTGTGTCACAATACAACAAAGGCTTTTGCGATAAAAGCCTTTGCGGAAGATAGGCCTTTCATGAAGGAAAAGCCTTTTGCGATGGAAAAGAGTTCGGTTTGTATTCCGGTGTCGTCACTAACTTGATATGGAGATTTTCATGAGACTTAACGGTGTTCGAGGGTTTGCGCTGTCCGCCGCAGTGGCGGCCGCGATTGCGTCTCCGGTCCTTGCCGGAGAGGAGGATTACGATCTGGAGGAGGTTTCGCCGGCCGCAGCAGCCGACGAGGAAGATGTCTACTCCCTGGACGAGGCCGTCATCAACTCCCGCCTGGATGCGAACTATCGGGTCGCTCTCTATGATTCCTATCCTATGTCCTTCTACGGCAGACGGTTTGTCAGCAAGACCAACGGAGCCCAGGCCATCGCCGTTTTCGCCGTGCTCCCCTCAGACGGTCCTGAATCGCTTGCCCCCAACGTCATCATAAGAGATTACGTCGCGCGCCACTTCGGCTGCCCGGATGCAAAGATCCCCGATGGTCCAAAGGACGAGATTTACGAGTACGAGGAGTTTTCCAACTGCAGGATCGACGGACGCGAGGTTAAGGGAGAGGTTTACCAGACGGGATTTTTCTACAATTTCGTGCTGCGGGATGACTCCATCAGCCAAAAGGACGCCCAGCTGATGAGTCTGTACGACCGGAATTTTCAGATGGGACTCTGCGCTCAGGACTGCAACGCCATCGGAGACAGCGTCGGGTTTCTTGCTCCGGAGATCAGAAACCGCGGCTACGGCATTCTGCCGTCCTTCGCCACGCCGGTTCCGGCTCAGGCTTACGTCTTCCCTACCTTCATCCGGCAAAAGGACAATTCGCTGTATTCATGGGCCGTTTTCGCGGCCAGATCCGCGGCGGACTTCTCCAGGGGGATCAAGGATTTCTGCGGCGGCAGCGTGAAGCTGAACAAAACCGACAGGGGGTATTCCTTCACCGACTGCGTTTCAAGCCAGTACGTGAACAAAATCAAGGTTTCAGGGCGGTTTGAAATCCGCAAGGATCTTGCTGTTCTGACCATCCATTCGGATGCCATGGCGAAGGACGAGAGGAAAATGTTCGAGGATCAGCTTGAGAACGCGCTGAAGAACTTCAAACCGGAAAACTACGAACTCTGACGATTCGTCGCGCCCCAAGGCGCGTCACAGCTGCAGCGACACGTCGCCGATGCTGAAATCCCGAAGCCGGCCGTTGCTGCCTTCAATCAGTATGCAGCCGGTTCTGTTTATTCCCCGTTCGATGCCTTCGGCGATGGTCTCGCCGCTTATCTTGTTGACGAGGCGGATCCGGCTGCCACGATACAGATCCATGGCGTTCCATTCATCCTGCAGGGGTGCAAAGCCTCTGCTTTCGAATTCGGTCATCATGCGGCGATATTCCCGTATGATCTCGATGACCAGATCGTTGCGGGAAACCGTCGCGCCGCCGGTGATTTCGTTCAGCGCTATGGCGTTGACGGTGTTGCTTTTGAGATTCGCCGCGGGCACCAGATTCAGGCCGGTTCCGGCCACCACATGGAATTTGTCATAGACGGTGGAGCGGGATTCCACCAGAATTCCCGCCATTTTGCGGTTTCGGGCGTAGATGTCGTTGGGCCACTTCAGACCGGCCTCGGTCACGTTGAATTTTTTCAGGGCCCGGACGGTGGCGATGCCTACGGCCAGACTCAGTCCGGCGATGACGGAGGACTTCATCTGCCAGTACATGCTGATTATGACCTGGCAGCCGAAGGGCGAGATCCAGGTGGTGTTTCCCCGTCCGATGCCCATGGTCTGCGCTTCGGCAAGAACGCAGCTTCCTGGAACGAAGCGGTCCAGGTAGCTCATCATGTAGCTGTTGGTGGAGTCGATAATGTCGAAGCAGCTGGCCTGTGCGCCGCCCACGGCGTCGTTGATGCGCTTCTCGTCCAGGAGTTCCACAGTGTTGGGAAGGGAATAGCCCTTGCCTTTCACCACGTATACGTCAAGTCCCAGATTCTGGATCTGTCTGACGTATTTGGAGATGGTGGTTCTTGAGGTTTCAAGGATGGCGCCCAGCTCCGTTCCGGTGTGGAAGGAGCCATCGCTGAGGAGTTCAAGCAGCCGCTTGCAGCGCGGATGAAGATGTCTTTTCATATCAGCTCATGTCAGCGGATCGCGATCTCTCCGGTTTCGCCGTAGATCCGCACCTCGGGCTGCAGTCTGATCCCGAATCTGCTTTCCACTGCGTCGATCACGTCAAGCGCGGTCTGAAGCAGATCCTCTGGTCTGGCTCCGCCGTGGTTAACCAGGATCAGTGCATGGTTTTCATACACCCCGGCATCGCCGAGACGGTAGCCTTTCATGCCCGCCATGTCGATGAGCCACCCGGCCGACAGCTTGTACTTGCCGTCCGCCTGAGGATATGCCGGCATTGAGCTGTAACGGGAGCGCAGAGCGTGGTACGCGCCCGGACTTACCAGAGGATTTTTGAAGAAGCTTCCCGCATTGGGCAGCTGGGACGGATCCGGAATTTTCGACCTGCGGATCTCCATCACCCTCCGCATAACGTCCTCCGCGGCAGGAGCGGATTCGTTTTTGAGTTCCTTCAACTGACCGTAGTCGAGTCTCGGCTGCCAGGCGCGGCTTATTTTCAGTCCGATGGCGGTGATCACCAGCAGATCCTTCCATTTGGTTTTGAAGTTGCTGCTGCGATAGCCGAAGCCGCATTCGTTTTGGGAGATCCTTACCGTCTCCCCCTGGGCGTTCACTGCCTCCACATATTCGCAGAACTCTGCGAACTCGCAGCCGTAGGCTCCTATGTTCTGTACCGGAGCGGCGCCGCAGGTGCCGGGGATCAGGGCAAGGTTTTCCAGACCCGCGATACCCTCTTCAACCGTCAGACGCTCCACCAGGTCGTGCCAGATTTCGCCGGCTGACACTCTGATGCGGTGCCAGCTGTCGTCCGAGGAGATTTCCAGACCCTTCAGGATCACGCGGCCCACCGTGCCCCGGAAGTCGGAGGAAAAGAGCACGTCGGAGCCTGATCCCAGCAGCGCCCGGGGGCCGTCCAGTCTGAGAAACCCGGCGCAGTCCCTCTCCGTTTCAAGTCTGACTATGCGGTCGGCGCTGACGTCGACAGCGAATGTGTGATACGGCTTCAGACTTTCCATGGCTATTCGATACGGGTGATGCAGCAGCCCAGGGCGTTGAGCTTGTCTTCGATGTGCTCGTAGCCGCGATCTATGTGGTAGATGCGGTCCACCACGGTTTCGCCTCTGGCGATGGTGCCTGCCAGCACCAGCGAGGCCGAGGCCCGCAGATCGGTGGCCATGACGCTGGTTCCCACCAGGTACGGCACGTCGTGGCAGATGGCGGTGTTGCCCTGCAGTTCGATGTTGGCGCCCATGCGGTTGAGCTCCGGCACGTGCATGAAGCGATTTTCGAAGATTGTTTCCACCACCACGCCGTCGCCCTGGGCAACTGCGTTGAGAAGCGTGAACTGAGCCTGCATGTCGGTTGGAAATCCCGGATACGGCTTTGTGGTTACGGATACCGGACGCAGCTCTCTTCCCCGCATGTCCAGCTCGATGGAGTCCTCGGTGGTGCGGATGAGAGCTCCCGCCTCGGTGAGTTTGTCCAGCACTATCTCCAGCAGCTTCGGATCGGTGTTGAGACATCTGATGTGTCCCTTGGAGATGGCCGCTCCCACCAGAAAGGTGCCGGTTTCGATTCGGTCCGGCTGCACCCGGTAGACGCCTCCGCGAAGCGACTCGACGCCTTCCACGGTTATGGCGCTGGTGCCAGCGCCTGTGATCCTTGCACCAAGGGAATTGAGGAAATTGCACAGATCGCAGATCTCCGGCTCCCGGGCGGCGTTGTCGATGACGGTGGTTCCTTCCGCCAGGGCGGCGGCCATAACGAGATTCTCGGTGCCGGTGACCGATACCAGATCCATGTTGATTCGTCCGCCTTTCAGGCGTCCGGATGGCACCCTGGCCTTGATGTAGCCGGATTCGACCCGGATGTCTGCGCCCAACGCCTCAAGACCCTTGATGTGCAGGTTGCAGGGACGGGCGCCGATGGCGCAGCCGCCGGGCAGGGAAACCTCGGCGATGCCCAGCTTTCCGGTCAGTGGGCCGAGACTCATTATCGAGGCTCTCATGGTTTTAACCAGTTCGTAAGGGGCGATGTAGTTGCCGACCCGGCCTTCGATGTACACCTCGTTGCCGATCATTTCGCATTTTTTGCCGGCCAGCTCCAGAAGTCTGAGGGTGGTTCTGACATCCATCAGCTTGGGAATGTTGGTCAGTTTCACCGGCTCGTCGGTGAGAATGGTGGCGAAAAGCAGCGGAAGAGCGGTGTTCTTGGCTCCTGAAATCACGACGTCGCCCTCCCAGGGCCTGTCGCTTCCCTTTATTTTTAACTTATCCATTGTTCTTGAATTCCATCAGCGCTTCGACGCCGTACATCCGAACCAGAGATTTGAGCATGGCGGGGGCGTTCAGACAGGCAAGACGCTGATTGCGCCTCTGGCAGGCCTGGGCCCATTTGACAAGAAACGCCACGGCGGAGGAATCGCAGCTTTTCACCGCGGAAAGATCCGCCTCCTGCTCCGAAAACCACTGGGTTCTGGAGGTTTTCCAGATCTGGGCCACGCATTCGTGGTCCAGTCGGGTCTGCTGTATCTTTATCATGCCGGCTTTCGAGGTTATTTCTTCGCCGGCGAAGGAAGGTTGTGCTGTTCGAGCATCTCGCACACCTTGTCAATGCCGTTTTTGGCGATCAGATCGTTGAATTCTGCCTGCTTGGAGGACAGAAGGCTGATGCCCTCGGCCACCATGTCGTAGACTTTCCATTCCTGGGTTTTCTGGTTCTGTCTCAGTTTGAAGGCGACGCGGTACACCTCGCCGGTTTTGGTGTTCACCGACACGTTCACCACGGTGCTTTTGGCATCGCCGACAGTTTTCGGATCCACCTTTATGGTCTGCTGATCATACTTGCCCAGAGCCGCCGAATAGGTGTCGACGATGTAGGTTTCAAAGGCGCCCACGAAGCGTTTGCGCTGATCCTCGTTGGTGGAGCGGATGTTGGCTCCCATCACCTTGTAGGCGGCGTACTTGATGTCGACGTAGGGCATGAGATCCGAAACCACAATGTTCTTCAGGCCCTGCTGATCGTCGCTTTTGATCGCCGACAGCTTCGGAAACAGCTGCTTGGACACATCGTTGATGACGTCGTATGCGCTTCCGGCGGCCCAGGCGGAGCCGCAGGCGGCGGCAAGCATGATCAAACCTGCGAACACGGATCTGATTTTATTGAACATTGGCTGTCTCCTTCTTAGTTGGAACCGGTGTTTTCGTTTTGGTCGGACTTGTCCGATGAAATGCTGTAGAGGAACTTGCCCAGCAGCTCTTCAAGCACGATGGCGGATTCGGTGAAATTGGTCCGGTCGCCGTCCTTGAGGTACGTCGGGTTTCCGTCGTCGTCCATGCTGGCGAAGTCCGGCTTGACGCCCAGGTACTGCTCTCCCAGGAGTCCCGAGGTAAGCACGGAGAAGGTGCTGTCCGCGCCCAGATCGCCGTAGCGGCGGTCGATCTGAATGGCCACCACCGGCTGAAGAGTCTTGGGATCGATTCTGATGTCGCTGACGCTGCCGATGACCACGCCTCCCAGCTTCACCGGCGATCTTACCTTCAGCGAGCCGATGTTGGAGAAGTTGCCGTATACAGTATAGTATTCGGCGGAGCCGGTGCTGAGAGTGAGCCCAGCCACCTTCAGCGCCAGAATAACCGCGGCGGTGATGCCTGCGATCATGAAGCAGCCCACCAGGAACTCAAGCCAATTAACCTTCATAGTTTTTCCCGATATCAGTTAAACATCAGTGCGGTCAGAACAAAATCCAAACCAAGCACGATCAGCGAGGAATGCACCACCGTCTGGGTGGTGGCGCGGCTGATGCCGGCGGACGTCGGCATGCAGTTGTATCCGTTGAACAGAGCCACCCAGCAGGTGACCAGGGCGAAAATCACGCTCTTGACAAAGCTTTGGGCGATGTCGTCGTACAGATCCACCGACGCCTGGGTGCCGGTCCAGAAGGTGCCCTCGTCGATGCCCAGCCAGTCCACCCCGACCATTTTTCCGCCGTAAATGCCGATGACGCAGAACATGAAGGTCAGAAGCGGCAGGGACACGAAACCGGCCCAGAACCGCGGAGAGATCACGCGTCTTAGGGGATCCACCGCCATCATTTCCATGCTGGACAGCTGCTCGGTAGCCTTCATCAGACCTATTTCGGCGGTAAGCGCCGAACCTGCGCGACCGGCGAAAAGCAGCGCCGACACCACCGGTCCCAACTCTCTGAGGATGGACAGCGCCACCAGCGGCCCCAGGCTCGCCTCTGCCTTGAACTGAACCAGCACGTTGTAGCCCTGCAGGGCCAGCACCATGCCGATGAACATGCCGGAGACGATGATGATCATCACTGATTGGACTCCGACGACGTACAGCTGTTCAACGAAAAGAGGAAAATGTTTTCTGAACTGCGGCCTGCCCACCAGGGCGTGCATCAGCATAAGAAGGGATCGTCCCAGCAGGGACAGGAAATGAATGCCCCGGCGTCCGAGTCCGGTAACAGGATCAAGCACAGACATCGCTCAGAGATCCTCCAGATAGTTTCCTGCCGGATAATGAAAAGGCACGGCGCCGTCGGGCAGTCCGTGCACGAACTGGTACACGTCGGGGTTCTGCGCCTTCTGCAGTTCCTCCGGCGTGCCGCTGGCAAGAACCCTGCCGCCGGACACCAGGTAGACATAGTCGGCTATGGTCATGATCTCGGCCACGTCGTGGGAGACGACGATGGAGGTGAGACCGAGGGAGTTGTTCAGTTCCCTGATGAGCTTCAGCAGCACCGCCATGGTGATGGGGTCCTGCCCGGTCAGGGGTTCGTCGTACATGATAAGTTCTGGATCCAGAGCGATCGCTCTGGCCAGGGCCGCCCGTCGGCTCATGCCGCCGGAGAGCTCGGCGGGCATAAGGCTGGCCGCGCCTCTCAGCCCCACGGTTTCAAGCTTCATCATCACCATGGTTCTGATGAGCTCCTCCGGAAGCTTCGTATGCTCCCTGAGAGGATAGGCCACGTTGTCAAACACGCTCATGCCGGTAAACAGAGCGCCGCTTTGAAAAAGCATGCTCATTTTCTTGCGCAGCTCGAACAGGGCGCCGCGGGAAAGACGGGGCACGTCCGCATCTCCGTAGAACACGGAGCCGGATTCCGGCTTGAGCTGGCCGCCGATGATTCTCAGAAGCGTGGTTTTTCCGGTGCCGCTTGGTCCCATGACCGCCGTGATTTTGCCCCGGGGTACCGAGATTGATACGTCGTCGTATATCTTGCGCGTTCCGCGGCTGAAGGTGACATGTTCGATTCTGACCAGACTGTCAAGCGGATCTGTCATTGAAGAGAAGCCTCTTGTGGTTTCAGGGATAGGCGCCGGGCGCCTTCGGCCGGTCGGACTGTTCCGGCAGGCCTCGGATTCCGCCGCGCCGCCGGCAGAATGATTTTCCGTATTCTGCCACAAACAGTGACAAAAATCACGAATTTTGAATGTTTTTTGTCTGGCGCGCCGGGAGCCTGGCAGATGGCACTTGCGCATGAAAGAGGCGGCGCAATCTGTTAAAATAACAGTCGATGCACGGCAATGCTTCCGGTTCTTCAGTTCGGGCTCCGGCTTGCCGGAAACTTTCGTTTTGCCGATCTGTTCAGGGGAAAATTATGGCCGCCAGCGACAAACCGTTCAATTTCAGCGAAACCGGCGTGCGGGTGCTGCACGAGGAGATACAGGCGCTTCACGCCATCGAGCCCTACATCAGGGACAGCTCCTTCGCCGCCGCCTGCGAGGCCATCTTGCAGGTCAAGGGCAAGGTTATCGTCACCGGCATGGGCAAAAGCGGTCATATCGCATCCAAGATCGCCGCCACCATGGCATCCACCGGCACGCCGTCCTTCTTCGTGCATCCCGGAGAGGCCGCCCATGGGGATCTGGGCATGATCGGCCAGGATGATCTGGTCATAGCCATTTCAAATTCGGGGGAAAGCTCCGAAATACTCACGCTGATCCCGGTGCTCAAGCGTCTTGACATAACACTGATCTGCATGACCGGCAATCCGTCCTCCACCATGGCCAGCGAGTGCGACATCCACCTGTGCATTCATGTGGCCCAGGAGGCCTGCCCCCTCAATCTCGCCCCCACCTCAAGCACCACCACCAGTCTGGTGATGGGCGACGCCCTGGCCATCGCGCTGCTGGAGGCCAAGGGCTTCACCGCCAACGATTTCGCCATGAGCCATCCCGGCGGCGCTTTGGGCAGACGTCTTCTGCTGCGCAACTGCGTCATCATGCATACCGGCGACAGCCTGCCGGTGGTGACCAAGAACACCTCCATCAAGAAGGCGCTGTTCGAGATGACATCCAAGGGACTTGGCATGGTGGCGGTGGTCAACGACGACAAAACCGTCTACGGGCTGTTCACCGACGGCGATCTGCGCCGGGTGCTGGACCGGGATCTTTCCATCCAGCAGCCGATAGTGGAGGTTATCCGTCAGGGATGCATCACGGTTCCTCCCGACATGCTGGCCGCAAAGTCTCTTGAAATCATGCAGTCCTACCGTATCAACGGACTTCTGGTGGTGGACGAGAAGAACAGTCTCGTCGGCGCCTTCAACATGCATGATCTGCTGGTGGCGGGCGTCTTCTGAAGGTTTTGCGAAAAAGATCGGATTCTGCCGTCCGGTTTCGCATCAGCGAGATAGGCGTCAAGAAGATACAGACAATAAAGATTGCAAAGAAGGCATAAAAAGGAATCGCAACAAGTGGCATCGGTCAGCGCAGAAAACCATGGGGATCAGACTATGGTGAGAACTCTTTGGCAGGACATCAGTTCCGAACTTTACGAGCGTTTTTCAAAAATCAGACTGGTGCTGTCCGATGTGGACGGCGTGCTTTCCGACGGCAAAATCTATCTGACGGCCCAGGGCGACGAGATCAAGTCATTCAACGCCAAGGACGGTTGCGGCATCGTGGCGCTGGGCGCCTGCAAGGTGGATTTCGGAGTCATTACCGGCAGATCCTCGCCGCTGGTTGAAAAGCGCATGAAGTCCCTGAAGGCGAGGTTTGTCTGCCAGGGGGCGGGCGACAAGGTCCGGGCTTTCGAGCGCATCGCGGAGGAGGCCGCGGTGGATCCAAGGGAATGTCTCTACATCGGGGACGACGTGATTGATCTGCCCCTTATGCGGCTGGTGGGGGTATCCGTGGCCGTGGCCGACGCCCATCCGCTGGCGAAGCGCGAGGCGGATCTGGTGACTGTCAATATCGGAGGCAACGGCGCGGTCAGAGAGGTTGCGGACATTATTCTCCAGTGTCACGGCATGCTGGATCGCAAAGAGAGATCAATGTGAGAAAAAGGCATCTTCTGGCGGTTATAACCACGCTGTTTCTTACGGCCGCGGTGGTGTACTACATCGCGTCCGTCGACGTGTCCGAGCGGGTTTCCCCGGAGCGGGACTACCGGCCGTCCTTCATCGGCAGCGGTCTGTCCACGTCGGTTCTGGACGAGAACGGCAAGCTGAGCATGACGGTAAAGGCCGGAAGGATGGAATATTTCAGAGTCAGCGACACCATGTACTACGACCACCCCAGAATCTTCAGACGCATGGACGACGGAAGTAAAATCGGCGGCTGGGAGCTGACTGCGGATCAGGGACATTTCAACTCCGGCGAATTCGTGTCGGTAAGCGGCAACGTGGTGCTGGAGAGCAGAAAGGCCGATGGAACCAGGCCCGAATCCGGCTCCGGCGGGCAGTGGAGGCTTGAGACTCCGTATCTTCAGTTCGATCTCAACACCCACGACATCAGCGCCGACAAGGGAGTGCGGATCACCGGCTCCGGCGGCAGCAGCAACAGCTGCGGCGAACTCGCCGGCAATCCGGACACCAGAATTTTCAGTATGAAGAGGAATTGCAATGCGGTTATCTACCCGGAAGATTTTGACGGCGGCAGCTAGCGTCGCCCTGATGTGGGGCGCGGGCGTCGCCGGCGTCGAGGCAAGGCAGTCCGATCTCAAAGAGCGGATCACCATCGATTCGGACAGCCAGCAGGCGGACATGAACGACGAGCATATCGTGTTCGTCAGCAATGTGGTCATCAGTCAGGGAACCATCCGCATTACCGCCGATCGGGTGGAGGTTTTCCGCGAGAACAAGGCAAAAAATCAGCACAGCCGGCTGCAGGCTCTCGGATCCGACGGCAGACCCGCGGTTTACGAGGAGCTGCTGGACGACGGCACCAGGGTTCATGCCGAGGGCAGAACCCTCAGCTACGATCTGACGGACAAGTTCATTCTGGTGGAGGGCGGCGCCTACGTGCGCAAGCATGACAACGAGATCCGGGGCAGCCGCATCACCTACGACATGCGAAAGTCCCAGATGAACGCCACCTCGTCCCCGGGCGCCGGCCGGGTGCATACCGTGCTGATACCGGAGCAACTGGAGCAGAAAAAGGAGCAGAAGAAGAATTCAGGCACCGGAAAATAGGCTGTCTTTCATGCAGTGATCACAAAGCGGGCGGTTTTATCCGCCCCTAATTTTATCGGCGGACGGGAATGTTATAAAATTCTTTGGTGTAAGGTGTTGTTATGGCTAGGCTCAGGGCAGTAAATTTAAAGAAGGTTTACAAAAACCGCGAGGTGGTGCGCGATGTGACGCTGGAGGTGTCCTCCGGTCAGATCGTCGGGCTGCTTGGCGCCAACGGAGCCGGCAAGACCACATCCTTTTACATGATTGTCGGAATAATCGCCAGCAACGGCGGGCAGGTCTTCATTGACGACACGGAAATCACCTCTCTGCCGATGCATGAGAGAGCCCGGTTCGGTATCGGATATCTTCCGCAGGAGGCCTCCGTTTTCAGGCGGCTGACTGTGGAGGAGAATCTGCTGGGTGTTCTGGAGCTCAATCCGCGTCTTGGGCGGAAGCAGCGCCGGGAGAGGCTTGAGCAGATCCTTGCCGAATACCACATCGAGCATATCCGCAAAACCGCAGGGATGAGCCTTTCCGGCGGCGAAAGGCGGCGCGTGGAAATCGCCCGGGCCCTGGCCTCGGATCCGAAATTCATCCTGCTTGACGAGCCGTTTGCCGGCATTGATCCGAAATCGGTAAAAAACATCAATGACATCATCGTCGGTCTGAAGGACCGGGGGATCGGCGTTCTGATCACCGATCACAATGTCAGAGAGACTCTTTCGGTTTGTGAAACCGCCTATATCGTGGACTCCGGTACGGTGATAGCCTCCGGAACTCCCGACGAGGTGGTGAAGCACCCTGATGTGATCCGAAAATATCTGGGTGACGATTTTTCCATGTAGGTTTTGCTTATGGTATCTCAAGGGCTTTTTCAGACTCAGAAATTAAGCACGGGGCTGGTGATGACTCCCCAGATGCAGCAGGCCATCAGAATGCTGCAGATGTCCACCATGGAGCTGAGTCAGGAGATCGCAAACGAAGTGGAGCAGAATCCGCTGCTTGAAATAGATGACGAGATCCGGCAGGAAAAGCCCGAAGATCAGCAGGAGACCAGGTCTGATTCCGACTCCGGCGACGCTCCCGACTCGGACGGCGGGGAAGCGGGCGAGTACGGCGCCGCATCGGGAGACGGATCGGAGATACCGGAGCAGGACATGTACGCCCGGACGGAGGATTTCGGGGATGGCGACGGCGATACCGTCAGCGCGCTGGAATCCGGCAGTCTTCCCGATGACAACGACGCGCCCCTTGACACCACCTGGGAAGACACCTGGGGCGAGGGCGTGACCACGGTTCCCCGCAGTTCGATCCATACCCTAGAGGCGGACGACGACAGCCCGGACTATCAGGGAAGCACCTCCGAAACCCTGCAGGATCATCTCCTGTGGCAGCTCAATCTTTCGAAATTCAGCCCTACCGACAGAGCTATCGCCCGGGCGGTCATCGATGCGGTCAACGATTCGGGCTATCTTACCGAGTCGGTGGAGGATCTGACGGTGGCCGCCCAGAACATAATCCTGGAGGAGCGCCTTCGCGCCGAGAACCTCGATCCTGACGATGTCGACGTCGATGCCTTGCTAGCCTCCCAGGAGCCTATCGAGCCCGAGGAGGTGGTGAGCGTCATTCACCGGGTTCAGATGTTCGATCCGGTGGGGGTGGCCTCCGCCTCCCTTCCGGAGTGCATGATGGTTCAGCTGAGGAGTTCCTACCAGGATCAGCTGTTTTACACCGAGGCCATGGAGCTGCTGGAGCATCTCTGGAAGCAGCTGGAGACGAAGGATTTCAGGACCATCCGACGCAGAATGAGTCTTTCCGAAAGCGCTCTCAAGCAGGTGCTGGCGCTGCTGCAGAAGCTGGATCCCCGTCCCGGCGCCAGATTTGTGCATGACGATTCCGTGTACGTGAAGCCGGATGTGATTGTCGCCAAGCGCAACAACGCATGGAAGGTGGAGATGTGCCGGAGCTATCCCCGGGTGCGTATCAACCGCGATTACGAGTCACTGCTTTCCTCCTCCGGCAGCGTCGAGGATCGGCAGTACATGACCTCCCATCTGTCAGATGCCAAAAACTTCATCAGAAGCATCGAGGCCCGGCAGGATACGCTGCGGAAGGTTTCCGAGTGCATAGTCCGCCATCAGAGCGATTTTCTGGAATACGGCCCGGAAAAAATGAAGCCTCTTATCATGAAGGAGATCGCCGAGGAGTGCGAGGTCAGCGAATCCTCCGTTTCCCGGGTTACCACCCACAAATACATGTTCACGCCTCAGGGACTGTTCGAGCTCAAGTATTTCTTCTCCTCATCCCTTTCCGGCGCCAACGGCGAGGATCCGTCCTCCGCCACCGCCACCCAGGCCAAGATCAGGAAGATCATCGCCGCGGAGGACAAGCGCAAGCCGATTTCCGATCTTGAGATCTGCGACCTGCTTCAGAAGGAGGGCATCGTTGTGGCCCGCCGCACGGTGGCCAAGTACCGCGAGAGCATGAACATCCCAGCATCAAGCAAGCGCAAGGTTCTGTAGCCGGCCATGGCCTTTTTCTCCTTCCGCGACGGCAGGATGCCGCTTGCGGGCATCGGGCCTCTGTTCGCGCCTCCGGTGGCGCTGACCGCGGCGGCTCCGTTTTTCTGGCTGAAGGAGAGCGCGGACATTTTCGCGCCCCTTGCGGTCCCGTCATTCGCCGCCGGCGTTCTTTTGCTGATCTACGCCTTTCAGCTCTGGTTCCGGGCGGTGTTCGTGTCGAAAATGGTCCAGAATGTCCTGGGCGGAAGACTGATGACCGAAGGCGCCTACGCGGTCACCCGAAATCCGGTCTACACGGCGATTCTTGCAGGCGGAGCCGGGCTGATTCTTCTTTCGGGCAATCTGTTTTTTCTGCTTCTGACGCCGCTGTGGTGGCTGTGGCTGATCCTGCTGCTGCGCGCGGGCGAGGAGAAATGGCTGCGCCGGACCTTCGGAGCAGACTATGAGGAGTACTGCGCCCGGGTGCCCCGCTGCATTCCGCGTTTAAGGCGCCTTTTCTGATGCCGTTTTTTTCGGCCGTCTGTTTTGCTTTATGATTGTTTTTGAGGCATGCCATGAAACCTACTGACGTCGAGTCTTTTTCCCGCCGGATTGGCGGATGCGACATTGCTCTGGTTCTGGGAGACATTACCAAGGATCATGGCGTCGATGCCATTGTCAACGCCGCCAATACCACGCTTCTTGGCGGCGGAGGCGTGGACGGGGCGATACACCGCGCCGCAGGTCCCGGTCTGCTTGCCGAGTGCCGGGGGCTTGGCGGCTGCAGAACCGGCGAGGCAAGGATCACCGGTGCCTACGATCTGCCCTGCAGGTATGTGATCCACACTCCGGGCCCGGTATGGCGCGGCGGCGCGCATGGGGAAAAGGAGCTGCTGGAATCCTGCTACCGCTCCTCTCTCGCCCTGGCCGCCGGGCGGGGCATCCGCAGAATCGCCTTCAGCTCCATTTCCACCGGCGTCTACTCATATCCCCTGGAGGATGCGGCCATGGTCGCCGTAGGCCTGGCGGTTTCGTACCTGAGAGAGCATGAGAACGAATTCGACGTCATCAAGTGGGTGCTGTTTGACGAAAAGACGTTCGCGTGCTACCGGAACGCTCTGACCGAGGTTGCGGCTTCAATCGAGTCCGTATGAATACAGTGTGCTATAATCGCCGGACGTGACAGTTTTTTTGTGATTGACGGGTGTTTATGTCTGAAAAAATTTTGCAGCAGATCCTTGAGGGCGAGCGCGCCCTGTTCATGAAAAGCGGACTGGAGATCAGAAATTCAACTTTTCAGAACGGCGAATCGCCGCTGAAGCACTGCAGCGACATCGATATCGAGGATACCTTTTTCAGGTGGAAATATCCCATGTGGTACTCCAGAAACCTGACTCTGAGAAACTGCGTCCTGTTTGAAATGGCAAGAGCCGGCATCTGGTATACGCAAAACATTTCCATGACCGACTGCGACATCCAGGCTCCCAAAAACTTCCGCCGATCCTCCGCCATCGAACTTTGCAACGTGGTGTTCAGCAACGCCGCCGAGACGCTGTGGCACTGCGACAACGTTGCGATGGATACCGTCGTCGCCCGCGGGGACTACTTCGCCATGAACAGCCGGAACATGAAGATCCGCAATCTGCGTCTTGACGGCAATTACGCCTTCGACGGGGCCAGCGATCTTGAAATTTCCGATTCCAGACTGCTGTGCAAGGATGCCTTCTGGAACGCCGAAAACGTTGTGGTCCGCAACAGCTACATTCTGGGGGAATATCTGGGCTGGAATTCCAGGAACGTGACCTTTGTGGACTGCGTCATCGAAAGCCTTCAGGGCATGTGCTACATGACGGATCTCCGTCTTGAGAACTGCAAGCTGCTCAATACCACCCTGGCCTTTGAATATTCCACCGTGAAGGCCGATATAAACGGTCCGGTGGACAGCATCAAGAATCCTGTCGGCGGCGAGATCAGCGCGGATTCGGTGGGCGAAATCATTTTTGACGATCCGGCGGTGGATCCTGCGGACTGTCCAATCCGCATCTGGCAGGATCATGAGAAGGAGAAGTAACGGAGATATCTTTTTAAGATATCTTTCTGGCAAAAGGATGCCCTCCGCGGGACTTCTTCTGCGGATGACAGCGCTGATGGTGATCCCGGGCATTCTGGCTCAGATCGGTTCGGTGTTCATGCAGTACATCGATGCCTCCATGGTGGGGCATCTCGGCTCCGCCCAGGCCGCCTCTGTCGGCCTGGTATCCTCTTCCATCTGGCTGCTGTGCGGTCTGGGCATATGTCTCAACGTAGGCCATTACGTGCAGATCTCCCAGTTCGTCGGCGCCGGACAGCTGCAGCTGGCCCGCAATCTGGTCCGCCAGTCCTATCTGACCTCCATGGCCGTGTCGCTGTTTATCCTGCTGGGCGCCTGCCTGATCAGCGACCGACTTCCCCATATGCTGGGAGGCGACGAGGAGATATGCGCCGATGCCTCGGTCTATTTTCTTATCTACTGCTTCTCTGTGCCCTTCATGCAGGTCAACATGCTCTCCACCGGAATTCTCCAGGGCGCCGGCAGCATGAAGCTGCCGGGAGCGCTGAACATTCTCCGGTGTCTATTGGACGTGGTTTTCAATTTTCTGCTGATTTTCGACACCGCGACCTACCGCGCGGGCGCCTTTGAACTGACGGTTCCGGGGTTCGGCATGGGAGTTGCCGGAGCGGCCCTGGGGACCGTGCTGGCGGAGTTCTCGATCGCGGTTTTCATGGTCCTTGCGGTAACAAAATTCAATCCGAGACTCAGAGCGGCTCCTGAGGAGCGATTCGCCTGGCGGTGGCGGCATTTTTCCCGGGCGGCGCGCCTTGCCCTGCCCATGGGCTTCGAGCATTGTCTGATCTGCTTTGCCATGGTCGTATCGGTGGTGATAGTCGCCACGCTGAACTCGGATTCGGTGGCGGCGCATTCGTTTGCCATCACCGCCGAGAGCTTCTGTTACATGATAGCCTACGGAATTTCCTCTTCGGCCTCTGCCATGATGGGGCAGACCATCGGCGCCCAGCGCCGGGACATCGCCAGACGTCTTGCCAGGACCGTGGTGACCTTCGGCGTGGTTGTGGTTGGCCTGGCATCGGTTCTGATGTATGTGGCGGCTCCGGGGATGATGGCCATTCTCACGCCGGATCAGACCATTCAGAACTATGGCGTGACGGCTTTGAGAACCGTGGCCTGGGCAGAGCCCCTGTTTGCCGCATCGATTGTCGCGTCGGGACTTCTGCGGGGGGCGGGAGACACGCTGGGGCCCAGCGTCATCAGCTGCAGCTGCATGTGGCTTATCAGGCTGCCGCTGTCCTTTCCTCTGGCCTGGGCGCTGGGCCTTTACGGGGTATGGGTTGCCATGAGCATTCAGCTGTGCATAACCGGAGCGCTGCTGCTTTTGAGACTGAAGAGAGGAAAGTGGTTGTACTGCACCAAAAAGGAGGAACTTTCAGGTGAAGGAACTGGCGAAGGAATTTGATTTTGACGAGATTGTGGATCGCCTCGGGACCGATTCGCTGAAGTGGGGCATCAGAGACGGCGAACTGCCCATGTGGGTGGCCGACATGGATTTCAGAACGCCGTCCGCGGTGACGGAGGCTATCATCAGACGGGCGGAGCACGGGATCTTCGGCTACAGCGTGCTGCCCAAGCGCTGGTACGACGCGTACATATCCTGGTGGAGCACCCGTCACGGCTTTGCCGTGGATGCCTCCTGGCTGGTGTTCTCCACCGGCGTGGTGCCGTCTCTTTCAAGCATGGTCCGCCGCCTGACCGCGGTGGGAGAGAATGTTCTGATCCAGACGCCGGTGTACAACATTTTCTTCAATTCGATTGTCAACAACGGCCGGCGCGTGCTGGAAAGCCCTCTGGTGTATGAAGACGGCGCCTACCGGATTGACTTTGACGATCTGGAGCGCAAGCTCTCCCACAGCGAAACCACCCTGATGATCCTCTGCAATCCCCACAATCCGGTGGGAAAAATCTGGAGCAGAGAGGAGCTTGAGAGGATCGGCGAGCTTTGCTTCAGGCACCATGTCACGGTGATCAGCGACGAGATCCACTGCGATCTGACCCTGCCGGGATGCGGCTACATCCCCTTCGCTTCGGTGTCGGAGCGCTGCCGCGAGATCAGCGTCACCTGCGTGGCTCCAAGCAAAACCTTCAACATGGCGGGCCTGCAGAGTTCGGCGGTGATCGCCCCGAATCTTTTTCTGCGCCAGAGGGTGAGCCGGGGTCTCAACAACGACGAGGTGGCCGAGCCCAACGCCTTTGCGGTGGAGGCCGCGGTGGCCGCCTTCGGCTTCGGCGCCCCGTGGCTTGACGCCCTGAGAGCGTATCTTGCCGAAAGCCGCCAGATGGTCGAAAAATTCATCTGCGAAAGAGTGCCGCAGGTTGATTGTGTCAGAGGCGAGGCCACCTATCTTCTCTGGCTTGACTGCCGGAAGGTGACGGGCGACTCAAGACGTCTTGCGGCCTATCTTCGTTCAAGAACCGGACTCTGGATTTCCTCCGGCGAGGCCTACGGAGCATCCGGCGCTGGTTTCCTGCGTCTGAACGCCGCCTGCCCGCATTCCGTGCTCATGGACGGACTTGAACGATTCGCACGAGGGATCTCGTTATTTCTTGCCGATGGCGCTGTCGAAAACTTAAAATAGAAGTTACTATTCACACCCCATGGACGGATGTCAAATGCAACGTCCCCACCCATGACGGCAGCGTGACAGGAGCGGAAAACTGAGCCGTAGCATCCGCCCCTCCTACCCTGCTGAAGGAGGTGACGAAGAGTAACGATGTTGA
>JAFURY010000002.1 GCA_017480795.1 Succinivibrionaceae bacterium
AAATTATTTTTCAAATTTGATCCTTGTATCACATTTTTTGGGTATTTTAGGGTAGTAGACAGGGTTGTTGCGTGTGAGGTGTATTGGCTGGTGCTATGCCCATCCGGGGAGGCTGTCCCCGGGGGTGTGAATAGTAACCGCCGGAGCGACTTTCAAATGCGCTGGCGCTCATGGGTTTTCTATTATGCCACGTCAAATTCTGTTAAAATATGGAAACAATGGGGTAGGGCTTGCTTGGCTCTCTGACTGTTAAACAAGGAGTATTATGCGTGTTTTAAAGTTCGGCGGAACATCATTGGCGGATGCCGACAGATTTTACAAAGTCGCCGATATCGTTATCAGATCGTCGCTGGATGAGCAGGTGGCTCTGGTTCTGTCCGCGCCGGCGAAAATCACCAATCTGCTGGTTGACCTTGTAAATTTTTCCGTAGCCGGAGAAGATACCCGCGATGTGACCGATGCCATCAGTTCTATCTTCATTTCAATCATCAGGGGGCTCAAGGAAAGGATCCCAAGTCTCGACGACGCCTTCATCAACGGCTTCATGGCCGATCAGTTCGCCCTTGTCAGACATCTTACCGACGGCGTAAGGCTGCTGAAGCAGTGCCCTGACAACATTCAGGCCCTGATCCTCAGCCGGGGCGAGGCGCTTTCCATCTGCATCATGAACCGACTGCTGGAGGCCAGAGGTCAGAAGGTGGAGGTGATCGACGCCACCAAATGTCTGCTGGCTGAGGGTTCCTATCTCGAATCCGCGGTGAACATCGAGGAATCGGCCAGGCGCATAGCCGCTCTGGGTCTGGCGCGCAACAGCATCTGCCTGATGGCGGGCTTCTGCGGCGTCAACGCGTCGGGCGACATCGTGCTTCTGGGCCGCAACGGATCCGATTATTCCGCCGCCTGCCTCGCCGCCTGCGTGCACGCCAAGAGCTGCGAAATCTGGACGGACGTCGACGGCGTGTACAGCTGCGACCCGCGGATTGTCAGCGATGCCATTCTCATCAGCCGGGTCAGCTACAAGGAGGCAATGGAGCTGTCGTATTTCGGAGCCAAGGTGCTTCATCCCCGTACCATCGCTCCGATTGCCCGCTTCAGAATTCCTTGCCGCATCAAGAACAGCCTGAACCCGGACCATCCGGGCACGCTGATCGCCGAAACCGGCGACGAGTCCATGGCGGTCAAGGGCATATCCGATCTTTCAGGCATATCGCTCATCAATATCAGCGGCCCTGGCATGAAGGGCATGGTGGGTCTTGCCGGCAGGATCTTCTCCTGCGTATCAAGAGCCAGGGTTTCCATTGTTCTCATCACCCAGTCCTCCTCCGAATACTCCATCAGTTTCTGCATTCACAGCGTTGACAAGGATCGCTGCCTCAGCGCTCTTGAAACCGAGTTCGAACTGGAGCTGAGGGAAGGTCTGCTGGACAGCATCGAGATCAGAAACGACATGGCCATCATTTCGGTGGTGGGCGACGGCATGAAGAAGACCCGCGGCATCGCCGCCAGGTTCTTCAAGGCCATTGCCCAGACCAACATCAACGTGGCCGCCATCGCCCAGGGCTCGTCGGAGCGCTCAATATCCGCGGTGGTGATAGCCAGCAAGGCCCGCAACGCGGTCAAGGCCTGCCACCAGAGCTTCTTCAACTCCACCCAGTTCATAGATCTTTTCATCATCGGCCTTGGCGGCGTGGGCGGCGCGCTGCTTGAACAGATCAGACGCCAGCAGGATGTGCTGCGCCGTCAGGGCATAGGTCTGAGAGTGGTGGGTCTTGCCAACTCCAGAAAGATGCTGGTCAACTGCGACGGCATCGATCTCGGTTCCTGGAAGGGTGAGCTTGAAAAGCAGCAGACGGGATTTGATTTCGCCATGGTGCAGCAGAAGGTCCGGGACTCCTTCCTTATCAATCCGGCCATTGTGGACTGCACCTCGGATCCGAAAATCGCCGGCATGTACGTGGATTTCCTGAGCGCAGGCTTCCATGTCATCACCCCGAACAAGAAGGCCAACACCAGTTCCATGGAGTACTACCGGGATCTCAGACGCGCCGCGCTGAAGACCCGCCGCAAGTTCCTTTACGAGACCAACGTGGGCGCGGGACTTCCGGTGATCGAAAATCTTCAGAACCTTATCAAGGCCGGCGACAAGCTGGTGGCGTTCAGCGGCATTCTTTCAGGCTCCCTGTCCTACATCTTCGGCTGTCTTGACGAGGGAAAGAGCTTTTCCGAAGCTACTCTCACGGCCCGCGGCAAGGGCTTCACCGAGCCTGATCCGAGAGACGATCTCAGCGGCATGGACGTGGCCAGAAAGCTGCTGATCCTGGCCCGGGAAGCCGGACTGAAGCTGGAGCTGGAGGATGTGGAGGTGGAAAAGGCTCTGCCGCCTGACTTTGACGACAGCGGCGATACCGACACCTTCCTTGCCAACCTGCCGAAGGCCGATTCCTGGTTCGAGAGTCTGGCCGAGGATGCCAGGGAGCAGGGCAAGGTGCTGCGCTACGTGGGAAGCATCGCCGATGGCAAGTGCCGGGTTTCCATACAGGCGGTGGACGAGAACGATCCTCTCTACAAGGTCAAGGACGGCGAAAACGCCCTGGCTTTCATCACCAACTACTACCAGCCGATACCGCTGGTGCTCCGGGGCTACGGCGCCGGCACCGAGGTGACCGCCGCCGGCGTGTTTGCGGACATTCTCAGAACCCTTAACTGGAAGCAGGAGATTTAAAATGGCGGTAAAAGCGTATGCTCCGGCATCAATCGGCAATGTAAGCGTGGGCTTTGACGTTCTCGGCGCGGCCCTGAGTCCGGTGGACGGAACTCCGCTGGGAGATTTTGTCACTGTGGAGGAGGGGGATTCCGCCTTCAGTCTGAAATGCGCGGGCGCCTTTGCCGATCGTCTGCCCCAGGATGAAAAAAAGAACATAGTCTACGACTGCTGGGCTGATTTCCGCAGCGAGCTTGAGAAGAAAGGCATCGCTTCGAGAAACCTGAAAATGACTCTTGAAAAGTGTCTTCCCGTCGGGTCCGGCCTGGGTTCCTCCGCCTGCTCCATCGTTGCCGCGCTGGCCGCGCTCAACGCCTTTCATGGCAGTCCTTTCTCCGAAAACGAAATCATGGAGCTTATGGGCAGAGAGGAGGGCAAGATCTCCGGTTCCGTCCATTATGACAATGTGGCTCCCTGCTACCTGGGCGGGATTCAGCTGATGGTGGGAGAGCGGGGCGTCATCAGCCAGAATCTTCCGGTGTTCGACTCCTGGTTCTGGGTGTCATGCTATCCCGGCATCTGCGTCTCCACCTCCGAGGCCCGCAAAATCCTGCCGGCCTCCTACGATCGCCACACCTGCATCGAATTCGGACGCCAGCTGGCGGTGTTTGTGGCGTCCAGCTGCCAGGGCAGAGAGGATCTCGCTCTGACCGTGCTTCGGGACGTGCTGGCCGAGCCGTACCGCAGAAGCCTCATTCCTGGATTTGATCGGGCCCGCGAGGAATCCTTGAAACTGGGCGCCGAGGCCTTCGGCATTTCCGGCTCAGGCCCAAGCATCTTCGCCGTGGCCAGAAGCCGCGAAAAGGCTGAAAAAATCGAAGCGTGGCTCAAGGACAATTTCATTCAAAACAGCGACGGTTTCTGCCACATCTGCCATATCGACGGCAGGGGCGCCACTGTTCAAACTCTGAATTAAGGAAAAATTTTTCATGAAACTGTATAACATCAAGGATCATTCCGAGGTCGTGAGCTTCGCTCAGGCGGTGCGCCAGGGACTTGGCCGGGATCAGGGCCTTTTCTTCCCGTCGGAGATCGGAAAACTGGACCATATCGACGATCTTCTGAAGCTGAACCTCGTGGATCGCAGCGAGAAGATTCTGCGCGCCTTCCTGGGAGACGAACTGCCCGATCTGGCCGGAATTCTCAAGCGCGCCTTCACTTTCCCGGCTCCGCTGGTCAAAGTGTCCGAAAACACCTACGCCCTTGAACTGTTCCACGGTCCGACACTCGCCTTCAAGGATTTCGGCGGCCGCTTCATGGCGCAGGCGCTGCAGGCGGTGAGCGACGGCCGGCATATCACCATCCTTACCGCCACCTCCGGCGATACCGGCGCCGCCGTGGCCCACGCCTTCTACGGGCTTGAGGGCATTGACGTGGTGATCCTTTATCCTAAGGGAAAGATCAGCAATCTTCAGGAAAAACTTTTCTGCACCCTGGGCGGAAACATCCGAACCGTGTCCGTCAACGGAACCTTCGATGACTGCCAGGCGCTGGTGAAGAAAGCCTTTGACGATCAGGAGGTGAAGACCTCCATCGGTCTCAACTCCGCCAACTCCATCAACATCAGCAGACTGCTGGCCCAGATCTGCTATTACTTCGAGGCCTACGCCCAGCTGCCGGAGGATCGGCGAAAGAACGTGGTGGTTTCCGTGCCTTCAGGCAATTTCGGCGACATAACCGCCGGTCTTCTTGCCAAGGCCGCGGGTCTGCCGATCAGCCGCTTCGTCATCTCCACCAACGCCAACGACACCGTGCCGCGCTACCTGGCAAGCGGTGTCTGGGATCCTCGCGAAACCGTTCCGACCCTGTCCAACGCCATGGATGTAAGCCGTCCGAACAACTGGCCTCGGGTGGAGGAACTGTTCAAGGTCATGAACTGGAAACTTTCCGATCTGGCCTACGGCGCGCTGAATGACGACCAGACCAGGGATGCCATGTGCGAACTCTATAAGACCGGTTATGTGGGCGAGCCTCATGGAACCATCGCCTGGAAGGCGCTTCAGAACAATCTGGCCGAAGACGAGACCGGCATTTTCCTGTGCACCGCGGCACCGGCCAAATTCAAAGAGAACGTGGACGCCA
This sequence comes from Succinivibrionaceae bacterium, assembly GCA_017480795.1. GTDB lineage: Bacteria > Pseudomonadota > Gammaproteobacteria > Enterobacterales > Succinivibrionaceae > UBA2804. The sequence goes on from JAFURY010000002.1 coordinate 4,844, forward strand.
TCCTCGGCACAGACATCGAACTCCCGGAGGCCCTTGCCTCCAGAGCCAAAATGCCTGTTCTTTCTGACAATATGGATCCGGACTGGAACGCTCTCAGAAGATATCTTCTTAAAAAATAGGCCGGCGCATAGAGCCTTGCGTTCTGAGGCCTAGGGCTATAACTTGTTTCGTCTGCAGGCCGGCGGCCTGCCTTCAGCTGGGAGAACTGCCATGTGGGGAGTTTTTGCAAAGGTTAAGGATATACTGGGCGGCCGGGGCGCGGAAACCTCCGGCTTCAAGGTGCTTGCGCCGCTGTCCGGGGATGTCATTCCCCTGGAGGACGTTCCGGACGTGGTGTTTTCCGAGAAACTGGCCGGGGACGGAGTGGCCATCAAGCCGTCCAGCAACTGCATACTCGCGCCAATAGACGGCGAGGTTAAATTTTTCGATTCCAATCACTGTTTCGTGATCAAAAGCCCTTCGGGAGTGGAGATCATGGTGCATTTCGGCATCGATACCGTGGAACTGGCTGGCGAGGGGTTCACAAGGCTGGTGGACAACAACCAGACGGTGAAGGCGGGAGATCATCTGGTGGATCTTGATCTGCCGTATCTTGAGACCAATGCCAAGTCCACCATTACGCCGGTGGTGATCACCAACGCCTCCATGTGCGGAGTCGCCAGAATATTTCATTTTGAAGGCAAGGCGACGGCGGGTTTCACCAACGTCATGAGCATCCACCTGGAGAGCGGCGATGCAAGCGGTTCTTAAGTGCGTCTTCTGCGGCTCGGAACGTTTTGACATTCAGTCCGGAGGACGACCTCCCCGTCGTGGCGACAGGGTGAAATGTCTTTCCTGCGGAAAGGACTGCGATTATGCCGAAATGGAAAAAAAGGCCATTGAGACCGCCATGGAGGAATATGTCCGCGCCAACCGTCAGACCATCATCGCAGGAGCCAGCAGGATGACCGATCCGAAGGAAATAGAGGAAGCGCGCAGGCTGAAAAAGCTTGGCGGCGATGCCTGACGTTTTTATGGAACAATATCTGTTTCAGCCGTCGAGCCTGCTTTCATGGCGAACAGGGGCGACGTTGCGCCGGAGTCTGGTTGCGGACTCCGGCTTTTCAACATTAGGAGTATAAATATGCACTGCTGTTATCCACTTGAGATCTGCTGCGCAAAGCAGGTGGATTTCGAACTTGAGGACGGAAAGGTTCGCGATATAGTTTTCACGGGAGGCTGCAACGGCAACCTGAAAATGATTTCAAAGCTGCTGGACGGCTTTACTCTGCAGGAAATCGTTGACAAGTGCTCCGGCAACCTGTGCCGCAACAAGGGCACATCCTGCGCAGATCAGCTGGCAAGAGTCTGCGGCATCGCCATCAGAGATCATTCGTAAGGCTTTGACCTATGATCCTTTATCGCCGGAATCATGAGACGTTTGAGGCCGGCGAAGGAGCCGTCTGCGTTCTGCCGGCCAACCGCTTTCTGAGGATCGGCATGTATCCTTTGTCTCTCCCGGCGCGTTTATGCGGAAGAGACATTCAGCAAAAACTTAATCTTCTGTCTGAAGCCGGCACTGTCGAACTCTGGCAACCCGTCAGGTGCGGCCGGCTGATCCTGGTCCCCGGTGAGCCTGCTCCATCGATGCTTGATCTGCGCGGGCTATACCGCGCGATCCGGGCCCTGATCCCTTCCGACACCGTCAGGTGCCATATATGTCCGGTTACCGTATTCTGGGGTTTTCCGCCGGGTGAGGAGATCAGCGCGGTTTCCGAATGCTTCTCCGATGCTGACATTGCGGTGGAGGCGGTGCTGGAAAATCGACACAGTCTGCGGTTTGAGAACAGCTTTTTCAATCCTCTTATGCGCGAACTGTCGACGATGAGAAAAGAGGGCTCGGATGACATGTCGCTGGCGCGCCACGCGCGTCTGCGCGCCATGGAGAGCGGGATTGACTGCAATCTTCTGCTTTACTGTCTCGGGCTGCCGCAGGCGGACAGCTGTCAGAGCTGAGACCTGAGCGCCGCGTCGGCGCAGTTTTATTTGAACATCCCCATAAGTCCCCCAAGGAGCATCATGGAAAGACAGCCGCACCCCTCCCGGTTCTGGGCTTCCTCTCTATCCCGTCGCCGCTGGTCGGCCATTACGGCGCGGTAGGTGAACACCTTGCCGTATTCGTCCACATACATCTCCTCGCCGTTTTTGTTGAGCACCTGCTGTCCGCGGTTGTCGTAAAGGGGTCTCACCTCGCCCCGGGGTCGGTTGCTGTCCCGATAATAGAAGTACAGAATGACTGGGCCTACTACAATAATGGTCATTATCAGCAGCGCAGTCGACTCTGAATCGCTGTGCATGTAACCTCCGGTATGCGTAATTGGTTCGCGTCGTCGATCTGGCTCAGAACCGACCGTTGCCGACAGCGGATGTTTTGAGTATGCTAGCATGATGATCAGTGTCAATAAACCCTGATAATGTCATGGATTTACAAAATTTGAGCCTGTCCGCAGAAAAGCAGTGATGGCAAAGTCTTTGAATCCTGTGCGCGAATTCGGAATCATGTGGAACGCAGATAGAGCAGAAGAAAGGTTGCGGATGCGAATGAAAGGGATGGTGCTGCTAGCTGGAATCGAACCGGCGACCAACTGATTACGAATCAGCTACTCTACCAACTGAGCTATAGCAGCAAACCGTTATGAATTATATCGGCAAGCAGGACAAAAATCAACGGTGGAGAAAACCGCGTCCGGCGCCGTCCCGCGGACTGGCGGAATTATTGGACTTCAGTCTACCGCAAGTCCTGCCGCCTGGCGGTAGGTCAGACCGTGACCCATGCCGTCATACACGTTTTGCGGCACCTCGAAGCAGCCGGGGAGTCTTTCGTCGCTGATCTGATTGTGGGCATCCAGATAATAGTAGTGTCCTTCCAGCGGCATCGGCACCATATACCTGCCGGTGTCGTTTTCCTTCAGCAGCGTAGGTATGGCGCGCTGATAAAAAAGTTTGTCGCTGAGATCCACCGGCAGTCTTTTGTATTTGAAATGGGTCAGCGTGTAATTGCCGTCGCCTCCGAGAATGAATATGTCGGTGTCGTTCAGTATCGGCTGAATCGAAGCCAGATCGAGACTGCCGCCGTTCAACTCCTCAGGTGTCGCCGGCAGTGACAGCATGGAGGTGTCGGCGGCTTCCAGATCAATCGGCTTCATCATGGCAATGCGGTGTTTGCCGGGTTCGAAGACGATTGGCTCAGACACGTAGGATGCGTTGCGGTTGGCGATGATGAGGATGAATTTGTCCGAATCCTTTTCGGTGGCAAGGTGGTAGAGACGTGACTGATAGAGGCCAACCTGATTGACCGACTTGAGCAGAATATCCTCGGTGTAGCGTTCAAAGGTGATGTGATCTCCCAGACAGCGGGTGGTGTAGTTTTCGATGATTTCCCTTTCGTCCTGGATGGCGGCGTTTCTTTTGGCCTCGTGTCTGCTGATGACCATGTTTTCCTGGTCTGAGATCGGCTCTTCAGCAGGTTTCGACTGAGACTGATTTTCGTGCCAGTATTTTGCGGAGATCGCCACGGTTATGCCAAGAAGCACCGCAAAAATAATGATGTGGCTGAGCCAGTGGTGGTTTTCGTGCTTTCTCTTGCGCTTGAGATCCCGGATGGCCTTTTTCATCTCTTCGCGATCAAGAACCGCCTCCTGCCATGAGAGCAGGGCGTCCGGACTGTTGCGGAGCAGAAATCTCACGTCCGATTTTTCAAGAGAAACGCAGCCGTCAAAGCAGCACAGCAGCAGGGAGGAACTGTTGTTGCGCGCAAAGGAGAAAATGAAGGATGGCAGGTTTTCAAGACTCCTGCAGTTGCTGAACATCTGGATGAAGTTGACCGCTTTCGGAAAATGAAGGTTCGGCACGGTCTTCAGGCGGATGCAGTCCTGAAACATGCAGGCGCAGTCCCTGACCTCTGGAAAATAGTAAACCGGCACTTTTTTCAGACTGACGCAGCTGTCGAACATGCCTGATGCGATTTTGCAGTTGGGAAAAAACAGCTCGGGCGCGCGATGGAGCCGGTAGCAGTATTCGAACATTCCGCTGCAGTTCTCCACGTTGTCGCCGCCGGTCAGCTCGCTGGTGACAAGCCGATGGCATCCGCTGAACATTCCCACGACGCTGGAGGCCGAGAACAGATCCAGCAGCGGCACGGAGGCCAGGTGGAAGCAGTCGCTGAACATGTAATTGAAATTTCTGACATGACCGCTGTTTTCGATGGCTTCGACATGCTTCAGATCCTTCTGATCAGCAAACAGACCTCTGAGGCTGGTGCAGTTCGGTCCGATTTCGATGGAAAAATCCACTGACGTGAGCTTCAGATCGGAAAACGGTCCTGAAAACGGCTCTACCGTAGGATTCTCGCATTCGCCTATGCTGCCGTCCTCCTCAATATGGCTGAACCAGTCGGCCTCACAAGGGGTTTTGTCATACTCGTAGTTGATGACAAGCCGTCGAATCCTGCCTTCCTTCAGTTTGACACGAAACATCGCAAGATCCGCAGCGCTGTTCAGCTCGACTGTTTCCTGCATAAATACACTCATCTGCGGCCGCTCCTTACAGATCCTCGTAACAGAGTTTTAGATGCGCTGCGGTCTCCTGACCTGACTCATCCAGGTAGTGGAACATGCCGTCGCGATCGTCATTGATGAGCATACTGTCGTTTCTGGCCCGATCGGTCAGCACTATTGTTCCGTTGTAGTTGAAGTCGAAGTTTTTGACTATTGAATCGATGGTGTTTCTGGCGCTGCTGGTGACTGTGAGCTGGTTGAGAGGTTCTGAGAACCGCTGCTTCTTCCGGTTGAAGCCCTTGTCCTCAGCCTTGAGAATGTGTTTGTCGTCTGTGAATACGAACCAGTGCCCGGTCTGGATGCTGTATCTGGAAAGATCGGAGATCTCGGCACGGGTTGCCAGATGAGTCTGAAGATCCTCGAGGCTTATGCCTCCTTCTCCGATACGCCCGGCGAAGCTGTGAGTGTAATTGCTGAAGTCGGGGTAGCTCCGGTAGGTGTCCACGTAGCTGCAATCGCTGACAGGTCTGAAATTAAGTATGATGTATGATGGCTTTTCACTCTTGTAAAAGATCACGGTCCATGTTTTTCCTGACGGATTTGCAAAGTATCTTGCGGTGTAGAGATCGTCCTTCTTCTGAGAGATAGCGGTCAGCTTCAGCGCCATGACGGCTGTCGCCAGATCCGTGTGGTACTGATTGTCAGGGCAGCGCAGTCCTTCCATCTGAATTTCGGCGCGGCCGCTTATCATGTTGGCGTAGAACAGTTCTTCGTTGTTCGGCGAGCCTTTTTTGATCGCTTTGTAGTTGTCTTTGATTTTGGCGATGATCTCCAAATCATCCTCGGAAATGTCGCAACGATCGGACTCGCTCAGCGCGCCCTCTTCGATTCGATCCCGTCCGTCGCCCCAGGTTTCCTGAGACTTGGTGTCTTCGGGCTTGGTCTCCTGATGTGCGTCCGGTTTCTGATCTTTGTCGCCGTCGGATTTTGCGTCCTGCTTCAGATCTCCTGCATCACCAGGTTTGACGTCTGGTTTATCGCTGGAGACTTGTTCAGTCTTTGCGTCCGGATCTTTGGCGACATCTGGTTTTGCGTCCGGTTTGTCGCTGACTACAGGTTCGGTCTTTGCGCCCTGGCTCTGAGCCTTGTCTGCATCAAGTTTGCTGTTCTGTTTTTCATTATTGGAAGGTTCAGTCTTTATGTCCTGTTGTGGAAATTTGTCCGGATCTGTATTTCCTTCTGGCTTTTTTGCCTGATGGTCGGCGGTTTGGCTGTTTGTCTCAGGTTGCGGTACAGGTTCGACAGGGCTGCCTGCGCTTTCTTTTTTCTTTTTCCTGTTTTCGGCATTGTCTATGACTGCGTTCGCGCCGGAGTTTCCTTCTTGTCTGCTGCTTGTGATGTTATCTGATTTTTCCTCAGAGTTTGGTTTTATATCTGGTGGGGCAGTGTCGGTGTTGTTCGTTTCGGCGATAGAGTCTTTTTCAGTTGCTACAGTTCCGCTCTTATCAGAACTGTCAGTCCGTTTTTGCAGGTTTTGCTTTTCTGATTCTGTTTCCTTGTCTGCAGCGTTTTGATTGTCAGAAACTGATTGCTTTAGTTGGAGCATTGCTTTTGGAATATTCTGGGATGCTGTGGCGATCATGGCGTCCGATGAAGGAAGAGTGCTTGTATCGTTGTCAGTCTGATCAGATGAGGAGGCGACAGAGGCAAGACCCGCCGCAAGAAGCAGAGTCGCTGATTTGAATCTGAATTTTTGCATACGCCGTCCTCTATCTCTATGGATGTGCCGCTGCTTGCAGGCCAAGCGCTATTGCAGACATGCTCCGACAACGCTGTCCCATTGTATTTGGAAAGAATGAATGACAACTTCAATTGTATACGATTGAAGTTTTTCACTGAATTTTTGAATGGTATTTTATGCCTAGTATGAGATCTTCTGCTTGATCGTATAAGAGAATCGGGAAAGTTTGGTTTGTTCGGATGCAGGCTGGCAATAAAAAATCCTCTGAGGAAACCGCAGAGGATTGGTCAAGAAAGCAAATTATGTGTTTTTCAGTCAGTCTGGCGACGATGCTTTAGAAGTTGAAGGTGAAGCCGGCCTGGGCATCGTGAGAGTACATGTCGCTGGCAAGCCGCGTGTAGCGATATCCGAGGTCAATGCTGAAGTGATCGCCGATATTGAACATCACGCCGGCTCCGCCCTTGAAGGATCCGCTGGAATTTTTGTCCTGGAAATCGCTTGGTTTGATGTCCGCCCATGAAACGCCGGCTCCTGCAGTAAGATAGAAGTTCACCCAATCGGCAGGGTAGAGGTCAAGGTAGCCGTTCACCATCAGGGAATCGGCTCTGAAATCTATGTCGAAATCTCTCCATGTATCGGATCCTTTGAAATAGTGAGTCCACTCGAGTTCGACTCTGCCGCCGATACCACCGTCGCGGAAGCGGGCGCCGCCGGCGACGCCAAGATTGGCGACAGTGTCGGTTAAATCAGAACCGTAATCAGTATCGATGTGCAGGTTTGAAACGCCGCTTCTGATTGAGCCGTATCCCGTTACATCTGCGGCGCAGACTGTGGACAGTGACATTAAAGCGCAAAGAACAAGTAGTTTATGTTTCATTTGAAGAAATCTCCAACTATATTTGAAAGTTAAATGCATGTCCATGATGCTAGTATTTATTACACAACTCAAAAAGAGTCGAAAAAGCCTTGTGTGACAAGGGTTCATAGATGAAAAAAGGCGTGTCTTAACTTATAATTGAAATCGTCATAATAAAGGAGACACGCCAATGACATT
>JAFURY010000141.1 GCA_017480795.1 Succinivibrionaceae bacterium
ACATCGTTACTCTTCGTCACCTCCTTCAGCAGGGTAGGAGGGGCGGATGCTACGGCTCAGTTTTCCGCTCCTGTCACGCTGCCGTCATGGGTGGGGACGTTGCATTTGACACCCATCCATGGGGTGTGAATAGTAACCGCCGGTTGTCTCCGGGCGCTGATTCAAACTCCGCATCTGGCGGATCCGATGGCGTTTTGAGTTTTTTGAATTGATCGCTTGTGAGAATTCCCAGGAGGTGATCGGTCTGGTTGAACCTAGCTCCTGGAAACTTCGGCTGCATGAATTTCGGCCTGATGATGAACCGGGCAACCGGGGCGGAGCGGAAGCCGAAACGCCCGGATTTTCCGTCAGCAGAAAAGGGGCTGCCCCCTCCTTTCTATTTCGGGATGCTGATTTTCGGATCAGACGGCCGGGTCGGCGGCCTGGGTTTTCTCCTGAATCGTACCTATGCCAGCGGCCTTGATCAGAGCTTCCTCGATATTCGGACAAATCTCGGATTTGCCTTCCACCGGCTGGAATTTCGCATGGACCAGCGTCTTCAGCGGCTGATACTGCAGATCGCACATCAAAAGCGTCACGTTGGCTCTCTGCAAATCCGCCTGAAAGTGCAGGAGACTGCTCAGTCCGCCGGCGTCAATGATGTTGACGGCGGTGAAATCAATGATGAGCCCCCTCTTGCCGTTGCAGTTGACGATGATGTCGTTGAACACCTTGTCGGCGGCGGCGAAGAACAGCGGACCGTTGATTTTGTACGCCAGCCAGCCCTCGGGAACTTTGTCGGCATGGAGTTTGCCGGTTTCCACCAGATCGCGGCAGGTTGTCATCTTGGCCATTGATCTCATGAAGAAGATGGTGGCCATGATGCAGCCGAAGGCGATGGCGATAACCATGTCGAAGAACACAGTCAGCGCTACGCAGATCACGAGAATGAACACGTCGGACAGCGGAACCGTCCTGACGGTTTTGGCGATGCCCTTGATGTCGCTCATGTTGTAGGCCACCATCAGCAGCAGGGCCGCCATGGATGCCAGCGGAAGCATGGAGAGAAACGGCGCCAGGCAGAGAATGGAAAGCAGAACCACCAGGGAGTGGACAATGGCCGCCACCGGCGAGGTGGCGCCGGCTCTGACGTTGGCAGCCGATCTGGCAATGGCGGCGGTGGCGGTAATGCCGCCGAAAAACGGAGCAACGATGTTGCCGATGCCCTGACCCAGCAGTTCGCTGTTGGAGTGGTGCTTGGTGCCGGTCATGCCGTCCAGAATCACCGCGCACAGCAGGGATTCGATGGCGCCGAGCACCGCCATGGAAAAGGAGGCGAACATCAGGTTCTGGATGGTCTCGATGTTCCAGTTTATCGGCTGTCCGTCAGGTCCCGGGAGATTCCACGGCAGCGAGAAGTGAGGCAGGATTGGCGGAATGCCGTGTCCGGCGGTGCCGTCCTCGTTGAGATAGGTAAAGCGACTGCCGATGGTCTGAACGGCATCGTCGTTGCCGGTATAGTGACAGATGATCCATGCGGCCAGCATGCCGAGGATCACTGCAGGCAGGTGGCTTGGAACGCAGGTGAAGATTTTCGACAGGGAACCCTTGAATATCCGTTTGAGCTTCGGCCAGCCGAAAACGGTTATCAGAGACACCATGCCGACGATGGTGTCGTGCTGGTTCAGATTCGGCAGACTGTGCGCCAGCACGGCCAGCTTGTTGTGGAACTCGGCCGGCATGCTGTCGATGGTCAGACCGAAAAAGTCCTTGATCTGCAGAACTCCGATGAGGATTCCTATGCCCAGGGTGAAGCCCTGGGTCACCTCGATGGGAATGTAGATGAGCAGACGGCCCAGACGCATGGCGGCGAAGAACAGCAGAAACATTCCGGCCATGATGGAGGCGGTCAGCAGTCCACCAACGCCGTACTGCTGAGCGATGGGAAACAGGATCACCACAAAGGCGGCGGTAGGTCCGGACACGCTGAAGCGGGATCCGCCGGTGAGGGCGATGCAGATGCCGGCCACAATCGCGGTGTAGAGGCCGTACTGAGGATCCACTCCGGAATTGATGGCCAGAGCCATGGCCAGCGGAATGGCGATGATGCCTACCGTAAGTCCCGCCAGAAGATCGCTTACAAAGCGCTGCGAGGTGTAACGGTTCAGTACGCACGAATCATACATGGCGCGGCCGAGATGCAGCACGTTATGCCGGGTCAGGATAAATTTGCTCACCTGAATGCTCCTAAAGTTTGATCTGTATCAAATTTTGACGGGTGAATTTTACTCTAATCGCAAGGCAAAAAAAACATTTTACTGGCCGGAGGACGCAAATTTCGGCTTCAGGCCCTTGATTTCTTCCCTGTTTGGCCTCACCTGAAAAGTTTATGTTTTGCCTAAAAAGTGGTAGTATGTCACAGTTTTTTAGCGAGGTACATATGAAGCTTAAATTGGCAGCCTCCGTGGCGATGCTTGCGCTTCCCGCGCTGGCACCGGCGGCCGAGGTCTACAAGAATGACAACGGTTCCTTCGAGGTTTTCGGCCGCGTCAAGGCGAACCTCTACAACAACGATGCCGACAGCGATCACCGTCTGGCCGGCACCGCGCGTCTTGGCGTCAAGGGCGATGCCAAGGTTATGGACAACTTTTCGGTATTCGGTTACCTCCTCTACGATCTGGCCGCCCAGGAGACACAGCAGGCGGAGGATCGCTTGAAGGTCCGCTACGGCTATGTGGGCTTTGATTTGAACTACGCCGGCAAGTTCTCCTTCGGCAGATTCGAGAACGCCTACTACAAGGTGACCGCGGTAACCGACCTGCTGACCGACTGGGGCAAAACCGGGGTAAGCTACTGGGGACTTACTCCCAACGATTTCGGTGGTCGTCTTGACGGACAGGCGATGTACGATTTCAACCTCAACGGATGGTTCCTGGCGCTGTCGTACAATTTCAAGGACGAATCCAAGCATATCGAGCGCGGATGGGCGGCATCCACCGGCTACGAGTTCCAGGACGTGTTCGGAAGTCCGCTGGGCATTATGACCGGCTATTCCCGCTACGAGGGTCTGCGGGACGACGAGCTGGGCTATCATGCCGACGGCTACTACTACGGCGCGGACAAGACGGAATTTGCGGTTTCGGCCTACTACGGCACCTTCGGCGCTCCTGGCTTTTACGCCGCCGCCGTGTACAACCACGGCTGGCTGAAGAACACCTATCTCGCCGACGGCGTGGAGGTTTCTCTGGCGTATACCACTCCGGGATCCGCCTTCACCTTCCTGGGCACCTACGGCTATCTGAAGAATCAGCGCCAGAATTACACCAGGTTCAAAACCTCAAGACTGTCCAACGGCTGGTCCTTCAATGTCACATGGAGTCCTGTCAGCAACTTCAATGTGTACTCCGAACTTGAACACCGCGTTCATAACGCCGTTAAAAACGAAAACGAGACTCTGGCGACGCTGGGTCTGATTTACAACTTCTAGCGCTCCTCCGGCGCGGCGGCGCCGATGATGTGCGAAAATGCAATGAACGGGATCTGAGGCATGCAAGGCCTGAGATCCCGTTTTTTTTGGGGAGGCGACAGGCGAGTCGGCGTCTTGACGATCATGACCGACACGGGGCGACGCGGTGGGGTGCAGTTCAGTTCAGATCGTGCAGGGCAGCGGTCAGATCTGAGCAGAGATAAGTCAGGCTGAGATGGGAGGGGCTGGGCGCAATTCAACGGAGGCGGATGTCTGTAAAATCCGGGAAATGCGAGGCGGGAACGGCGAACCGTTGGCGGAAAGCGGGAACCGGGAATCCGGAATATTGCCGGGCGCAGATGCAAAGACCGGCAGGATAGCCTCCGCCGGTTGGAGCATGGAGCAACCCTGATCCCTAGTCGTCGGTCAGGAATTCGTGACGGGAGGAAGGGTTGGTTTTGAAATATCCGCCAAGTGCGGTTGTGGTGGTGGAAGAGGAGGCATCCTTGACTCCCCGGGCCTTGACGCAGTAGTGGGTTGCCGTCATGGTGACCGCTACGCTGTCGGTTTCCAGGAGGGTCTGCAGCGCCACCAGGATCTGCTGGGTGAGTCTCTCCTGAACCTGCGGTCTTTTGGCGAAGAACTGCACGATCCGGTTGATCTTGGAAAGACCTATGATCTTGTTCTTGGGCATGTAGGCGACCTTGGCCTTTCCGTCAATGATGACGAAGTGGTGTTCGCAGGTGGAGGTGACGGTGATGTCCTGCACCTTTACCATTTCGTCCACGTGCATCTTGTTTTCGATGAGGGTGATCTTCGGGAAATTCTCGTAGTCGAGACCGGAGAAAATCTCGTTGACGTACATTTTCGCAATGCGCCACGGGGTTCCCACCAGGGAATCGTCGGTAATGTCCATTCCCAGAATTTTCATGATTTCCGAAATGTGGGATGCGATGAGTTCCTTTTTCTGGGCCGGAGCCAGATCGTTGGGGGTGAAAGGTGTTTCAAGTCCCTTGCTGATAAGGGCGTCCCGCACAAGTATCGCGTCTTTGGTAAGTGCCATAAGCAATCCTCCCTGCGGATATTTTAGCCCAAAAGCGGTGTTGATTCAAACCTTAAAGTACAGCGTAAAGGTGGCTAGTTATCACCCAAGAATTTGGCATAAAATTTTCATATAAACTAACCTTTGTTAAGTGCACCCTTGTACCCAATAACTTCCAAAAATTTTAGATCACGTTTGATCTGCTCAGT
>JAFURY010000030.1 GCA_017480795.1 Succinivibrionaceae bacterium
AACATCGTTACTCTTCGTCACCTCCTTCAGCAGGGTAGGAGGGGCGGATGCTACGGCTCAGTTTTCCGCTCCTGTCACGCTGCCGTCATGGGTGGGGACGTTGCATTTGACACCCATCCATGGGGTGTGAATAGTAACAACGCGCGGGCTGACGACGAAAAACCGCATGGATTCCGTACGGGAAAGGAAGCCCTGCGCGAACGCGCAAGGCTTCGGGGTTTCAAAAGACGCTGGAACGAAAGAACCGTTCCCTCCGGCGTCGGGCAAAATCAGCTACGACTTTGCGTATTTGGATGCGCCCTGATGGAACTTGAACACGTTCTCGTCGCCGAAATGCTCGGTGATTCCGGAGACTGAATTCACCTTTGATCCCTTCAGACCGCAGTTGAGTTCATGAATCTCCAGGTTGCCGGATTTGGCCGCCATGACGGTGAACATGTCCCGATCCTCCTGACTGTTGTAGTGTCCCGTTCTGACCCATGTCAGGGCGCTGCTTTTGTTTCTCAGATAGTCGAAAGCATCGGTGTTCTCGTCAATCTGGCTCATCTTCGCGGCCAGCTGCTTGACCTCGATGTCAAGATGGCCGGTCCGGTCCTTGCCGCTCTTGCAGTTGAAACAGGAGATGCCGCCCACAAGGTCGCTCAGGAGCGCAATGCGGGATGAAAGTTCAAAAGGGTCGAAGGATCGTGAAGCAAGAGTCTGCCGGCGCAGAAGGTTGATCTCCGTGCAAAGTATGAACGCCTTCTTTTTGTCCGTCTCGCTGGCGGTCTTCATGAATTCACCCAGCGGAGTATTGTCGTCAAGACGGCTCAGAAACTGCTGGTACGCCTCCTGGGTTCCGAGCCTTCCATTTGCGATATGAGAAGCCTTGAAGGTGAGTTCCGACACGCCGCGTCCCATGAAGTTCGCAAAGCCCGCATTGTTGGCATGGGAATTTGCATTGGACCAGCAGAAGCGTCTAAAGAAAGGAATGCTCTGGGACAACTTGCTGCCTGGAACGCCGAAAGGAATGATCTTGGGCTTGACGTAGACGGTTTTTCCGTTGATTTCCAAGGCTACCGGCCGCTGGTTTCCATGCTCGTCGGGATTTCTCAGGGAATCCAGAGCCGCTAGCTGCTTGGTTACCATTTTGTGCTCGGTTTTGAACAGCGAGTTCACGTCATTGACCAGATTTATCGAGGTCATGTTGAAGGTGATAGGATTTTCAGGAGATGCTCCCCTGCCCTGCGCCACCTGGGAACTGAACCTGCCATTGAGATTGTCGGCAACGATGGTTGACAGCAGTTCCTTGGCGCGGTTGGCGTTGGCGGCGGTTCGCTCCTGGCCGTTCTTGATCTTGAAGGCATCCAGAACCGCATGACGATACCCGGTAAAAAGAGGCTTGCCGTCATCGCCGCTGATGGAGGTTTTGAAAACGTTGCAGGCGTGGGTCGTGGTGCGGTTGCCCGATGCGTAGCCGTTGACAGACTGTCCTTCGGAGTTATACGGAGCAGCGAACATTTTGCGGCCTGGAACCATTTGGGAAACGAACCGCTTTTCCTCTCCATTGATTTTGAGAGTCACTTCGTTGCTTATGGTGTTCCACGGTCTCTGACCAAGCTGCCGTACAAACTCGTTCTGCAGGAAATTCTTCTCAAGTCTCACGTCGCTATGGAGCCCCTTGAAGGCATTGCGGATCCTCCCCTCGAAGTCATCGTTGAAACTTTTGAACTTGGAGAGATAGTACTTGTTGGCCGAGATGTCCTGATTCTCCTGTCCCGCCTTGTCAAAACTCCTGAGAAGTTCGTTGCAGTCTCGCTGCACCGTTCTGAGATCATTCTGAGCATTGGCATACTGCCTCATCAGAGCCGCTTTTCTGTCATCGTTGGGCTCCTGGGCGACTCTGGCGTTCTGCTCCTGGACAAGCTGCTGGATTTTGTTTTCGATGACGTTGTTGGCGGAGGCCACTCTGAGCTCCATGGCCGATCTCACGTTGGCGAAGGTGTCCCCCTTGTTCTGAAGGATCTTGGAATATTCGTTGCCAAGGAGATTGTATTTGGCTCTTACCGTTGCGATGCGGTCCTGGATATCCGTCATGACCGCCTTGACTTTTGGGTTTCCTGCAAACTTGTTCATCATGGCGCCGGCGTCGCGGGCGGCCTTGTCACAGTTGTCCAGAACCGTTTTAATCATCAGCATGACGTTCTTCAGGCCGTAGCTGCCCTTGTAGTTTTTCAGGCTGAACTTTTCAGGGACGGATGAAAGAAACTCGTCCACCGCGGCTGCCACCGTTCTTGCTTCTGCCTTGTCGTTTCCCTGAAGTTTTCCTTCATATTCGGCGTTTTTGGAAGCGAAAATCTTGGTTTCGCGGGAAAATAGTCCGCCCTGCGCCGAAACCGACAACTGAAGCTTTTTGCTCCGGGCGTTGTCAATCTCGTTCTTCTGCGCATTGCTTGCTTTTGCGGCAATCTGCTTTACTGCGTTTTCAATGGTCCGGATGTCCTTGGTGGTGATACGCTGCAGACCGTCCTGCTTTCTTGAACTGATATGGGTCTGGAAAATCTCGGCGCCGCGGATGCCGAAATTCTTCTCCAGGGCTCTTCGGAGGAGACCCGCTGTCCTGAGACTGTCGGAATTGATCTGCTCGCTGGAGCCATGAAAGCTTTTGCTGCGGTTGAAAGGCCAGAATTTGAAGCCTCTGCCCCGCTCGTCGACTCTGGCGGCGCCGTTTTCCTGCAGCTGTATTTTGTCCCCGTCATTAAGACCGCTGACGCTGTCAAAAATATCCTGCAACTGGTGATTGATATTGATTGAAGTCATTGTGGTAAGTCCTATACGTTAAGCATGCCGCCGACAGGCCGAGTTGCTGTAGAACCTGAGGAAGAATCAGTCAGAGCCTCATCTCCAGTCCCGTTTTCGCCATCAGCCAGATCTTCGTCGTCGGGGTCCGTCTCGGAAACCAGGTCCGGATCGGCAAGAAGGTCCGAGACGAAGACAACGCTTTCGGCAAAGTTCAAAAGAAAATTCTCGAAGTTTTCAACGCTGGCGCTAGTGAAAAAGCCCTGCAGCGTCACCGCAGAGGAGGCTCCGTCAAGAGCAAGTGCGAAGCCGTTGGTGTGCTGCCACAGAAAATTCATTTTCAGGCAGGCTGCAGCCAGAGTTCCGGCAGCAGGTCCGTCCGGCAGCGGCGCTGCCTCAGCCACGGCAATGACAGAGCCGTTGTCCTCCAGATAGCGCAGATGAATTGCAAAGCCATCGTCATTTCCCGCCTGCAGAGCGCAATAGCCGTTTTCATCAAAACGGGCCTGGCCGTCACCGAAGGATTTGAGATATTCGTTAGCTGTTTCTAAAGTAAGCATTGTATTTCCCGTAGTTGACGTATCAACCGCTCTGCAAATAAACGAACTTTGCCGTTGCAGGTTACAGACTGATACCAAAATTAAAATATAACCAGACCTACGAACGAGGAACACGAAAAACGGAATTCCGATCAGCGGCCGTAGCATGCCTATAGAAGGATCAGACTCCCATAATGGCCGATGCCCCCCCATCTGCCGAATTCTGCAGAACCTCCGTCTGGTCGTCCTCCTCCAGTTCCACCACCATGCCGTTTTCGTCCATCTCCTCTTCTTCAAGATATTCAACAGTCAGTTTCCTGACTGCGTCGGCGAAATAGGCTTCAAGATAAGCGGCGGTTTCAGCAAAATCAGCGACAAAATCTGACAGCGACAGGTCCGAGCCGTCTGAGGCAAGACCGTTGTAGCGACCCTGCAGCACTGCGGTTTCGCCGTCGTCCGCAAGGGCGATGCTGTGAAAACCGGCATACCTGCCCATGAAATTGGCATCAAGAAGCGTGAGGGAAATCATTCCTGAAAGTTCCCGATGCTTTGACAGATCAAGAATATCCGCAAGAGCCACCACAGTCCCGGAAGACTCGTCAAATTTCAAATGCACCGCCGATGAATCCGAAGAAACAAGACTGCAGCAGCCCTGTTCGTCGAAGCAGGCATCCTCGGAACCGAAGGCCTTGAGCATATGGTTTGCTGATTCCAGTGTCAGCATAAGTTCTCCTTGTATAAACAAAAATTTTGCTTTGAACTCCAAAAAACTTCAGCAGGTCGTTTCGTCCGTCTGTCCGCACCGTTTCGGCTGCGGACTCGGACGCATTTTCGCACTGGGCGAGGCATGACATGCCGCAAGAAGCGATCCGGCGTCCGCAGGTCTAATCCCGCTTTCTGGCAGACTCCCACTTGCAGCGGACCGGAGAGACGATGGCACCTTCCTTTTTCAGCTGGGCAAAGGCCTTGTCGACAGCTTTCCGATCAAGTCCGGTGAGTTCGGCCACCTTTCCTGCGCTCAGGGGCGTCGCCGCTTTTTCCATGGCCGCCAAAACAGTTTCCTTTTCGTTCATGCACTTTGATCTCCATAATCAAACAAATAGCAAATATCCCGTCAGGCTTCAGAAGCAAACCTCCGCCGCAAGCGCCGCGTCCGCCGCTCCGGCTTTTCACCGTCATGGACCATTATTTTCTTCTGCCTTTGGCGGCGCGTTTTCTGATCCCGGATGCGGTTTTCTTTTCGCCTCTGCCTTCGCCACGGCCACCGCCCTGACGCTTCAGAGAAAGAGGCTTATGCTCCTTGGTCTCATTACGCTCGCCACCGTCTTCATCATCGGCACCGCCATTGCCATCCTCGACTCCGGTATCAGTCTGTCCTTCAAAAGACTCTGCCTCGGCCGTATCATCGCCGCTCTGCCCGGAGTCATCGGTGGCATTGCCGGTCTCTTCGGCGTCATGAGAAGCCTGATCAGCCACAGCATCGTCGCCCTTGCCGGCGTCCTGCTTCAGTTTCGCATTGCCTGCGGTATCTTCAGATCCAGCCCTGCCGCCGCCCCGCTCCTGGCTGTCGTCCTTCCCTGCGTTCCGCTTTTTGCCGTCGGATCTGCTTCGATCGTTTTTCTTTTTGTCATTTCTGCTTTTGCCGAAAAATCCGAAGCCTTCCTCTTCCTCAGGCTCCTCCCTCTCCATGAGCCGATCCAGTTTTTCGGACATTTCGTCATATTGGGTCTTCAGTTCCTTCAGCTCCCGCTTCAGCTCCCGGTTCTCTTTTTCAATTTCTTCGCCGCGCTTGTTGAGTCCCGCGACCACTGCGTTGTCGGAGGTTGCCAGGATCACTCTGGCGATGACATCGTCAAACTCGCCGCTTTTGATCCTCTCCGGCTGCTCCAGCAGCTGCTCCCTGAGATTGGCGTTGAAATGACGTCTGAAGGCCCGGTAGATATCGCTTTCCAGCTGATCGAAAAGTTTTTCCTCCTGCTGGTTCATTCTCTTGCGCACGTCCTCGGCCCGGTTTTCGGCATTGCGCACCAGCTCTGTGCCGATTTTCTCGATTTCCCGGGTAAACTGCTCCTTGAGCCTGGTGAGTCCTTCGTAATCCGCCCGCAACTTCTGAATTTCCTTTTTTATCAGATTAAGCAGGGCGAAATCGTTGAGCACCAGAAGCCCCTCGGACTCCCGGTCCCCATCCTCGAAATTCCTGGTTTCGTCAATCAGCCGGTTAAGCAGACCGATCACCGCCTCTTTGTTCAGATTGTCGCTCATGTTCTATTTTTCCTCTTTGATTTCCGATGACAGGCTCATTCTGAAGCGGGTAAGAAATCCGCTGACGTCCTCGTCCGTCACAAACACGCCGCCTTCAAAGTCGCCGTAGCACTCCTGGTAAAGTCTGGAGATCAGATCGTCCCGGAAGGCGAAGCCATTTGCCCTGGCAAGGTACCCCGGATCCGTGTACACTCTGACCAGACGATACAGAGGCGAATCCTGAGGCAGCCGGTCCATGTTCTTTTTCACCACCTCGTCGTATCCCAGAAGAAGCGCAAAGGACAGCCCCTTCTCCAGTTCGACGCGATCCTCGATGAGGTAGTCCACGTATTTTTCCTTGCAGCCGCGGATCAGACGGTCGATTTCCCGGACCGAGGATTCGCTTACCCCGTCCATTTTTCTCAGTTCGAGATACTGCTCGATGGCCGTGTCATACTTGTTGATATAAACCAGATTCTCGATGTTCTTGATGGTGGAGCTGAAGCTGCTGTTGATCTTGAACTGGGTGATATATTCCTGCCAGTCAACTCCCGCATGCGGCAGCTCTATGTTGCAGCCCAGAATCTCCATAAACACCTGCCGCACCCGATCCTGACTGCTGCGGGGAGACATGCGGGAAAAGGACTCCACGAAGGTGATGGATTTGACAGCTCTTGAAACGGCCACATACAGCTGGTTGAAGATAAAGCGGTACTTGGTCTCTCTGATCTTCCCCTGGGCCGAAAGGAGGCGGCTCCAGACGTCGAAGGAGGAGGAAAACATGTTGCAGCAGATCACGAACTGATACTCAAGGCCCTTGATTTCGGAAAGGGTGAAGATCATGGTGCGCAGGAAGTTCCAGCGTTTGACGTACAGGCTTTTGGTCTCCTCGTCCGGCACCAGCACCGCGACGAAGGAGAAGCTGGCGCTGTTGCCCTTGAAAATGGAAAACAGCCCGTTCACGGTGTCATCGTCGTCAAAGTTCACCACTCTGATCTCGTTGCGGAACTTGTGGGTCAGGTTCTCCTTGCTTTCAAGGATCACCTCCGGATTTTCGGTCCGCTTTTCCATGTTGCCGATCTTCTTCTGGCGGAAGCTGATGAGACTGTTGAGCAGTCTGATCACCACCGAGGTGGAGCGGAAGTTGATGCCCAGAGTTTCGATCTCCCCGCCTGCGGACTGGGTGTTTTCCACCACCTTCGGCAGAAACTTCAGTTTGTCCGGATGGAAAAAGGACGGATTGATGATCTGATGCTGATCTCCGGCGATGATGAGAAGCTTGCGGGCCAGAAGGGAAATCAGGTAAACCTGCACGTCCGTGTAGTCCTGAACCTCGTCGATGACCACCATGTCATAGCTGCCGGCCAGATTGCGCATGAACTCCGGCTGCTCCATCACCATTCTGGCCAGTTCGTTGTCGTCGATGCACAATCTTGATTCGTCGGAGATGCTGCGGAAATAACGATCGTACTCCATGCAGAACTCGTGACAGACCTTTTTCAGATGCCGATCGGAAATGTCGGACAGCTCGCCCATGACATTGTAGTATTCGTCGATATCCCGCATTGGTTCGCGCGCCACATTGTCCTGCCAGTTTCTGACGAAGGTTTTCTTCAGAGTCTGATAGGTGTCCAGCAGACGATCCAGAAATTCGCGTCTGGTCTCGTCTCCCCAGCAGCGGTTCCTGAGATTTTTGAAGGACTGGGGTACCTCGTCGGCGAAAAGATAGTAGCCGTCGCCGTTGTCGATCACCAGCGAATGTTCCAGCAGATCCTTGAGATTGCTTTTGAACAGCTTGTTGCGTTCCACCGATTCCGGATTGATGGGCGCGGTGCGCAGCCAGTCGCTGCTGAGTCCTCCCTTGATGCAGCCTCTGATTTCTGTCCAGAGCTGGTAGACCGACGGGATGTCCCTTGCCTTGACATTGCGATCGGTGAAAAACTTTTCCCGCTTGCCGTCCTTCATGCAGAACCGGTAAAAATCTTCAAAACCGATGATGGAGATGTCCCGGCCGATGCGCTGACGGAGAAAATTTTTCAGATAGGTGCTGATGTCCGTGAAACTTACGTTCTGGATGGCGGTGATGTCGTCGTTTCCGTACATGCTGTGAATATATCTGACCTTGCTCATCACGTTGTCAAGCAGAAGCCTTGAATTGGTGAAGTAGATGCTTCGGCAGCCGGAATTGACGGTGACGAAATTATGAAAAATGTGGCTCAGAAGCAACGTCTTGCCGGTGCCGGCGCCGCCGGTGATGATCATCGGCTCCTTTTTGCGGCTGAACTTTTCTATAAGGGCGTTCTGCTCTCTTGATAGGATCACGTCCAGAAGTTCAAGGTTCTCCTCCGGCACGTTGTCCACATCCACAATGAAAAACTCGTCGGCTGTCTCAAGCTTGTATTCCGTCTGGGAAAAATTCAGCACCAGCGTCTCGGGGTCGATTTCAAAGTCCTGCATGTCGCTTTCGGTGATCTCGTCCACCGAATGAACCGACTGGCCGGATTCCATGCCCGACTGGGTGCTCTGGGTGTCGTGGGAGGCAATGGCAAGAAGAATGATGGTATCGGCGAACTCGCTGCGCAGGTAGCTTACGTATTTGCCGTAGGTGTAAAGCAGACGCTCGCCGCTGTCCAGGCGGAACTTGAAAATGTGACGGCCCAGATCGGAGGAAACCGCGCCCTCGTAATTGTAGAATTTCTTGCTGTTATGGTTGGAGAGATAGCTGAACAGAGAGGAGGCGTCCATCTCCTTGAGCCTTGAGATCTTCTGGATCACCTTGCGGAAAAGCACGGAGTTCTTCGTCTCCAGTTTTTCCAGCTGCTCCTTGAATTTCGTCAGCATGCAAAGATTTTGTTCGTTGAATCTCTCAGCCATATCGCCTCAGCTCCGAAAAACCTTTCTCTCCGCTCTGGAGTATTGCCGCGGATGAGGCCTGGATACCTGAAAACTAGCGGTACCGTTCTCCAGGGCGCAGTCAAACGCAGATGCGGAATAAAACAAAACGATGATGATTATCGCACGGCATTTTCAAAAAAACTTTAAGTGAAACGACAAATCAGGACAAAGCCTGAAGTTTTGCAGAGGAGAACGAAGACAAAAGAAAAAACTTTCATCAGACGCGACATTGAGGGACAAAGAGAGACGCAGCGCCTCAGGCTATCTTGATCGATGGCGGCCGATAGAGTTTCGGTTATTGCTTTGGACATTACCATCGAAACCGCGCGGCACGTCTTCGCCGTCTGTTCTCCGCATCAGGCCTATGCTCACGCTCCATCGTCTTTGCGGAAAACAGGCGGCAGACGGATATTCATGCCGCCACGCCAGAGCATTGTTCGTCATGGTCGCGTATCACATATCGTAAATCTAGTTCAGGAGCTTGCTGAAGGCCTCAACGATGGCGTTGTGCTTCAGATCTCCAAATCTGTCCGCTATCTCGCAGCGCGGTTCGCCGCCGCCATCCGAAAAAGAAAGGCTACGGTACGCGATGCTGTCATCTCCGGCTTTCTTTACCTCAAGGTAGCTTGCCAAAATATAGTCATGGGTCGCAACAAACACCTGCACGCCCCTGTGCTGCAGTTCCAGCAGCAGTCCGACCACGACGTGAATGCGCGCGGGGCCGATGTTGGCTTCCGGCTCTTCCCAAAAAAGAATGGAGCCCTTATCAAGAGCCCCGTTCTTCACCAGCTGCCACAAAAGAGCCATTTTGCGAATCCCTTCGGCGACAAGACTGAACTCCCTCTTGGAATTGCCGTTAACCAGGTAAAATTCATCACGCTTGATGTCGCACTAACCTTTCCGTGGATTATTTCCTGGATGCGCTTCGACAGTCCATCTCTGGATCTGCCGTCGGAAATATCGATCCTGGCGGCATTGATGATGTCCAGACACGTATCGTCAAAACGAACGTTGTTACTATCCATCGCAGCGTTAAACTGATAACTGACAGACAGTATTTCTCTGGAGGGAATGCAGATGCCGCTTAAACCGGCTTACGCTTCTTCCCAAATGCATTCTCCGGTGACTTCCGCCTCCCGTTTTTTCGTCTTCGCATGAAACGAAGCTGTCAGACCATGCTTCTGGAAAACCGGCGAATCGTCAGCGACTATGCGGATCATGGCGCGGCGACGGCCTGTCCATGAAACTTGTGCATATGCCAACGCTGAAAACGATCTTTATAATCGTGTGCCGTTCTCCACACAATCAAGGCAGGTAGGAGAAAAGCGAAGTTTCGGGAGCGCGGTTCGTATTTCTATGAACACTGTTGCTTGTTTCTTTTACGCCCATGATAGAATCGGAATTAATAGATTTCGCAGAGAGAAACCGAATGATTGCTCGGCCTGACAGTTCTCCGAGTTTTGTCATAAAATATTCAAATCTTTTATTTTGCTATGACGAATTCTAATTTGTTAAAGATAATCAGATGCATTGGGGCTTAATATTGACGTTTTTGCGAGAGTTTCAACCAACAGGCACTGAATGCAACCGGCGCAGATCTATCTCAGCGGCGCCAATATAAAGGGATCAATTTTAGGAGACAAGCAATGGGAACGTATTTGAACCCCAATGGCATCAACGGTTTTATCAGGCAACTCAATGAAAAGGATTCCGGAAAGTTTGTTGATAAAACCGATTTTATTCGCGTAACAAATTCCTCGCTTAATACAAACTCAATGCTTATAGCCATGATCCGTCCAAGACGGTTCGGAAAATCCGTCATGGCCGGCATGCTGTCTGCCTACTATTCAAAAGGCTACGAAGGCAGAGAAATCTTCAAGGGTCTAAAGATTTCCCTGAAAGAAAAAAACAACGCCAGCAATAACGCTGAGGTACAGGAGGAAACCGCTCCGCGAAATGTCGGATACGAGCCTGATGATAGTTACCTGGAACATATGAACAAATACGATGTCATCTACATTGACATGAACGTGATCAAATCGCTGTATACACGATATTCGAGAAATAATCGGAAGGTGACGGAAGTTGATAACCTGATCGATTTTCTCGAATTCAAGGTTATCTCGGAGCTTAAGGAGGAAGAAAACTTTTCCAGAATTCTTGAAAAATGTCAGATAGGAAACACGGATCTGCTCGAAGCCCTGCTCTCGCTTCGAAAATATTTGGATAAACAGTTTGTGTTCATCATGGACGAATGGGATCTTATATACAGAGATTTCCGTGATGACGAGGATCTTCAGGATCAGTACCTTGACTGGCTTCGTGGCCTGTTTAAGTCAGATGAAGGTCTGCAATGTTTTTCTCTGGTTTATCTCACAGGAATTCTGCCGATAAAGAAAGACTATTCGGAATCATCCCTTAACAATTTCCTGGAATACAATATGTTGAAGCCAGGAAATTATGAGGAGTACTTCGGGTTTACGGACAAAGACGTTCAGGAACTTATCCAAAACGCGCGGTGCAGACTGTCTTATCAGGAACTGAAGGATTGGTACGACGGTTACAAACTCAACGGCAAAGATATTTACAATCCTAATTCCGTTATTACGGCGATAAGAGACGGCATATGCGACAACAACTGGAGCGGAACAGCCTCAAACGAGGAAGTGCTACGACTCATCAACATGAATTTCATGAACGTCAGAAACGATATCGTGAATCTGATACAGGGAGCACAAATTCCGTTTAACTGCAAAACATTCAAAAATGACATGGTCTCAATCAAGCATAGGAATCATGTTTTTTCGTTGCTGGTGTGTCTGGGATATCTGGGCTGCGCCAACGCGGGCGCCTATGATCGCCTGGCGTATGTCCCAAACCGAGAAATCAGAAGCGCGCTTGTAGATCTGGTGGAGGAGCAGCCCTGGGCCGACTCCATAGAAATCATAAAACAATCGGACAGAATGTTTGATGCCATCCGGCAAATGGACGGAGTAACCGTTGCAGAACTCATGACAGAAATCCACAATTCCCGAGACGTGTCGATGCTGAAATACAACAGCGAAGAAGCCTTGGTCAGCTGTCTGATCACCGGACTCAGATGGAGAACCTGCAGCGGATACGACTGCATTCGCGAAATGCCATCAGGCAAAGGCTTCGCCGACCTGATCTACGTACCGGTAAGCAAACCGGATCTTCCCATCATGATAATAGAATTCAAATGTGGCCGCAGCGCGCAAGAAGCATTGGACCAGATCAGGAAGAAGCGATATTACAGCAGATACCTTGAAGGCAACTATCCCAACGACATTCTGCTGCTTGGCATCAGTTATGATCCGGAAGCCAAGGAGCATGAGTGCCTCATTGAGAAACTCGATAGGAAATAGTTAATGGTCACAAATGACCGAAAGATTTTAAACTGAACTTCTAATTTGACAGCGGAGGAACCGCATTTCTGCGTAAGGACTGATCCTAGAAGATCAGTGAATTTGACCAATATGACGAGTTAAAGAATCAGATATCGAGCGGATTTACACCTAGTCCGCGATCTTTTGTGAAGTTCGTCACACTTTTTAAACCTTATAAAATATGTCATATAATGACATGTCACCTCTGGCGGTACCCCCACAGGGAGGTTTCCTAAATTTCCCAGGCGTTGTGCCCCAATCTTCCAGTGATTTAAGCGA
>JAFURY010000031.1 GCA_017480795.1 Succinivibrionaceae bacterium
GTATTTTATTGCATGGATTACAGTTCAGGATAGGTGGATTACAGAGTCGGGACAAAATGAAATGTCAGGGATGGAGAAGGAGCGAAATTGGCTGACATCTGGTCAAAGCAGTTTCAGGTCAAAACCGGGTAGCGTGGACAGCTATAATTGACCAGTTGGAAGCAATTAAGGGTGATAGAAACCTAAGAACCAACAAACGGCAGAGACGTTATTCCCTAACCAAAAAAACAGCGCGAAGTACTGAATAAGTGGGGAATTACCGAAGCCGTAATCGACGAAAGATGGTAAATATACCATAACAAAATCATACCTCTAATTGGACCATTAGGATTGGGTACATCGGATAGAGGCTATAAATTGAAAAGAAGTTCTGGGACAGTCCGATTGCTCACAGCGTTGACAATCCGCAAAAGATGAAGGAGATGATGGATGCCGTCAGCTCGTTTTTCGCCACCATCAAATCCTGTGAAGGCATATTCCGCTTTGTGTGCATAACCGGCATTACCCGCCTTGCGCATGTGAGCCTGTTTTCCATGTTCAACAGTCTGGAAGACATTACCGTGGATGAAGATTATTCCGCGCTGCTGGGAATAACCGAAGACGAACTGCACAAATATTTCGACACGTATGTGCGCAATGCCGCCGCAGTGCTTGATATGAGCGTTTCAGACGTTTACGCCAGACTCAAATCCTCCTACAACGGCTTTCAGTTTGCCATCAATGCGCGGCAGACAGTCTACAACCCGTGGTCGATAATTTCCTTCCTGAAAAAAAACAAGCAGGGGTTTTTGAACTACTGGTATTCCACCAGCGGCGGCGTTCCCGCCATGCTGGTCAAATATCTCCAGAATAATAATACATGTGTATGTATGTCTCGTTTAAAACATACGTAATAACGGTTGCATCGGAGTATCGAGACTTCATTGCAACCGTTTTCTGTCCTTCCGGCTTGAACGCAGGCTTAATTTAGTTTGTTCTCGTACTCCAAATTTGAACAGCTTTGCGTGTTGTCTTCATTTTTTTTCGAGAGGCAAGACTGGCGCAACTGCCGATCTTGATGCGGTTACTTCCGTGTTTCCGATACGGCCTGCTGGCGTTTGAGTTCCTTCAGAAAGTTTTTGCTGTCGTAGAAGCCTGACAGCAGCTTCAGATCCTTTCCTCCCTCTCCTATCATCACCGACGGCAGACCCACCAGGTTGAATTGATCCGTAATGCTCTGGTTTTCGCTGCTGGATTCGCTGAGATCCACTCTGATGAGGGTGTAGCCGTCAAGTGCCCGTTGCACGGCGCGGCTGGCAAAGGTTTCCTCCTCGTACTGCCGGCATGAGGCGCACCAGGAGGCGTAGAAGTCGATGAGAACCTTTTTCCCGTCGTTTTTGGCCAGCTGCTCCTTAAGCTGGGCAAGATTTGCGATTTCGGTGAATTTCAGCATTCTCACCTGCGCGCCGTTGAAGTCGGCCACATACCACCCCGCGACAAGCCCCGCCGCCAGCACCAGAGGCAGAAACGCCAGCGTCAGTTTCGGTCTGACATGATGGATCGCGGTCATGACGGCGCAGCAGAACAGCACGATGATGCCTGACGGCAGCACCCAGTGGGGAAGAATTCGGTCCAGCAGAACAAACGGCACCATAAGAGAGAAGATTCCGATCAGATGCTTGATGAGATCAAGCCACCTGCCGGCTTTCGGCAGCACCTTCTTGCCGAAAGCGCCGAGAGCGAGCATGGGAACGCCCATGCCCAGTCCCAGCAGAAACAGATCCGCCGTGCCCAGAACGACGTTGCCGGCCTGGATGGTGTAGAGGATTGAGGCGGAGACCGGGGCGGTGGTGCAGGGGGAGCAGATCAGGGATGTGATGACGCCCACTGTGAAGGCGCCGGTGAGGGATCCGGAATGCTGCTCGTCGGCGATTTTCTGCAGGCGGGCGGAAAGGAAAGTTGGGATCTGGACGGTAAAGAGTCCCAGCATGGACAGCGACAGCAGGACAAAGATCGCGCTGAACAGGATCAGAATGAACTTCTGCTGGAGAAACGCGTGGGTCTGTGCTCCGAAGTAGCTGGAAACGACGCCTATTGCGGTGTAGGTAAGAGCGATGCCCAACACGAAGAAGCAGGATATGGCAAAGGTCCGGCGGTTCTGCTGATGCTCCTTGCTGCGTCCGAAAAGCAGCATGCTCAGAACCGGATACATGGGGAACACGCAGGGGGTGAAGGACAGGGAGAGGCCCACAAGAAGGAATATCAGCGCCTCCCGGATGTCATGCAGATAGCTGCGCTCCGGAGCGCTTTCGGTGGCCGGAATTTCCTTGAGGGAACGGACGGGCCCGATCTGTTGCGGCTGAGCCGGCGTCGCTGCCGGTGCCTTGACCGTCAGCTTCTGGGGCGGGTAGCACATGCCGTTGGTGCAGCCCTGGTAGGTCACGGTCAGATCCTGTCTGAGATCCGCCGTGAAGGACAGCGGAACGTAATACACAATCTGCGTGCCCATGAAGTCGTCGGTGTGCTCGATGCCGGCGGGAAGATCGATCCTCACCGCGCTGCCGTCGGCGGCGGTGGCGGAGATCTTTGAACGGTACAGATAGTAGCCTTTTGCCGGGGTGATGGTTATGCGCGCGCGCTGCGACTTTTCGTCCACCGACGCCTCGGCCACGAAGGCCCGGGATACCGGCAGGTACACCTTGACATCCTCCTGCGGCTTTGGATCCTGCAGGAACATCAGGGCCGGATCTTCCGCGCCTGCGTCTGCGCCCGCGATGCGCGCGCAGCAGAGAAGAACGGCTGTCAGCAGCAAACGGTATATCATAAGAAGTCCTTGATTGGCGCCTGTGCGAGGCAGTCGCGCAAGGCCGGTGAAAAATTTTTGGATATTTTCTTGAAAAAGAAAATCGCGACCCTACATAGTAAGCAGCATTCGAAGAATATGTTAAAAACGGAGATTTAAAATGTCAATTCGTCCATTACATGACAAGGTAATTATTGAAAGACAGGAAAAGGAAACCACATCGGCCGGCGGCATTCTGCTGACCGGATCGGCAGCCCAGAAGTCCACCCGCGGCAAGGTTATCGCTGTTGGCAGCGGTCGCGTTCTCGACAACGGTCAGCTGCAGCCGATGTCCGTCAAGGTAGGCGACGTGGTCATTTTCAACGAGGGCTACTCCACCAAGACCGAAAAGCTGGACGGCAAGGATGTTCTGATCCTTTCTGAAAACGACATTCTGGCTGTTGTTGAAGAGTAACAGCACTGATAATAATAAGTGGCGCGGCCTGGCCGCAGTTCTGTTTGTAAGAGGTTTTTATAATTATGTCTGCTAAAGATGTTCTGTTTGGTAATGACGCCAGAAGCAAAATGCTCGAGGGCGTCAATATTCTCGCTGATGCCGTAAAGGTTACTCTCGGTCCTAAGGGCCGCAACGTGGTTCTGGACAAGTCCTACGGCGCTCCTAACATCACCAAGGACGGCGTTACCGTCGCCAAGGAGATTGAGCTTGAAGACAAGTTCATGAACATGGGCGCTCAGATGGTGAAGGAAGTCGCCTCTCAGGCCAACGACGCCGCCGGCGACGGCACCACCACCGCCACCGTTCTTGCCCAGGCTATCGTAAGCGAGGGTCTGAAGGCAGTGGCTTCAGGCCGCAATCCTATGGATCTCAAGCGCGGTATCGACAAGGCCGTAGCCGCCGCCGTCGAGAAACTCAAGAACATTTCCGTTCCTTGCGCCGATTCCAAGGCCATCGCTCAGGTAGGCACCATTTCCGCCAACGCTGATGCCACCGTAGGCGACCTGATCGCCAGCGCCATGGACAAGGTGGGTCGCGACGGCGTCATCACCATCGAGGAAGGCACCGGTCTTGCCGACGAACTTTCCCTGGTTGAAGGCATGCAGTTCGACCGCGGATACCTTTCTCCGTACTTCATCAACAAGCAGGAAAACGGCTCGGTGGAGCTGGATGATCCTTTCATTCTGCTGGTTGACAAGAAGATCAGCAACATCCGCGACATCCTGACTCTCCTTGAGGGCGTCGCCAAGGCCGGCAAACCTCTGCTCATCGTTGCCGAGGATGTGGAGGGCGAAGCTCTTGCCACGCTGGTTGTAAACAACATGAGAGGCATTGTGAAGATCGCCGCCGTCAAGGCTCCAGGCTTCGGCGACCGCCGCAAGGCTATGCTGCAGGATATCGCGATCCTCACCAAGGGCACCGTCATCTCCTCCGATCTCGGCATGAGCCTTGACAAGGCTACCCTTGAGGATCTGGGCAAGGCCAAGAAGGTTGTCATCACCAAGGACAACACCACCATCATCGACGGCGCCGGCGACGAGAACGATATCAAGGATCGCGTGGCTCAGATCAAGAAGCAGATCGCCGAGACCACTTCCGACTACGATAAGGAAAAGCTCCAGGAGCGCGTGGCCAAGCTCTCCGGCGGCGTTGCGGTGATCAAGGTTGGCGCCGCCACCGAGGTTGAGATGAAGGAAAAGAAGTACCGCGTCGAGGATGCTCTTCATGCGACCCGCGCCGCCGTTGAGGAAGGCGTGGTTCCAGGCGGCGGAGTCGCTCTGGTGCGCGTTGCCGCAGAGCTTGCCGATCTGACCGGTTCCAACGAGGATCAGAACGTCGGCATTCGCGCCGCCCTGAAGGCCATGGAAGCTCCTCTGCGTCAGATTGTAACCAACGCCGGCGAAGAGCCTTCTGTGATTGCCAACAAGGTAAGAGAAGGATCTGGCAATTTCGGTTACAACGCAGCCAACGACACCTACGGCGACATGCTGGAAATGGGTATCCTTGATCCTACCAAGGTAACCCGTTCCGCTCTGCAGTTCGCATCCTCCGTTGCCGGTCTGATGATCACCACCGAGTGCATGGTAACCGACAAGCCAAAGAACGATGCTCCTGCCGCAGCTCCTGGCATGGGCGCTCCTGGCATGGGCGGCATGATGTAACACCGCAGCAGATTTTACATTTTCACTTTCAGGCTCCCTTCACGGGAGCTTTTTGATTCCGAAGCTCTAGGCCATTCCGATTCGCCGTCATTCGCTTGCGGTTCTCTCATCCGGCGCTCCTGCATGGAGAGTCGGCGTCCAAAAACGGCGTAGCTGTCCGTCAGAAAAAGGGCATCCTCAGGCTTTGTCCGGCCGTCGTATCCGCCGGAATTTCCCCCAAAGACATAACCTGTTGATATGTCACAGGTTTTGAACCGGACATTGGCATCTTGCTTTCCTTTAGATTATATTTTGAATAGCTTGTTGTCTCTGTGTCTGGGGTATTTATGGAGTTCCTGCTTGAACTGGCTCTGGTCGTGCCGCTGATCCTGGCCGTTCTTTTTCTGCTGTTCAAAAACAGAAAGCTTTCCGCTCATCTTGACGAACTCGACTACAAAACGAGAGCCTATGAGGAGATTCTCAACCGCAGCGCCGATATTGTCTGGCTGAAGGATACCGATCTTCGGCTGCAGTTCGTCAATGAGGCGTACACCAAGCTCTTTCCGGACGTCGACAATTTTATCGGCCTTACCGATGAGGATCTGGCCGACAAGTTTCTTGCCGACGGCTACCGCAGGGATGACGAGCATGTGATATCCACCGGTCAGGATTACCGCTATCAGGAGAACGACAAGGGAGATGTCTGGTTCGAGACCGTGAAAATCCCGGTGAAAAACGACAACGACACGGTTGTCGGCTGCGCCGGCATCGCCCATGACATAACCGACCGCAAGGAAAGGGAGCTGAAAACCTATGAAATGGAGCATATCGACAATCTGACCGGACTTGGAAACCGGCAGGCGCTGGTGTCGGGATACCCCGAGACCCTTGCCCAGGCCCTGGCCGAGGACGTTGAGACCTACATGATCATGCTCAGCGTTGACAACTTCAAAATGATCAACGCGTCCTACGGGTTCAACTGCGGCGACGAGGTTCTGCGTCAGCTGTCGTTCCGTCTGCGCGCCTTTGCGAAAAATCTCAAATCGCGAATCGCCAGGGTGGGCGGAGACGAATTCTGTCTGGTGATTGAAAACTCCAAGGGTAAGGTCAATATTTCCGAAACCGTGGAAAATCTTCGCCGCGCGCTGGGAGAGCCGCTGGATGTGGGCGGAAACTCGGTGGTGGTGTAGTGCAGCATTGGCGTCAGCACCGCGCCGGGAGACACCCGCAATTTCGAGGACATGTTCAAGTTCGCCGAACTCAGTATCCGCTACGGCAAAAAGAACAGCCGTCACGGCGTTGTGTTCTACGCCGACATCTCCAACAGCGTGGTGGTGAGAAACGTTAAGATCGAGTGCGAAATGCTCAACGCCCTGCATGACGGAGAACTGTCCATCGTCTACCAGCCGAAAATCAACGCCGACGATGATTCTCTGCTGGGAACCGAAGCGCTGGTCCGTTGGCGCAACCGGGTGCTGGGGGACATCGAACCCCGGGAGTTCATATCCCTGGCGGAAGAGAACGGCTTTATTATAGAGATGGGCTACTGGATCATCGAAAAGTGCATCACTCAGAATCTTGAGTGGTCCGCCTGCGGCTATGAAATGAAGCCGATTTCCATCAATCTCACCCGCAAGCAGTTCCTTGATCCGAATCTGGTGCATGTTCTTGCAGAGCTGTTCGCGAAATATCACTATCCTCCAAGCATGCTGGAGTTTGAAACCACAGAGCGGATTTTCACCGAAAACTCGGTTCAGGCCCGCAACACCGCCGAGGCTCTTTTCGGTCTGGGCGTCGCTCTTACCCTGGATGATTTCGGATCAAGCTTCGCCAACATGATCGAAATCACCAGTCTCTGCGTCAACACGCTGAAGCTCAAGCGCACCTTCGTGCAGGACATCGATACCAATCTGGGCAAGCAGGAGGTGGTGCGCACCATCTACAATCTCAGCAAGCGCTTCGAACTCAATCTCATCGCCGAAGGCGTCGAGACCAACCGGGAGTTCAACAAGATCACAGGCATCGGCATCAAGTCGATACAGGGTTTCTATTATTCAAAGCCGCTGGCGCCGAACGATTTCGAGGCATTCATCGGTCGTCGCCGCGGTCAGTGACATCATGAGCGGTCTGGCATCGCCGCAGCTTCTGGCGGAGCATGTTTCGGCGGGCCGCCAATATTTCAAGTACGAGGACGGGAAACAAATGAGAAGTTTTTTTGCGCTGGCGCTGCTTGGCATCGGGCTTTTGTGCGCATCTGCGGCTCATGCGGCGAAAGAGACCGACTGGGTGGTCATGGTGTATATCGGAGCGGACAACAATCTTGAAATGTCCGCTTATGTTGATATGCTGGAGATCGAGTCCGCCAAGCCTGACAACGCCGAGGTGCTGGTGCTTATCGACCGCAGCCGGGGCAACTTTCAGGGGTGGAGAAACTGGTACGGCGCCAGACTTTACCGGATGGTCCGAGGCAGGGCCATTCCCGACTACAAATCCTTTATCGGTTCCTCTGTAAATGATCTCCCGGCGGATATCTCTTCGGAGGTGCTCAGCGACATTGGAGAGATAAATTCGTCTGATCCCCGTTTCCTTAAGGATTTCATCAAATACGTCGCCTCCAACTACAAGGGCAAACGCTACGCTCTGGTCGCCTGGGATCACGGCGGCGGCATCCATGGAATGCTTGAGGATGATGGAACAGGAGCCATGCACCTTATGAGCAACCGGCAGTTTTCCGCGGCTGTCGCCGAGGGAGTCCAGCTGCTTCCCCGCAGAAAGTTCGATCTGATGGTTATGGACATGTGCCTGATG
This sequence comes from Succinivibrionaceae bacterium, assembly GCA_017480795.1. GTDB lineage: Bacteria > Pseudomonadota > Gammaproteobacteria > Enterobacterales > Succinivibrionaceae > UBA2804. The sequence goes on from JAFURY010000031.1 coordinate 7,727, forward strand.
GGGATGCTTGATTTTCTCTATGACGTCAGAAATTATGCCGATTATGTGGTGGCAAGCCCTCCCAACGCTCCGGGCGTGGGCTCCGACTACCGGATCATGATGGATCTTCTGGCCAGGCGTGATCTTGGAGTCGAGGATATCGGAAAAGGCATTGTCGATGCCAATATCGACGTTTACAACAATATTACCGACGAGGCAGGATCCTTTTCATTGTACCGCAGCGGCGCCATAGAGCCGGTGGCCGATGCGCTGAAGGAACTTTCAGGCACGCTGGCCGCCAAAGCCCGAAAGGATCCCTTCCTGCTGACCCGTCAGATCGGACTTTCGGCACATTTCGGCGGTCAGCTGGGTTATGACGATCGGCAGCTGGGCAAGGGAGCCGTTTCGTCGGTTGATCTGCTGGATTTTGCCGCCAGACTGGAGGCGTCCGACAAGGCCTACGGTCCATATGTGGCGCGTCTGAAAAAGGCGCTGAAGGATTTTGTGGTTTATACCAACGCCTCAAGACGCAACGCGGTAAGCACCGGCGTTTCGCTTTATCTTCCCGCCTTCCGCAGCAATGTCGCAGACGGATATTACGAAACCGAGTTTTCCAAAAGATCCGGCATCGCCCATTTCCTGCTCAACCTTTACAAGCATCAGGAAATCGGAACCAGCACCGAGCCTTCCATCACCAATGTGGAATTCGGCACCGCCGAGCCGAAAAAGAACAGCGATCTGTCCGATCCGAAGAATTTTGACATAGTTCCCTCCACGGTCATCCGACCTATGGCCAGAAACGTGGTGCGCTTCGACGTCAACGGCGAAAACATCATGTGGGTCAAGTTCGCGGAACAGGAAACGACAAACACTCCGGGACGGTTGCGGGTAAATTCCTACAATCTGCTGCTGGATGCCCTGAAACCGACCAGACTCAAGGACGAACAGCTTCAGAACAACATCAATGACGTCATGCCCGAATTCAACAACGGAACCACAACCTTTTTGAGAGAGGTGGTGGCTCAGCGCTTCGTGCTGACCAACGGGCGGGAAATCGCTCCGATGTCGCTGATCAGAGACGGGCTTGATCTGTCCCAGTTTGCCATTCGCGGACTTTTCAATTCTCCATCGGTGGGTCAGGAAATACAGGCGACGGCTGTTGTTGATGCCAACACCAGAATCCTTTACCAGGTTCTGGACTCCAGCGGCAAATCCGTTTCCCTGGCGGGCGACTGGTATTTCAGACCGGAGGTGAGATATGAGATGCTTGATCAGAACGGCAATCAGATCGCGCAGACTGAGTATTCGCAGCCGGTTTACGGACACGGATTGTCAGCCCCGCTGTACGTGCTGATGTCGAATCTTGAAAGCGGCTCAAAGATGCTGGTTTCATACACCGCCTCTACCATGGACGGAAAGAAAGCGTACGCATTCACCGATATGCTCACGGTGGAAAACTCGAAACGGCAGGTGGATCTGATCGCAGGCACCTATTCAAGAATCGGTGAACTTGCGGGCAGATATGCGGTGGGCGAATACGCCTCCTACCAGCGCACCGGTCTTGATCTGGTTCCATTGCCGCAGATCATGACCCTGGAGATGATTGAGCAGTTCACGCCTTCCCTGGCTAAGTTCAAGTGGGATATCGACGGAAAAATCGGCGGAGAGGCGCTTATGCTGATGTCTCCGGATCGTCAGGGGCTTACTCCTCCGCTGCTATTGGTGTTCAACGGAGAAGCCGGTCTGCAATCCGAACTTTACGGCTCCTTCGAACTTTTCATCAGCGGAAACGGTCCTGACCGCTCCGTTTTCCTGGTGAGACTCGGCACCGGCGAACGGATGGGGCTCTTCCCGCTTCAGAACCTCACCCGCGAGGCCCTGGAGGGATACTGGGTCAGCGATCGCAGCAGATGGCATTTCAGCGGAGATCTGGTCCAGGGAGAAATGAAGGAACAGAAAACCGGCTCGTCCGTGAAGTCCGAGGGTCGCTACGTCATTCGGGACAATGTCATCGAAATCCAGGGCAAGCAGCCAGGCGACAGCCTGAAGCTGTACGCGCTCATGGATCGTCCGAACAGCAGGCTGGTCATGATCATGCCGATGGAAAAGCCGATCCTGTTTCCGATGAAGCGCGCCGTGGACGCCGACGGGCGGACGCTGGAGTCCGTCCGCAAGGAAATGATGGGCAGATGGAAGGACTCCAAGGGAGAATACTATCTTGAGGTTGCGCCGATCGCCAATACCGCCTATCTTCGTTTCCGTTTCTCGAACGCCGGAAAAACAGCCGAGGCGGTGGTGTCGGTTTCCGGCAACAGACTGCTGATGAGCTATGCGGGGGGAGCCAAAGTGAAGGCCGAGTATGTTGTGGACAAGTCTTCGCTGCAGCTGGATTTCGACAAGAGCGGAAAGTTCAGCTTCCTGAAGCAGTAGTCGGGAAATGGCGGACAGATCGCCTGATTTCCGCCCGCTGCGGTTTCGCCGCCGCCGTCAGCTTCGGCTGCAGGAAGATCAGGTGGCGAAACTCCGCGACTGGCGGCGGTGTCTTTCACGGCGGTCGCAGGTCCTCTTGCCCGGTGGCGGGCAGTCGGGGCAGAGGTGAGTCGGGTCGCAGGAGAATACGGCGCGGGCATTGCTGAATGAACCCGGCAGAAACGATTTCCGGTTGAGATTGACTCTTGTCCGGCTCTGATTCTCGCGCCGCCAGGCAGAGACGATTTCCGAACGAGTTCGTGTCGTCTCCGGGAATTTCAGCGTCTCATTTTTTATTCGCAAAAAAGGCGGGATAATCCCGCCTTTCGCATTGTTCCGTGTTCGTTCCTAGAACAGATCGCTGGCTGTCGGAACCGTGTTTCCGGAGGACTCCGAGCCTGAGCTCTTGCCGGAGCCGTAGTTGAAGTAGCTGTTGCTGGCGCCGCCGGTGAAGGCCGAATGGTCGGCAGGATTGGTGCCGATTTCAAAGAATTCGTTCCTGCCGGCCGCTCCGTCACCCACGAAGAGTCCGGTGGCCCGGCTTACCTTGTGGGTTATTACGGTGTCAGGCTTGTACACCGGGTTTTCCGGGAAGTTCTTCATGTATGGAACCATGAAGTAGTTCCAGATCGGCTGGGCGGCGGTGGCGCCGGCCTCTCTGCCCAGACTTCTTGCGTGGTTGTCAAATCCTATCCACACGCTGGTGACCACGTCTCCGTTGAGACCGGTGAACCAGCAGTCCTTGGAGTTGTTGGTGGTTCCTGTTTTGCCGGAGAAATCCTTCCGGTTCGGCATGGCTTTGGCCGTTCTCCAGCCGGTGCCGTTGAAACCGCCGAGACCTCTGTCTGCGCCGCCGTAAATGCCGGTATGCATCATGTCGGAGATGAGAAAGGCGTTGGCATGCGATATTACCTGACGGGCGATACGATGCCCGTGCCCGTCGGAGTAGGCCTGAGGATCCATCACGTGATCCTCGCAGGTGGTGCAGGCGATTACCGGATTCGCCTCGTAAAGCAGGTTGCCGCTGTCATCCTCGATGCGCTGAACGATGTACGGGTGGATGAGAAAGCCTCCGTTTGAAATTGCGGCGTAGCCGCGGGCCAGTTCCAGCGGAGTCATTTCAAGGGTGCCCAGGGCCAGAGGATCGTTCTGGTACATTTTCGGCACGCTGAAGCCCAGCTTTTCAAGGTGGGCCACCACGTTCTTCAGGCCGGTGCCTCTGAGCAGTCTTACCGCCACCACATTCTTTGATTTGGCCAGGGCCTCTCTCATGGTGATCGGGCCGTCGTAGACGTTCGGGGAATTCTTCGGATGCCACTTATGGCTTTTTCCCGATTCCCAGGAGCCGATAGGCACGTCCATGATTATGCTGGACGGGGTGTACCCGTGTTCGATGGCCGCCGAATAAATGAAAGGCTTGATGTTGGAGCCGGGCTGTCTTTTGGCCTGCTCGGCGCGGTTGAACTTGCTCTGAGCGAAACTGAAACCGCCCACCATGGCGCGGATGGCGCCGTTCTGCGGATCCAAAGACACCAGAGCCGACTGAACGGCCGGGATCTGGCCAAGCTGCAGCACGCCTTTGTCGTCGGTATAGACGTAGATCAGCTGTCCCGCCTTCGCCACTTCCTTGGCGCTGCGAGGAAGGCCGGTCACGCGGCGGTCGGTGAGAAAGCGGGCCGCCCACTTGATGCCCTCCCAGGTCACTACCCCGCGCATGTTGTTTTTCATGGAGATTTCGATCTCCCGATCGGTCACCCGGGTCGCCACGGCGGGAATCAGACTGCTGATTTTCGGCAGACTCTTGAGGTGTTCCTGAATCTTTTCCTCGTCCCAGGGCTCTTCCTTGGGATTCCACAGCGTCTTGGCCGCGCCGCGGTAGCCGTGGCGGCGGTCGTATTCCATTATGCCCTTGAACACCGCATCGTCGGCCAGCTTCTGGACTTCGGAATTCACGGTGGTGTACACCTTTATGCCTTTGGTGGTGACCGCCTCTCCGAAGCGGTCGATGACGCGCTGGCGGGCCATTTCGGCTATGTAGTCGGAACGGAACTCTATCTCGGGCCCGTGGTAGGAGGAGATCAGCGGCTCGTCCACGGCCTGGTTGTATTCCTCCCTTGATATATAGCCGTACTGCAGCATTTTGGAAAGCACCAGGTTTCTTCTTTCCTTGCTCTTTTCAGGGTGGGATATCGGGTTGTATGAGGACGGCGCCTTAGGCAGTCCGGCCAGCGTCGCCATTTCCGCCAGTGTAAGCTCGCCGAGTTCTTTTCCGAAATACACCTTCGACGCCGCAACGACGCCGTAGGAGTTGTGGCCCAGAGCGATCTTGTTCAGATAGAGCTCCATGATCTGATCCTTGGTCAGCTCCCGCTCGATTTTCAGAGAGATGATGAGCTCCTTGATCTTTCTTTCAAAGGTTCTTTCCCGGGTAAGGAAAAAATTCTTTGCCACCTGCTGGGTGATGGTGCTGGCGCCCTGCTTTTTCTGATGGGTTTTGGCGTATTCCACCGCCGCGCGGATTATGCCCACCATGTCGAAGCCCGAATGCTCGTAGAATCGCTGATCCTCTATGGACACGAAGGCGTTTATGAGCATCTTGGGCACGTCTTGGATGGCTATGGGCTCGCGCTTGATCTGTCCGAACACGAACATGAGCTTGCCGTCGCTTGAATATATATGCATCGGCGTTTCGAATTCGACGTTTTTCAGTTCGTTGATGTCTGGAAGCTCGCTTTCCATTTTAAGAAAGAAAACGCAGCCTGCGGCTACCGCAAGAGAGATGCACAGCAGAAAGAACCAGATTGTGCGGCGAATGAAGGTGAACATACGAAATCCTGTAGAACTGTAAATCCGGCGGCGCGGCGAACGCGCTGTCTGACGGGCCGGCTCGGCGTGAATTAGAGTGCATTTTAGCACAATTGCATATTGCTCAAAATATGTAGGATGCCTGTCACATTTTGCCACAGCGGGAATGACATAAAACCGCAATATCTTGTGGTATAAGACAAAAAATCGCCGTATTTCTGCGGCGTGAAGACTTCTTTGCGCCTGTTAAGAGGGGCTGGACGGGGTGGCGAGATGCTGATTTGTACTGTTTTGACTGTTTTTTGAACGTATTTGTAAGGTGGACTCTTTTGTCACCGTTTCAAAACTTCATATTTTGTTATGCTCGTCAAAATAGCGAGGTTTCAACAATAGTTGTTTCTAGATCTTTTATTTTTAGAGTATAGAATAAAACAATGTAAAATTTTTTCACTAACACCACGGATGCATTTATGCTAAAACTAGTAAATAAAAATCAAGGCAACATGTATTCCATGATTGGAATAGACTTTGGTAGCCAGTCTATTAAAGCCGTTGCAATAAAAGGCAGAAAAGGCAATTTCCAGATTGAACAATGTGCTGAGATACAGACTCCGAAGGGCGCGATAATGGATTACCAGATCCAGAATCAGGAAGCGGTTTCCAAGGCTGTCGGTCAGTTGTTGCGCAACATGGGTGTGAAAAACAGAGCGGTTGCCACATCTGTTTCGGGTTCCAACGTTATCAGCAAGGTTATTCCTGTTGACAACAGCATTGACTCAGACGAGGCTTTGCAGGATTTCATAAGCCGCGAGTCCGACTCCATAATTCCGTTCGCTTCCGAAGAGGTGAGCCTGGATTACGAGATCATCGGACCGAACCTTGAGGATCCGCAGAAGAATGATGTTCTTATCAGCGCTACCAAGACTCAGAACATCAGAGATCGCGCGACCATCCTTGCAGAGTGCGGCTGCGACGTCAAGGTCATAGACCTGTCGGTGCATGCCATGGGCAGAGCTGCTTCGGCTTTGGTTCCCGAGCTGGCCGGCACCGAGTCCCGGGTATGCGCCCTGGTGGACATCGGCGCGGTCACGATGACCTTCGGCATTATGGTGAACGGTGAAATTGTTTACTCTCGTCTGCAGAGCTTCGGCGGCGACAACTATACCCAGTCGATAGCTCACTTCTACAATGTTCCTTATGAGGAAGCGGAGAAAATGAAGGTTCAGGAGCGTCTGCCGGCTGATGCGAAGCACGATGTCGAGCCTCAGCACTTCTCCATGCTGTGCAATCAGATCAAACGCAATTTGCAGCTGTACGCATCGGCATCCAACAACACCAAAGTCGACCTGGTGGTACTGACCGGCGGCGGAAGTCTTATTCCTAACCTGGCAGACTATCTTTCCAACCAGATCAAGAAGGAAGTAAGACATCCTGATCCGCTGGACACCTCTCCGACTTTGAAAACAGAGGTTCTGAAGCACGGAGCCAAGTACATGACGGCATTAGGTCTCGCATTAAGGAGCTTTGAACCATGTCAAATATAAACCTGTTACCATGGCGTGAGGAACTGAAGTCTCGCAGAGACAGAAGTTTTTACACCACTCTTATCGTAATTGCGGTTATTGCCGCGCTCATCGGATGCGCCGGATACTTCTTCGTTCAGCATCAGATTGAAATGCAGAACGAAAGAAACAAGTTCCTTGAGGCCGAGATCAAAAAGCTGGACGATAAAATCAGCAAGATCAGCACTCTCAAGGCCGATATCCAGAGCATGCTCCAGCGTATGGACACCATCAACCGTCTGCAGGAGTCCCGCAACCAGACCGTGCACCTGCTCAACGATCTGCCAAGCTTCGTAAGCAGCGGCATCTATCTTGACAAGGTCGCCTTCAAGGACGGACGCGTGAACGTCACCGGCGCCACCGAAGCCCACCTGCGCGTTGTTTCCATGATCAGAGCGATTGAGGCCAGCCCTTGGCTCAAGAACCCTGTGATCAAGGATATCGTGTCCAAGAAGAACTCAAACAGCGTTGTTGCGGCCGCAGCAGCCAAGTTTGGTCTGAATCTCAACAACTTCGATTTGTCCTTCTCAGTGCCTTACTCAAAAGAGCAGACTGATGTAAGCGTAAAGAACAGAGGTAGAAGATAATGGCTGCTAGCATCGATTTCAACAATCTTAATTTCCACAACCCGGGCTCCTTGCCGCTACCGGTCAAGCTGCTGATGATGGTTGTAGTGTTCATCCTGATACTGCTTGTGGCAGCTTACTTCATCGCCTATACCGACGACTCGCTGATGGATCAGCTGGACTCCGCGCAACAGAAGGAGGAGCAGCTTAAGAAGGAATTTTCCGAAAAGGCTCAGCGCGCCAACAACATCGAGGCTTACGAGGAGCAGAAGAGAAAACTTCAGTCCATGATCCAGGATCAGCTGAAAATGCTCCCTAACAGCAACGAGGTTGCCCAGCTTCTCAGCGATATCAGCAAGACAGCCACCGACAACGGCCTGAAGATCGAAAAGATTGAATGGGCGCCCGAGGTAAGACGCGAAATGTACACCGAGCTGCCAATGAACATCGTCATTGTGGGCGATTACGACAAAATCGGCAACTTCACCGCTGATGTCGCCAATCTGAACCGTATCGTGGTTATTGAGGAATTCATTATTGACCATTACAGCAATAATTCCGAAAACCTCAAGATGACCATGGTTGCCAAGACCTACCGTTACAACTCTGATAACGGCAAGCCGGCAGCTCCAAAAGGAGGTAGGAAATAATGAACAGCAAGTTAATTCCGGCAGTTCTGCTGTCCGTGTCAGCAATGTTACTGGTAGGCTGCGAAGCAGTGGACCACAATCTTCAGGAATATGTAAGGAACAGTCTCAATCAGCCGACCCAGCCGCCTGAGCCTCTTCCTGAGCCTGTGAAGTTTGAGGCTATGCCTTTCGAACCTCAGACCGACCGTTCGCCTTTCTCGCTGCCAAAGCCTGAGAACATCGTGGTTGTGCAGTCCAGCAAGAAGAGTTCCGACTGTCTCCAGCCTGATCTTTCACGTCCGAAGGATCTTCTCGAACAGTTCTCTCTGGACAATCTTTCCATGAGAGGCACCTTCAGAGACGCTGCAGGCAAACTTTGGGCACTTATCAACACAGGTTCAAGCGGAAGTATCGAGCATCAGAAGGTTACGGTCGGCAATTACATCGGCCTGAACCACGGCAAGATCACTGCGATATCGCCTAACGCCATTGAAGTCGAAGAATACATTGGCAAGGGCGATGGTTGCTATGAGTTGAAACCAACACAGCTCGAACTTTCAGTTTCAAGTAGTTACGATAAATAGTAGGCAGGAAATATTATGAATTTACGTAGAACAAACATTGGTCTATTAGTGGGATTAGCAACTCTGGCTGGTGCAACACTGCCTGCTGATGCTGCGAAACTTCAGAACGTGAAGATCAACACCTTGCGCGCCGGTCAGACCGCCATCGAATTTCAGTTCGACGGCCAGGTGCCTTCGTACACTGACGTGCTGAAGTATCGTCCTAACTACCTTCTCCTCAACGTTTCAGACTCCGAGAACGGTCTTGATCACAACAACGTGCCGATCAACCGCGGCGCCGTAAGAGACGTCACCATGGTGAACTCAGGCGGAAATCTGCAGATGAGAGTCGGCCTGAACGATCTTGTTCCTTACAAGGTATCCCAGAACGGCAATTCCCTGATTGTGAACCTTGGCCAGAACGGCGAGACGATGGCCGCCCGCGCCAATGCCGGCTCCTCCTCGGCAGCCGCCATCAACACCATCAACAATGTCGACTTCAAGAAGGCTGACGGCACCAACGGCAAACTGGTGATTTCTCTTGACAACAACTCCACCGCCGTGGATGTTTCCCCTCGCGGAAACTCTGTACAGCTGCGCTTCAACGCCACCGCGGTCAGCGCCGACCAGCTTCAGACCTACGACGTTAGCGATTTCGGAACCGTTGTCAAAGCCATATCCGTTTCCAAGCGTGGCGGCATGGCTGTGGTCGATATCGCCTGCAACTCCATGGTTGACGTGAAGCATGACCAGAAGGGCAACAACCTTGAGGTCCTCATCAGCAAAAAGAAGGAAGCCAAGCAGGAACTTCCTAAGTACAACGGCAAGCCTATCTCCCTGAACTTCCAGGATGTGCCTGTCAGAACCGTGCTCCAGCTGATTGCCGATTTCAACAACTTCAACCTGGTCACCACCGACACGGTGAAAGGCAATATCACCATCCGTCTGGACAGCGTGCCTTGGGAGCAGGCTCTTGAAACCATTCTGAGAGTGAAGGGTCTGGACAAGCGTCTTGACGGCAACATCCTCCTGGTGGCTCAGGCCAAGGAACTGGCTGATCTTGAACAGCAGAAGCTTGAAGGCAAAAAGAAGGTCGAAGAGCTTGCTCCGCTGGTAACCGAGTATGTTCAGGTCAATTACGCCAAGGCCGCCGACATCGCCGCGCTTTTGGGAAGCTCCAACAAGACCACCGAGACCACCAACAGCAACTCCATTCTCTCGGCAAGAGGTTCCGTATCCATTGACGCCAGAACCAACACTCTGATCGTCAAGGACACCAGCGAGACCATCGAAAAGATCCTTGATTTGGTGAAGAAGCTGGACATCCCTGTCAAGCAGGTGTCCATCGAGGCCCGTATCGTAACCGTCGACGAGAATGTTACCGACGAGCTGGGCGTGAACTGGTCCTTCAGCAAGCTGAACAACAATTCTCCTCAGCAGGCTATTCCGATGGCTGCCAGCACCAGACTCGATCCGTATGGCGTCTTCAGCGGCGATGCCTCATCCGACGGCACATCCTATCCGATTGCCTATGACTCGGTTAATCACGGCCACTTCATGAGCCAGACCGCCTTCCAGACCGCGACTCAGGGCTTCGGCGTGTCCATCGGCAAGATCTGGGACAATGTGCTGGTGGATATGTACCTCTCGGCTCTTGAGACCGAAACCAAGGCCGAGGTTATCGCAAGCCCTCGCGTAACCACCGCTAACCAGAAGCAGGCCCTCATCGAGCAAGGTACCATGTTCCCTACCGAGGTATCCACCTCCTCCGGCGCTACTTCCGTAGAATGGCAGAAGGCTACTCTGAGTCTGCAGGTTACCCCTCAGATCACTCCTGACAACCGTATCATCCTTGATCTGAAGGTAACTCAGGATACTCTGGGCGACACCGTTGCCACCGGCACCGGCTCCGCCACCTCCATCAACACCCAGCAGGTTACCACCCAGGTGCTGGTAGAGAATGGCGAAACCATTGTTCTCGGCGGTATTTACCAGCAGAGCATCACCAAGACCGTGTCCAAGGTGCCGCTTCTTGGCGATATTCCGTTCCTCGGCGCTCTGTTCAGATACACCAACGACAAGAATGTTAAGCGAGAGCTTCTGATTTTCGTAACTCCGAAGATCATTGTTGACAAGCAGTAACATTCCTCAAAGAACAGAAATCTAACTTTTCGCAATGGACCGGCTCTGCCGGTCTTTTTTTTGACAGCATCCAAGTTCAATTTTGGCGAGCGCCTCTGCCGCCCTTTTTTGTAGCGTTTATGCCGGTCCTGTTCATGAGTGGCCACGCCGATCATGGTTTTGCCGGCGACTGCGCCCAGCGTTTTTTGCGAACCCGCCGACCCTTTTTGAAATGCCGAAGGTCCGCCGGCGGTCATTTTTGCTGTAAAAAAGCGGTTGAAATGTTAAAATAAAGTCGTGTAATAGGCACTGAACCATTCGTGTCTATATGCGGAATTTTGGATCTGACATGCACTGAAATCGCCAAAAATTTCAGCGTGTGTTTTTTTGCTGTTGTGACTGGTATGCTCAATATATTTCTGGTTGGTCCCATGGGTACCGGCAAGTCCACCATCGGTAGAATACTTTCCGAGAATCTCCATCTGGAATTTGTCGACTCCGACTCCGAAATTGAGAAGCGCACCGGCGCTGCCATTTCGTGGGTCTTCGACGTGGAAGGCGAAGCCGGATTTCGGGCCAGAGAAACCGCGGTGATCGACGATCTCACCCGGCGAGCGGGGATAGTCCTGGCCACCGGAGGCGGCTCCGTCAAAGCCGAGGCGAACCGGACCGCGCTTGCCTCCCGGGGAACCGTGATATATCTCTACACCCCGGTGGAAAAGCAGTTTCAGCGCACCTGCAAGGATAAAAAAAGACCTCTGCTGCAGAACTCCGATCCCAAGGGCACCCTTGAGAAACTGATGAGGGAACGGGATCCGTTGTACCGTCAGGTTGCGGATCTGGTGGTGGATACCTCCGAGCTTGGGATAAGAGCGGTGGTGCAGACCATCATTCGCCAGCTTCAGCAGAAGGGACTGGTTAAGGAATAATTTTGAAATTACTGAACGTAGATTTGGCCGATCGCAGCTACCCCATCAGCATCGGCGGCGGACTGCTGGATGATGCGTCCTCCTTCAAGGCGGCCATCAGACATCCCCGGGTTATTGTCGTCACCAATACCACGGTCGCTCCCCTGTATCTTGAAAGACTGAAAAACACCCTGTCAGGCTTCTGCAGCGTCTGCCAGTGCATTCTGCCGGACGGAGAAAAGTACAAGACGCTGGATTCCTTCAATCAGGCGCTCACCGCCATGCTTGAAAATTCTCTTGGCCGGGACAGCACCGTGCTCGCCCTGGGCGGCGGGGTGGTGGGGGATATTGCCGGGTTCGCCGCCTCGGCCTATCAGCGGGGCGTTGATTTTGTTCAGGTTCCCACCACGCTTCTGGCGCAGGTGGACTCCTCCGTGGGAGGAAAGACCGGCGTCAATCATCGTCTGGGCAAGAACATGATCGGAGCCTTCTATCAGCCCCGGGCGGTGATCATCGATACCGACTGTCTCCAAACGCTGCCGGCCAGAGAACTTTCCGCCGGTCTTGCGGAAGTCATCAAATACGGCATTATCTGGGACGCGGATCTCTTCGCATGCCTTGAAGCATCCATGAGCGATCTCCTCAAGCTTGACGGCGAAAAGCTGGAGCAGGTCATTTCCCGCTGCTGCGCCATCAAGGCGGAAGTGGTCCATCAGGACGAACGGGAGGGAGGAGTCAGGGCTCTGCTCAATCTCGGACATACCTTCGGCCATGCCATAGAAAATCACATGGGCTACGGGGTCTGGCTCCACGGCGAAGCCGTGGCTGCCGGCACCGTCATGGCCTCCGCCATCGCCAGAATGCGCGGCCATATCGGCCAGGAGGAGTTTCAGCGCATTGTCCGTCTTCATCAGGCGGCATCTCTTCCGGTCAGTCCTCCTGAAAACATGACCGCCGACGATTTCCTGAGTCTTATGCGCCATGACAAAAAGGTGAAGGCCGGCGCCATCCGCTACGTGATCCCGACCTCCATCGGCTCGGCGGAGGTTTTTTCCGACGTGACCCGGGACGAGGTGGAGCAGAGCATCGGGAAACCTGAAAATGAGTGATATGAAGTTGCTGCCGTCTCAGAGCGAACTCATCAGTCAGATTGTCGAAACCGTGGTCGCCAGGCCCTCCTTTGTGGTTCTCAACGGCGAAGAGGGCAGCGGCAAGACGTTTCTGTCCCACTTTCTGGCCGCCAACGGCATGAGACCGGACAAGCATTACCGCACCGTGATCTTCGGCAGCCGTCCGGATTCCGAGGTGTCCGACGTGCGGGCCGTCGTCATCAAAGGCATGTTCGGCACGGATGTCTTTGATCGCAACGAGGATCTGTCGGAGACAGCGCGCCTTTTTGAAATCGATCAGAAGAATTTTCTGGTGATAGTGGATGCCGTCGATTATTTCGACCAGAACTTCCTCAACGAACTTTACCGTTTTTACCTGAACTACGGAGCGATGCTCAATCTCTCCATAGTCATCACCACCAGTCACCTTCTGGTGGATCTCATCAGTTCGCCGGACAGCAAATCACGCCCGGATGTCTTTGAGGTCACCATCCGGCATCTCAGTCCAGGCGAGAAAATCACCCTTCTGAAAACACTCATCAGCCGAAAGGTGGTCTCGGAGCAGCTCAGGGATATTTCCTTCGAGGAACTGGCGGTGGACTGCGGCTCGCAGCCAAATCAGATTGTGGCCTTTGCCGAAAAATTTGTTTCTGACACCATCAGAAAGAATGACAGAAACCTCGGTTCGGATGAGCAACCCGCCGAACCGAAGCAGGATGGAGAAATACGAAAAATGACTAATTCCATTTCAGGTCCGAAGGGACCAAACAAAATAGTGGTTATCGTAGTGGCGGTTATCCTTACGATAGCGCTGCTTGGCGTCATCGCTCTGCTGCTGAAGCGGCAGCCGGCCCCGGAGGAGCAGGAGGAGGTGCTGGTCACCACCCACACGGATTTGGCGCACAATGGCATTGGCCTCCAGCCGACATCAGGCGAAAAACGCCTGGAGCAGGAGGTGGTGGACAGCATGATCAAGGGCGATGACGGCGCCGGACTGAGCGGTCAGAACGAGGATGAAACGGATATCTTTGCCGGCAATATTCCTGACGGCGCCCTGAAGCCTTTGGATGGCGACGGAAACCGGACCGGGCCGAAGTCCGAAGAGGGCCAAAAACCGGAAGTGGAGATTGATGTAACCGGTCCTGCCGTTGCCGACGGCGGAGATGTCGCCGCAAAGGCCGAAGCGAACAGGGCGGAAGGTGCCGATAAGCCTGATCCGGCTGCCGGCAACGATGAAAAGCCGGCGGTGGCCCAGTCTCAGCAGCCTGATCGGAAGACTGAGGATAAAAAGACCGACGAAAAGAAAACTGACGGCAAAAAGGCAGATGACAAGAAGACCGGGGAGATTGCCGGCGGATCTGATGCAAAGCCAAAGGACGAGGCAAAGCCGCTGAACCAGGGCAAAAAGGAAAAAACGGAAGTCGCCAGGGCGGATGACGCCAAAAAGCCAGGCAGAGACAAGCCGAAGGATCAGAAAGCCGACAGTCAGAAAAAGCCTGCTCTCAAGGCAGGGGAGGTTGTTCCGTTTGAAACCGCCCAGACAGACAAGCCGTCGTCGAATCTGAAAACATCCGCTCAGGGCAATTTTGTGGTTCAGGTTGCCTGCAACTCGAATATCGGCGATCTGCAGAGCAAAAAGAAGCAGCTTGGGAGCAAGGCGTTCATTTATGAAAGAAAGAACAACGCCCTGAAGTATGTGCTGGTGGTGGGTTATTTCGCCACCAGAAGCGAGGCGGCGGCCGAGGCCAGACGTCTTGGCGGCGGAGCATGGGTGAAGAGCGCCGATGCCGTGCGCAAGGAAAAGGTTGAGTAAAAACTGGGATTGAGTGCTATGACGCTGTTAAACCGAAATTATCCTATTCTGAAGTGGGCCGGCGGCAAAAGCCGCAGTCTGGAGTATCTGCTTGATTACTTTGATCCCGCAGACGTGTTTGTCGAGCCCTTTCTGGGTTCCGGCGCGGTGTTTATAAACACGTTGTATCCCCGCTACATTCTGGCCGATACCAACGTCGATCTTATCAACACCTACTGCATCGTGAAGGAACAGCCTGAGAAGTTCATCGAAGAGCTCAGACCTCTCTGGACTCTTGAAATGAAGAACAAGGAAGCCTACCTGGAGATCCGCGACGAATTCAACCGGGAGCCTTTCACCAAATCGGTGCGCAGAAGCGCCATCTTCATGTACATGAACCATTTCGGTTTTCACGGACTGTGCCGGTACAACAGCAGCGGCTTCTTCAACGTTCCGTTCGGCAGCAAAAGCGACAAGGTTCATCCTCTGCCCGAGGACAAGATCATGCGTTTCTCCGAGCTGTCCCAGAAGGCGGATTTCTACTGCCAGGATTTCGAGAAAACCCTGGAGATGGTTCCGGACAACGCCGTGGTTTACTGCGACCCGCCATACGCTCCTCTGAAGCCTGAAACCTTCAGCAGCTACACCAAGGAGGACTTCGATCTGTCCGATCATGCCAGACTGCACCAGGCGGTGGTGGATCTTGTGAATCGCAGAGAAAACGTCAGCGCCTTCATCAGCAACCATAGCACTGATTTTGTGGAAGGTCTGTACAAAGATGCCACCGCCATCGATTACCTGATGGTGTACCGGAACATCGCAAGACAGTCGGACGAGCGCAAAGAGGTAAAGGAGCTGGTTGCTACCTTCAAAAAGGCCGGCAAATCATGAAGCAGCCCTACTGGATCGCTCCCTCGATTCTTTCCGCCGATTTTTTCCGGCTGGGGGAGGAAATCGAGAGCGTCATGAGTTCAGGCGCAGACATCATTCATTTCGACGTCATGGACAACCACTACGTTCCGAATCTCACCATCGGACCGCTGGTATGTCGCAGCATCACCTCCAGGGTTTCGTATCCCGTGGACGTTCATCTGATGACGGAGCCGGTGGATCCGCTGGTGCCCATGTTCGCCGAGGCGGGAGCATCCTTCATCACCTTTCATCCCGAGGCCACAAGACATGTGGATCGCACTCTGCAGCTGATCAGAAGCCTCGGCGTCAGGGCCGGTCTGGTTCTCAATCCCGCCACTCCTCTGAACTGTCTGGATTATGTGCTGGACAAACTGGACGTCATTATGCTGATGTCGGTGAATCCCGGCTTCGGCGGCCAGAGCTTCATCCCGTCCACTCTGGACAAGCTGAAGCAGGTCAGAAGGATCATTGACGCCAGCGGTCTCCAGATCAGGCTTGAGGTGGATGGCGGAGTCAAAGCCGGCAACATCGCCGAAATCGCAGCCGCCGGGGCTGACACCTTTGTCGCCGGATCGGCGATTTTCGGTCAGAAGGATTACGGAGAGGTCATCGCGACCATGAGGAGCAGACTTGAGGGCGTCTGAAAACGGAAAAATCCGGCTTTTCATTTTCGACCTTGACGGGACTCTGGCCGCCACCGGACCGCAGATCGCCAAATCTGTCATTTCGGCGATGAAGCTCATTGGCCTAGCTCCTCCATCGGTGGAAGAAATCCTCCATTACATCGGCAACGGGGCTGAAAAGCTTCTCAAGCGTTCCATGATCAACCGGTTTGACTACGACCCCGAACAGATCGACCAGGAGGTTTATCGCCGGCTGAGACTGACCTACCGGGACGAATACATGAAGCTCATCGGAGGCGATTTCAGTCTGTACCCCGGGGTGAGAGAAACGCTGGAGCGTCTCAAGGCCTGCGGCAAACTGCTGGCCATCGCCTCCAACAAGCCGGACATGTATATCAGACCGTGGCTTGAAGCCGCAAAGCTTGAGGATCTGTTCGATTACGCCATGGGCAGCGAGGTGATCCCGGAGGTGAAACCGGATCCTGCGGTGCTGCTGCATGTCTGCCGGCAGCTGTCGGTTGAACCGTCAGAGGCGGTAATGGTGGGGGATTCGGCCAATGACATCCTTGCCGCCAGGGCCGCCGGCATGAGATCCGTGGGAATGACCTACGGCTACTGCTACGTCCGGCCAATTGAGGATTACACCCCTGATCACGTCTTTGACGATTTCAGGGAATTACAGAAACTTGCTACAGGTGCATAATGTCAAAGAAAATCGTTTTCAGCGGAGCTCAGCCCTCGGGACAGCTGTCCATAGGCAACTATATCGGAGCTTTGCGCCAGTGGGTCAAAATGCAGAACGAATATGACTGCATTTATTGTGTGGTGGACGAGCATGCCATTACGGTGCGTCAGGATCCGAAGCAGCTGCGTCAGGCCTGCTACGATACGCTGGCGGTTTATCTGGCTATCGGAATCGACCCTGAACTGAGCACTATTTTTGTGCAGTCTCATGTTCCTGCCCATGCTGAGCTGGGGTGGATGCTCAACTGCTACACCCAGAACGGCGAGCTTGCCCGCATGACCCAGTACAAGGACAAGTCGGCCCGCTACGGCGCCGGCAACGTTACTGTAGGTCTTTACGACTATCCATGCCTTATGGCCGCTGACATTCTTCTTTACCAGACCAACTACGTGCCGGTGGGCGTTGATCAGGTGCAGCATCTTGAACTGACCCGTGATATCGCATACCGGTTCAATTCTCTCTACGGCGACGTGTTCGCCATGCCGGAGGCTTTTCTTCCAAAGGCGGGAGCTAAGATTATGAGTCTTCAGGATCCCGCCAAGAAGATGAGCAAATCCGACGACAACCGCAGCAACGTCATCACGCTGCTGGAAGACACCAAGGATATCGTCAAGAAGATCAAGCGGGCGGTTACCGACAGCGACGATCCGCCGGTAGTCAGATACGATCGCGAAAACAAGCCTGGCGTCAGCAACCTGCTGGAGCTCATGAGCTGCGTTTCCGACACTCCGATCGACGAGCTGGTCAGCCACTTTGAAGGCAAAATGTACGGCCATCTCAAGACCGAAACCGCGGATGCGGTGGTGGCCTTCCTTGAACCGATACAGAGCCGCTACGCCCAGCTTCGCGCCGACGAGACCCATCTGCGGGAGATCATGAAGCGTGGCGCCGAGAAGGCTGCCGCCCGGGCCGAGATCACCCTGCGCAAGGCGCAGGATGCGGTAGGCTTCATTACCTTCTGAGGTTTGGCGGGACGGCCGGTCAGGGCGGTTTCCTGCCGCCTGACCTCCAAAAGAATCCCGAAAAGAAAAGGAGGAGCGTCATGCTCCTCCTTTTGCGATTCTGTGAGGTTTGACCTGCAATCAGCCGGCGACGAATTCGGCCACCGACTTTTCCAGCAGTTTCATGCCGGCCTCGATTTCATCTTCGGCAATGTTAAGCGCCGGCGCGATTCTCAGCACGTTCTTTCCCGCCACCAGCACCAGCAGACGATTCTTCGCGCAGATCTTCAGCAGGTCGCCGGATCTGCCCTGATATTTGTCGCTGAGCACGGCGCCGATGAGAAGTCCACGGCCCCTGATCTGGCTGAAGCAGTCGTATTTGGCGCCGAGATCGTTGATGCGATCAAAAAAGATTTTGCTTTTGGCCCTGACGCCTTCAAGGAATTCCGGGGCGGAGATGATGCTGATCACCTTGTCAGCCACGGCGCAGGCAAGAGCGTTGCCGCCGAAGGTGGTTCCGTGGACCCCCGGAGTGAATACCGCGGCCACTTCGTCCGTGGCCAGCACCGCGCCAATCGGGAATCCGCCGCCAAGACCCTTGGCGGTGGTGAGAATGTCTGGAGCCACGCCGGTGTGCATATAGGCGAAAAAGTCGCCGGTTCTGGAGCAGCCGGTCTGCACCTCGTCATAGATCAGAAGGGCGTGGTTCTTGTCGCAGAGCTGACGTACCAGTTTCATGAAGTCGGGATCGGCGGGAATGATGCCGCCTTCGCCCTGGATGGGCTCCATCACCACGGCGCAGGTCTTCTCCGAGATGGCTTCCTCAAGCGCCTTGGGATCGTTGAACGGAATATGCCTGATGGCGGTAGGCTTCGGACCGAAGCCGTCGGAGTAGTGATCCTGTCCGCCCACGCTGACGGTGAACAGCGTTCTTCCATGGAAGGACTGAATGAATGAAATGATTTCGTTCTTGTCCTCTCCGTGCTTGGCCAGGGCGTAGCGCCGCGCAAGCTTGAAGGCAGCCTCGTTTGCTTCGGCTCCGGAATTGCAGAAAAACGCCTTGTCGGCGAATGTCAGATCCACCAGCCTTTTGGCCAGGGAGATCACCGGCTCGTTGGTCATGAGGTTGCTGACGTGCCACAGTTTTTGCGCCTGGACGGTGAGAGCCTCCACCACCCCGTCGCAGCAGTGTCCGAGACTGTTGACGGCAATGCCTCCCGAAAAGTCGATATACTCGCGGTTCTCCTGATCCCACAGGCGGGAGCCCTTGCCCTTCACCGGAATGAACGCAGGCGGCGTGAACAGGGGAAAATAATACCGATCAAACATTTCTCTGGTGATATCGCTCATCTACTCTTACCTCGATTATCTGGAAAAGTGTATAAATATGCAGATATTATGAAATTATATTCATGATTTTGCAACAGATAGTTGCATTGGCTGGAAAAAGAAAAGGCACATCATGATGTGCCCTTCTGAAACGGTGCTGATTTTTATCTTGCGCCGTATACCACGATAGTTTTGCCGTGAGCCGAAATGGATCCCTGATCCTCCAGCATCTTGAGAATCCTGCCCACGGTTTCGCGGGAGCAGCCAACCAGCTGACCGATTTCCTGTCGTGTGATCTTGATCTGCATTCCGTCAGGATGGGTCATGGCGTCAGGCTGATGAGCCAAATCCAGCAGCGCTCTTGCGATACGGCCGGTGACGTCCAGAAACGCCAGCGCGTTGACCTTCTTGGAGGTGGAGGAAAGCCTTCTTGCCATCTGGGCGGACAGTCTCATCAGGATTTCTGGGTTGACCTGGATCAGCTGACGGAATTTCTTGTAGGAAATTTCGGCAACCTCGCATGGACCTTTGGCTCTTACGTAGGCGGTACGCTTAGGATCCTCGGACTCGTCGAACAGGCCGAGCTCTCCGATGAAATCGCCCTGATTCAGGTATGACAGAATCATTTCCTTGCCTTCGTCGTCCTTGATGAGGACGGCGACGGTTCCCGAGATTACGTAGTACAAGGTATCGGCCTTTTCACCCTCGTGAATGATGGTGCTTTTGGCAGGATACTTCCTTTTGTGACTATGCAGAATAAACCATTCGGTCGTAGGATCTGACAGAGGTTTTCCTAGTACCATTTCCTTTTTCCTTGTATTTATTTATGTGATCGATCTACCGTGCCTCTTTGGGCGGCAGGTTTTTCCCGCTTGCCTAAGATTTAGATCATTATACTAAAAATCATGTTTTCAGAGAGAAAATTTTTGGGATGCGGATCGCTATATTATTGTGACGCGATGCGGGGTTAAGAGTCGTCAATGTGAGCTAGACGGCTAAAAATCGCGCTTTCAGGCCGCCTTTTTTGCCAGGTTTCAGTTTGATTTTTAGGCCGGCAAAGTGCAGATCACGTCGCATATTTGGTAGAATAGAATCAGTAGTTTGCGAGGTGTTTATCGTGGAAGAAGTAAAAGCGGCCGAAACAAGTTCCGACAGCAGATTTGACGGCATCAGACCATACAGGGACGACGAGGTCGGAACCGTGATCTCCAGAATTCTGGCTGACGAGTCCTTCCTGACCTCCATCGTCAATTTTCAGTACCGCAGGCTCAGACTGCTGGGTCCGTTGCTCAAGCCGCTCATCAGACGCCGTCTTCAAAGCAAGTTCGGGCATATCGCCTCCGTTGCCGAGTTTCAGGATTATGTGGCCGTGTTTATGGAAAACATGATCAAAAACACCACCGACGGCGTTTCCTTCGAAGGCTTTGACCGGCTTGAGAAGGGCAAGGGCTATCTGTTCATTTCAAATCACCGTGACATCGCCCTGGATCCCGCCTTTATCGACCTGGGACTTCACCGTCGGGGGCTGGACACGGTGCGCATAGCCATCGGCGACAATCTGCTGAGAACCCAGCTGGCCACCGATCTGATGAAACTCAACCAGAGCTTCGTGGTGGACCGTTCCTCCAAGGGCAGAGAACTGCTCGCCTCCCTGTCTCTGCTGTCCGATTACATCAGACTGTCCCTCAGCGAGGGCCACTCCATCTGGATCGCCCAGCGGGAGGGCCGGGCAAAGGACGGCAACGATCAGACGGATCCTGCGATTCTGAAGATGTTCCATCTGGCCGGCCGCAAGCTGAAAATACCGTTCAGCCAGTACGTGAAGCAGCTTAACATTGTGCCGGTGGCCATTTCCTACGAGTACGATCCCGGCGATCAGGACAAGGCACACGAGCTGTACATGAAGGAGCGGGACGGCAGCTACGAGAAATCGCAGCTGGAGGATATCCAGAGCATCGTCAACGGCATCCAGGGCTACAAGGGCCGGATCTCAGTCAGAGTTGGAGAGCCGCTGAAGCAGGATTTTGCTACGGTTGACGAGCTGGCCCGGCATATCGATGAGTATATCCACGGCAATTACCATCTTTATCCAAGCAATCTGGCGGCCGCCGGCAGGAAGTGCGAGCCGGGAGAAGAGAAGGCCGTGGCTGCCTTTGAGGAAAGGTTGGCGCAGGCGTCTGAAAACGAGCGGGAGCTTATCCGCAGCTACTATGCACGACCGGTGATCAACTCGGAAGTCGGCTCAGAAGACACCAGCGTCTGACAAAAGTTCGTTGAAGTGCAGCTGTCCCTTTCCATGGAATCAGATGCTACGAACTCCATACCCGAGAAACCTCCGCGCCGGTGTCGGGCGGAGGTTTTCTGTTTCTGAACAGTCATCTTCTCGCACTCTAGCTGAAGAAGAACTGGAGAATTTTGAAGAATATGATGGACAGGATGGTGCCTGACGGCAGCGTGATGATCCAGGAGGCGAAGATGCCGCTGATGACCCGCAGGTTGATGGCCGCGATACCGTGAGCCAGTCCGATGCCGATGATGGCGCCCACCAGGGTCTGGGTGGTGGAAATCGGCAGGCCGGTGCCGGAGGCGATGACCACGGTGGCGGCGGTGGCAAGCTGGGCGGCAAAGCCGCGGCTTGGGGTCAGGTGGGTTATCTTCACGCCCACGGTTTTCATGACCTTGTATCCCAGCGTGCTCAGGCCGATGACAATGCCCACCGCCCCGAGGGGCAGGATCCACCATTCAAGAGCGCTCGGATCGTAGGAACTGTCCCTGGCGTGGTTGACGGCGGACACCACTGCCGAAAGAGGGCCGATGGAATTGGCCACGTCGTTGGAGCCGTGGGCGAAGGCCATGGCGCAGGCGGTGATGATCATCAGCACGCTGAAAATCTTCTCCACCTGCTTGTAGTTGTTGCGGCTTTTGCCCTTTTTGCGTTCCTTTTCCCCGTCCTTTTCGCTGTTTGGATTCTTTTCCGGGATCCGTCTGATGACCACGGCTCCAGCCGCCGCGGCCGCCAGAGCCAGCGCGCCTGAAATCAGGAACGAGGTTCCTGTGGTGATGTCATGGAAGCCGATATGCTGCAGGCCCGAGCTGACGGTGATGGATGAGATGACGAAAACGGTGAGGGCGATGTAGAGGGGAGCTTTGCGTTTGGCATGCTTCATGGGATGAAAATGCCGGAAGATGCCTCTGAGAACGCTGACAAACAGCAGATAGGCGATGACGCCGGAGATCACCGGAGTGATGATCCAGGAGCCGAAGATGCCCCAGAGCATCCCCCAGTGGATGGCATCGGCTCCAACCGACAGCAGCGAGAAGCCGATGATGGCGCCGATGATGGTATGGGTGGTGGACACCGGCCAGCCCAGAATCGAGGCCAGAATGAGCCATGTGCCGGCTGCGAACATGGCCGAGATCATGCCGAGGGTCAGATCGATGCCGTTGTCGCCGAAGGCTTCGGTATCCACAATGCCTTCCTTTATGGTGTTGGTTACCTGACCTCCCGCCAGGTACGCTCCGAGAAATTCAAATACCGCCGCTATTGCCAGGGCCTGCACCACCGTCAGGGATTTGGTGCCCACCGAGGTCGACATGGCGTTGGCCACATCGTTGGCTCCGATGCCCCAGGCCATCAAGAAGCCCAGGGACGTGGCGATGACAATCAGCAGCGTTCCGTGTTCGATTAGCAGTTCCATCAGGCTCTCCCGACCATTGCTTCAAGCTTGGATCCCACGCGCTCGGCCTGATCCGCGAGATCGCCGATTTTGTTGAGAATGTCGTACAGAAAGATGGCATCTATCGGGTTGAGTTCGCTTTCCCGCTGATACAGCCGGTGGCGCAGCTCGATCTGAATGTTGTCGGTGTCGGTTTCGATGACGTCAAGCTCCTCCACCATCTGTTCCACCAGTTTGACCTCCTTGCCCCGGAAGCCGATTTCCAGCAGGTTCTCCAGCTCGGAGATGACCTTGGTGGCCAGCAGCGTGGCGTCAAGACATCGCCTGACGTACCTGAAGAAATCCTCTTCGATGTCCTTGGGCACATGCAGATGCCGTCCCAGAACTATGCCGGCGATATCCTTGGCCCGGTTGGCGATCTTGTCCTGCTGGGAAACCAGCTGGAGCAGATCGGTGCGGGCGAAGGGCATGAAAAGGCCGGTGGGAAGCTTCATTCGGATCTCCATTTTGATTTTGTCCGCTTCCTTCTCCATGGCCTTGATGCTCTGCTGTGCTTCCAGCGCCGCCTCCCAGTTGTCGGAAAACACGGCTTCGAAAAAAGGCAGCAGCTGGGTGCAGCACTCGTGAACCTTGCAGATATGCTTCACCAGCGGTTTCAGGGGTGATTTTGCGAAAATGGACTGGATAAGACCGTTCATGATTTACTCCGTGAAAGATGTCCGTCGCGCTTTCGGCGGCGACGCATTACCTGATGGGTGTGTCCCGAATTATAACATGCGCCTTGGCGCAAAACGGCAATACCCGTTCGGTTTTGCGTTCCCCGCCGGAGAATTTTTGCGAGGTTTCATGGCGCGGATCGTCCGCCCGGCCGCCGTCTTTCGTCATTCACAAGACTGGCAAAGTGCGATAAAATTCACAATCAGCGTAAAACCAGTAATTACCACAAGTTGCAGTCATAATGTCCAACGAAAAACAAAAACCGCAGATCGACAAGAAAGAACAGCAGTTCCTGGCCGATCATGCGCTACCCGCCGGGCATCACCCGGTTTCTCCGCGGCTGATGAGCAGAAACGCCCTTGCCGTAACCCGCACTCTGAAGGCGGCCGGCTATCAGGCCTACATAGTTGGCGGCGCGGTGCGCGACATCTACATGGATACCAAGCCCAAGGATTTCGACGTGGCCACCAACGCCACTCCCGAGCAGGTCAGAGCTCTGTTCAGCCGCAACGCCCGCATTATCGGAAAACGCTTCAAGATCGTGCATGTGACCTTTGCCATGCGCACGCCAAGAGCCGAAATCATCGAGGTTACCACCTTCCGCGGATCCGGCGATGCCGTCTCCTCCAGCGAGAATCCCGACAAGAACACCGCCAGAATCGTTTCGGCAGCCAACGGAATGCTGGTGCGGGACAACACCTTCGGCACCATCATGGAGGACGTGGACCGCAGAGACTTCACCATCAACGCTCTTTACTACGATCCGCTGACGGACACCGTCTATGATTTTCACGACGGCATCTCCGACCTGGCTAACGGAAGAATCGACATCATCGGCGATCCCGGCACCCGCTATCACGAGGATCCGGTGCGAATGCTCAGAGCCATCCGCTTCAGCGGCAAGCTGGATATGGAGATCACTCCCCGCACCAGGGATCCAATCTATTCCATGGGCAGGCTGCTGGTGGACGTGTCCAACGCCAGAATGTACGACGAAATGGGCAAGATGCTGCTTACCGGCAACGCCCTGAAGACCTTCGAACTCATGAGAATGTTCAATCTGGTGCGCTACATCTTCCCGGATCTGGACGCTCTTCTGAATTCCGAGAACGGCGGAATGTGGCAGAAATTCCTCAATCTGGTATTCAAAGGAACCGACGACCGGATCCGGGCCAACCGCAAGCCGAACTCAAAATTCCTGTTCGCATGTCTCCTCTGGCCGGTGCTGGTGACCCGCATTCAGGATCAGATCGATCTTGCCGGGGGCTTTGTCAGACTGTCCAAGCGCAACGAGACCGATCTCTACGACGCCATGGACACGGTGCTTTCCCGTCAGTTCAAGCATACGGCCTATCCGCATTTCGTTTTCGAGGACATCGAGATCTTCTGGAAGCTGCTGGTCAGAATGCACCGCAGCGACACCTCGGAAAAGAGGCTTGCCGGCGTTCTCACCAACACCAACCTCAAGGGCGCCTATGATTTCCTGGTTTACTGGAATTCCGTAAACGGCAGAATTCAGCCGGTGGTGGACTACTGGGTGGGCCAGTTCAGGAAGGTGGGCATCAATTATGCCGATGCCAGCCCGGGCGTCAGAGCGTAGGCGCGAGAGACTCCGGCTGGAGTGTTGATTCGGTCCTCGGACCGGGAGAGCGGGACGCAAGGGATTTTGCGTCTGGGGTTTCGGACATGGGAGTTTCTCGATGAGCGAGGGCGTGGTGGCCTACGTGGCGCTGGGATCCAACCTTGAGGATCCCGTTTCCCAGGTGCGCGGCGCGCTGCGGGAACTGGAGGATATTCCCGCCTCCCGCGTGCTTGCGGTATCGGGACTGTATCTCACCGCGCCTGTGGGACCCCAGGATCAGGATGATTTTGTCAATGCGGCGGCGGCTCTTGAAACCTCTCTGGCGCCGCTTGAACTGCTGGAAGCCCTGCAGAGCATCGAGCAGCGTCATCACCGGAGAAGACTGAGGCGCTGGGGACCCAGGACGCTGGACCTTGATCTGTTGCTTTACGGCGATCTGATCATCCGTCATCCCCGTCTTGCCGTTCCCCACCCTGAAATGAAGAAGCGCGCCTTTGTTCTCCTGCCTCTTGCCGATGTGGCCCCGGATCTTGCTCTGCCTGACGGATCCCGCGTCAGGGATCTGCTCTCCGGCGTCGACGCTTCCGGCTGCCGGACGCTTTCAGGCGACGGCGGATCCTGATGATGGTTTGACGCCGCAGCCGCGACGGATTAGGGCTCTTGGCGAATTTTTAGGAGTTGTATGTCGAAAGTCACGATTTCATCCCTTCAGAAAATGAAGGACGAACATAAAAGGTTCGGAACCATAACCGCCTATGATGCGGCCTTTGCCAGTCTCTTTGATTCCTGCGGTGTTCCGGCGCTGCTTGTCGGCGATTCCCTAGGCATGGTCATGCAGGGCAGAGAAAGCACCATCGGGGTGACCATCGAAGATATGGCCTATCACACCGCCTGCGTGGCCCGCAGCGTGAAAAACTCTCTTGTCATCGCCGACATGTCCTTCATGACCTACGACACTCCTGAAAAGGCCTGCCTCAACGCCGCAAAACTGATGGAGGCCGGCGCCAGCGTGGTGAAAATAGAGGGAGGAGACTGGCTTGCGCCGGTGGTGGAGCGGCTGCTGCATAACGGCGTGCCGGTCTGCGCCCACATCGGTCTGACTCCCCAGTTTGTGAATGTCTTTGGCGGCTACAAGATCCAGGGCCGGGGCGAAGAGAACGCGAAAAGACTTCTTGATGCGGCTCTGGCCCTTGAGGCCGCCGGAGCCTGTCTTCTGGTGGCCGAGTGCGTGCCGGCGGATCTGGGGACGCTTCTGGCCCGGAGCCTTAAAATTCCGGTCATCGGCATAGGAGCCGGCAACGGCACCGACGGTCAGATTCTGGTAATGCATGACGCCTTCGGCATTACGCCGGGCCATACTCCGAAATTCGCCCGCAACTTCCTGGCGGAGACCGGGGACATGAGAAAGGCGGTGGAGCTGTATCTTTCAGAGGTGGAAAGCGGAGCCTTTCCGAACCATCAGCAGAGCTTCAGCTGAAGCCTGAGTTTTCGACCTGGCGTATCATGGCGCCGATCGGTGCTATAATGCGCGGTGAGTATCGGCCGCCGGGACTAGGATCTGGCGGATCGGATGCGGAGAGTGGATTTTCAATCGGTTTGAACCAAGGAGGCGGGCTGGACCCGCTTTTTTATATATGATAGTAGCAAGCGAAATACAGCAGGCCGCCAGTGCGGCCGCGGATCTCAGGGCGGCAGGAACTCTGGCGCTGGTTCCCACCATGGGCAATCTGCATGAGGGGCATCTGACTCTGGTGAGAGCGGCCAGGAAAAACGCCAGATCGGTGGCCGTCAGCATTTTTGTGAATCCGCTGCAGTTCAACAATCCCAAGGATCTTGAAACCTATCCTCGGACTCTTGATGCAGATCTGGCCAAACTGGAGGGCGAGGGCGTCGATCTGGTGTTCACTCCCACGGCGGAGATCATGTATCCCGAGGGGATGGAAAACCATACCTCGGTGTTCGTGCCAGGACTGTCCGACATGCTTGAGGGGGCTCTCCGTCCCGGTCATTTCAGAGGCGTCACCACGGTGGTCTCGAAACTGTTCAACATCTTCCGTCCCGACTGCGCCATGTTCGGGCTGAAGGATTTCCAGCAGGTGGCGGTGCTGAAGAAGATGGTCAGGGACATGGCCATCGGGGTGAAAATCATCGAGGTGCCTATCGTGCGGGATCAGTCGGGCCTGGCGCTGAGCTCCCGCAACAGTCTTCTTTCGGAGGAGGAGCGGCGCAGAGCCTGTCTCATCAGTCGGGAGATGAACGCCATCAGGGAAGAGATCCTCTCCGGCAACCGTGATTTCGCCGCCGTGGTCTCCGCGGCCAGAGCCAGAATCGATGGCAACGAAGGCTTTCGGACCGATGCCATCGATATTGTGGATGCTCTGACGCTGAAGCCGGTGGATGAACATACTCTCAGAGCTGCGGTGCTGATGGCGGTATATCTGGGCAAGGTGAGACTTATCGACAGTGTCGCCTTCGATCTCGCTCCGGAACGCTGCTGATTTTCTGCTATCATTATGTGCGGAATTTGCTAGAATAGATCACACTTTTTTCAGGTTTTGCTTTTTTAAGGTGATGGAATGCAGAGAACATTGCTTCTTGGCAAGTTGCACAAAGCCCGTGTGACTCATGCCGTGCTTAATTACGAGGGATCCTGCAGCATTGATCTCGATCTCCTTGATGCGGCAGGTATTCTGGAAAACGAACAGATCGACATCTACAACGTGGATACCGGAGCCCGGTTTCATACCTATGCCATTGCCGGGGAACGCGGCTCGGGCATGATCTCTCTCAACGGCGCGGCTGCCAGAATGGCCGCGGTGGGCGACACTGTCATCATCGCCGCCTACGGCATTTTCACCGAGGACGAAGCCGCATCTCACAAGCCAAAGCTGGTGTACCTCAATGAAAAGAACCAGATTGTGCGCATCGGCAAAAGCATTCCGGTGCAGCTGAGCTGAGCATGGCCGCCATCAAACTTATCGCAGGTCTGGGCAACCCGGGCGCCGAGTACGAGCATACCAGACACAACGCCGGATGCGACCTGCTGTTCGAAATCGCCCGCCGCTACGGGATTTCTCTTCAGTCCTCCTCCAGATTTTTCGGCCTTGTCGGTCAGGGCCGCGTGGGATCCTGCGACGTGCGCCTGGTGTTTCCCACCACCTATATGAACCTCAGCGGTCAGGCCGTGGGCGCGGTGGCCGGCTTCTACCGGATCCTTCCGGAGGAGATCCTGGTGATCCATGACGAGCTTGATCTGGAGCCAGGCAGTCTCCGGCTCAAATCCGGCGGAGGACACGCCGGGCACAACGGTCTGAAGAGCATCATTTCAAGCCTGGCCAGCAATGCCGGCTTCTACCGCCTGCGACTTGGCATCGGCAAGCCCGCCGACAGATCGCAGATGCTGGGTTATGTCCTGGGCAGGCCCGATCGGCAGGATCGGGCGCTGATTGACGAGGCCTCTGGCCGGGCTCTTGAGGCCATCGAATCGGTGGTGGCTGATCCCCAGAAGGCCATGAACGTCGTCAACGCCGTCAAATCAAAGAAATAATCGCAATACTACAAGGAGCAGACAGTGGGTTTCAACTGCGGTATTGTCGGATTGCCGAACGTGGGCAAGTCGACTCTGTTTAACGCTTTAACTCAGGCCGGCATCGAAGCCGCCAACTTTCCGTTTTGCACCATAGAGCCCAACACCGGCGTCGTGCCGGTGCCGGATCATCGTCTGCAGCAGCTGGCCGATATCGATCATCCCAAGAAGATCGTGCCGGCGGCTATGGAGTTTGTGGACATCGCCGGTCTGGTGAAGGGCGCCTCAAAGGGCGAAGGTCTGGGCAACCAGTTTCTGACCAACATCCGCGAAACGGATGCCATCGCTCACGTGGTGCGCTGCTTTGACGACGAGAATATTGTCCATGTGAACGGCAAAATCGACCCGGCGGGGGATATCGAGACCATCAACACCGAGCTGGCTCTGGCTGATCTTGAAACCTGCGAAAAGGCCATCAGCCGGGTCAGCCGCAAGGCCAAGGGCGGAGACAAGGCCGCCGTTCTGGAAATGAAGGTGCTTGAGAAGTGTCTGCCGGTGCTTTCCGACGCCAGAATGCTCAGAACGCTGAAACTTGAGCCGGAGGAGAAGGAGGCTATCGCCTATCTGGCATTCCTTACCCTCAAGCCGGTAATGTACATTGCCAACGTGGCCGATGATGGCTTCGCAAACAATCCGTACCTGGACGTGGTGCGGAAGATCGCCGATGCCGAGGGCTCGGTGGTGGTTCCGGTGTGCGCCCAGATCGAGTCCGAACTGGCCGAGATGGCCGAAGATGATCGGACCGAGTTCATGGCCGAGATGGGACTGGAGGAGCCGGGTCTGAACCGGGTCATCAGAGCAGGCTACAAACTGCTCAATCTGCAGACATTCTTCACCAGCGGACCAAAGGAATCAAGAGCCTGGACCATTCCTGTGGGAGCCACCGCGCCGAAGGCCGCAGGCAAGATCCACTCCGACTTCGAAAAGGGCTTTATCCGCGCCCAGACCATCGCCTTCGACGACTATATCGCCTGCGGCGGCGAAAACGGCGCCAAGGAGGCGGGAAAAATGCGCTCCGAGGGCAAGGACTATATTGTCCGGGACGGGGACATCATGAATTTCCTGTTCAACGTTTAGTATTTGACCATATCCGGTCTGGCGGCTGCGGCGTGTCTGCCGCAGCTGTCGCCGAGCCTTTCAAATCTGGCGTATCCTGCCGGAAAGCCGCCGGCCGAAGCTGACGTCTCTGATCTTCCTGTTTCCTGTGCTGTCTACAGGCGGTGCGCAGGTTTGTTTTATGCCAAGCCTTGCTGATCGCCTTGACAGTCTCCGCCTCTTTCTCGCTCTCCCTTCTCGACCTCCGCATTAGTCTGTTAAACTTCTGTGCAAAAGCGATCGAACCGATTGATTTGCCGCAAGAGAGCCGCATTTGAAATGCGCAGGTTCCTCTCCGCGCTGTTAAAACGCAATCTTTCTTTAAGAAAATGTACCCGGATCCAGATAATGACGAATCATGATGGCTGGATGCCGGTTTTTTGACTGTTGCTTCTACAATGATCCATGCCCCCGAAGTTAAGGAATTACCTTTCGCACCACCCCTTTCCTCTCCATTAGACAGCGACCATCAAGCCAATGCTGCATGAATATGCTTCAGGATGAGGCCGTAACTTTTCTGTGCCGCCTTATCCCTCTTGGATA
>JAFURY010000032.1 GCA_017480795.1 Succinivibrionaceae bacterium
GCTTTCGCCATGTCAGAGTAGGTAATTGTCAGGCACCCCTTACACGGAGCGGTAGTTCAGCTTGGTTAGAACGCCTGCCTGTCACGCAGGAGGTCGCGGGTTCGAGCCCCGTCCGTTCCGCCATCCATAATACAAGCAGGCCTAGCGCCTGCTTTTTTTTTTGCTCTGAATTTTCAGCATGTCTGCAGATCTGCGGAAGCAACTTTGCGGTTACCCGTCCAATGGCGTAAAGTACTTAACGCAGTTCCCAACTCCTGCGCGTTCATATTTCGCGCAATCTTCAGAATTACATAGTCATGCACTCATACCGGCATATTGCCGTTCATGTACGTCAGATCACAGAACTGACATCAGATTTAGTCCTGTTTCAACCACATTGAGTTGTTTTTTCATAGAATCCTTGTTTTGTTTGCAAAGGCGCCGATCTGCAGGAATACTCATGTCCCAGGAAATTCCTAAGCCTCGCGGCACCGCCTTTGCTGGGAGATCCTTATGAAACCTAAACTCAAGTTCCTGTCTCTTTGCGCACTTTCCTTGCTATCCTGCAGTCTCTACGCCGCAGATATCACACCAGTTACCGACCAGCCTGATCTTGATCTATATTTCGTATCCGGCGAACTGAAATATGGCGATGGCGACAGTTTCAAAACCGTGGTGGAAAACACCCATACTCCCGGCAAGAACGCCTTTGTGGTTCTCGACTCCTATGGCGGCAATGTCTACGCATCCCTTGTGATTGCTGATTACGTCGACAAGCACCGTTTCGGCACTATCGTATTGGACGACCGGAGCTGCTACAGCGCCTGCTTTTTCGTCTTCATGGTGGGGACCCCACGCATCGCAGAGCCAAAAAGCAGCATTGGCGTTCACCGGACCAGTCTCCAGGAAGGTGAAAATTATGCCACCAAAGGTCTGACCGTCGACCTTAACGAAATGGCCCGTCAGTACAATGTTCCCGCATCGGTGCGTCTTGCCATGCTGGAGACTCCGTCATCCGAAATATACATTCTCAACGACGAGGAACTGCGTCAGATGGCCACCGGCTCCGGCTCTTCCGTTTCTGTATCTGCGACCCGCAAAGACAGCGCGTCCACTGCATCCCAGAGTCTCTGCGGCAGCGTCAGAGCCTGTTTCAAAGAATTCGCCACATACAATAATTCATCCGATTACGAGGCCAAATTCAGGGCGCTTCGGGACAATATCATTCCGCAGCTGCTCAAACTTACCTACAACAGCTACACCGCATATCAGGCCGCGCAGCTGGACAAGGCCGTCGAAGACTTTGTGCGGCAGTGCGAGCAGACTGATGCCATACTTCAGTCGGCGGGCGTAACTGACAACTATTCGGTTTTCCGGGTCAGAAGCGCTCTGCTGGGGAACCTGGTTTTTGATCTTATGTTTATCGATCCGAACTTTATGCAGGGGAGTCAGGAGTTCTATTCAGAAAACCCGCCGATACACGCGCGCTTTGAGGATATCCATAATCTCGCCTTCGCCGACCGGTACAACGAGCTCAGAGAACTTTGCCAGGCAGGATTCTGCAACGAAGAGGCGGTGAAGGAGCAGGAGCGGGCCTGGATCAGGCGGTCGGAGGGCATGCAGAAGGTTTATGACGGCACCGGCTATCAGATCCTGGTAAAGGAGATGATGATCGATCGGCAGATAGATTTCATCAACACCCTCAAGTATGTGATCAGCAGCCGGAACAAGGATCGCACCTATGTCACCCGGCTTGATTTCAGCTCAAACCGGGGTCTGATGAATTCCGTCTCGCAGCTGTTTTCAAAAATGTCCAGTCTTGGTCTTGACGAGGTGGCGCAGTACAACGCGGTGCTCGGCGCCTACGTGATCCCGTTTCTTGAGTACGAGCTGTCATCGGCGGGCTACAGTTTCAAGGAATACAACGATCTGTCACTCACCGGCGGCGCCTACGATCTGGTATACCGGGAGTTTTTCGTCTCCTCCAACCGGATGTTCTACGGCAAGGACTACAACCGGGCGCCAACGGAGTATGTGAAGCTGGAAGGAAAGATCCTGAGAGTGGCCAACATGCTCATGCTGCTTCTGAAAAACGGCGACGAAGCGTCAGCCAATCTGTACAAGTGCAACCAGACCTACTGCAGCAGGCAGGACTCGGATTATCTGTACGATGCCTTCGAGAAAGGGGTGAAGTCACTTGAGAGGATCTGCAAGAAAAAGAAGTGCAATCTCAAGCAGCTGCAGCGAATGAGAGGCGTTCTGGTTCAGTATGACAAACTGCTGAGACGGCTTGCCGCAGGGCATCAGGTTCCTCATGTGGATCACGTGATGTCCCAGGAAAGGGCTCTTGTCGCCGGAAGAGTGTTGCGGGAATACGATTCCTACAGCAAATAGACGGAAGAGAGCAAAGGAGAAACTGAAGTCGGTAAAACTTCATCCGCCCCTTTTTATCCGCTCGCTTTTCATGACTTCCATGCTCCGGCAGGAAGAGCGGCCGGTGGCGCATAGAATTTTTTTGCTTTAGTCTGCACTTTTGCATCAGATTGATTTATCGCCCCGCATGGCGCGAGTATACTACTGAAACGCCCTTTGACCGCATCTGCGCCGGGCGAATGAAACTCGAGGAAATATGTGGATTATAATTGCATGTGACGTTGTCATATTCATTCTGGGAATTCTGATAGGACGTCTTTTCTTTTCAAAGGCCAGCGACGCCCAGAAGGATCTTGAAATCACCAAAATCGAACTGGGCGATCTGCGCAACAAAATGAAGCATCATCTGTCGGAGACCGCGTTTCTGTTTCAGCAGTTCGACGATCAGTATCAGAAGCTGCTGCAGCATTTTGGCGACATGTCCAAGGACATCAGTTCATCGCTGTCCAAGGAGCACCAGAACGACCCCAAGATCATTTCGTCGGTGGAGTCCCTCAACGATCTGAAAAAGGTCAAGCTCAATCAGGAACTGTCCAAGCCTTCGGTTCAGCCGAAGGACTATGAAGATTAACCATGGAACTATTCAACTCTTCTTTAGTCTCAGAAGTGTGTCCCAAAGCACATTTTCTTTTAAAGGAGAGTTAAATGATTAAGCTAAAGAAGCTTTGTTCAGTTCTGTTGGTTTCCGTGGCAGTCGCCGGAACGGGTTTGGTATCCAATGCGTATGCGGATGCGCTGCCTCTCGTCAG
Organism: Succinivibrionaceae bacterium; assembly: GCA_017480795.1. Taxonomy (GTDB): domain Bacteria; phylum Pseudomonadota; class Gammaproteobacteria; order Enterobacterales; family Succinivibrionaceae; genus UBA2804. The sequence goes on from JAFURY010000032.1 coordinate 3,162, forward strand.
AGCTGTGGCGGCTGAGAACGGAAATGTTCCGTCTCTTGCTCCTGTCATTGAAAAGGTGCTTCCTGCCGTTGTAACCATCAACGTGGAAGGAAGCAAGGAAGTTTCCGGAGGACGCGGCAATTTCCCATTCTTCTTCGGCGATCCTTTCGGCTTTGATCCTTTCGAGGGCGGCCGCACCATGGAAAAGCCTTTCAAGGCTCTCGGATCCGGCGTGATTGTGGATGCCAAGGAAGGATATGTCGTAACCAACAACCACGTGGTGGATGAAGCCAAGAAAATCAAAATCACCACTCATGACGGAAGAGAGTTCGAAGCCAAGGTGGTAGGCACCGATCCTCAGTCCGACGTGGCTCTTCTGAAGGTCAAGGCCGACAATCTCCAGGCGGTGGCCTACGCCGATTCCGACAGTCTGCGCATTGGCGATTTCGCCATTGCGGTGGGCAATCCTTTCGGTCTCGGTCATACCGTAACCTACGGCATCATTTCAGCGCTGGGCCGTTATGTGGACGGCGGCAACCAGTTTGAAAACTACATTCAGACCGACGCGGCCATCAACCAGGGCAACAGCGGCGGCTCTCTCATCGATCTCAACGGCAATCTCATCGGCATCAACACCGCCATTCTTGCTCCGAACGGAGGCAACGTCGGCATCGGCTTCGCCATTCCGTCCAATATGGTCAAGAGCATCACCGAGCAGCTTATCAAGTACGGAGAGGTCCGCCGGGGATTTCTTGGCATCATGGGAGGCGAGCTGACTCCTGATCTGGCCGAGAAGTTCGGCGCCAAGCAGAACCGCGGCGCCTTCGTCAGCCAGGTTATGGACGGATCCGCCGCCGCGGATGCGGGACTCCAGGCCGGGGATATCATTGTTTCCATCAATGGCCACAGCATTTCCTCCTTCAACGAGCTCAGAGCCAGAATCGCCACCATCGGAGCCGGAACCAAAATTTCTCTGGGCGTGATCCGGGACGGCAAGGAGCTGATCAAGGAAGTGACTCTGCAGAAGGCCGAAAGCAAGGGCGTGGAAACCAAGAACGAGCAGGCCAACGCCATTTTCGCCGGCGTGAAGCTAGCCACCGCCACCGGCAAGGTCAAGGGCGTGGAGATCACAGATATCGACAAGAAATCCATCGCAGCCCGCTACGGCATGCAGAAGGGCGACATCATCGTCGGCGTGAACCGGGAAAAGGTCACCAGCGTGGACGAACTGAACAAGATCCTGTCCAAGAGCAAGGGAGCTCAGGCTCTGAACATTGTTCGCGGCAGCATGAACATGTTCATCATCATCCAGTAAGCTCGCCAGCAAACTGACATACCGTTTTTTCCGACAGCCCCTATTCGTTTTGAACAGGGGCTTCTTTGCGCCTGAAAACGCCCGATCTTGAGATCGAATCCTTTTGCGGACTATAATTGTTGCACTCCCGAGCCGGCAGGGTCCGCGTCTTTGCCAGTCATCGCCGGCTCTGAACGGTTTGGTTTCTTCCGGTTTTCTATGAAGCTTTTCAGATACATTCTCAACGCGGTGCTGATCGGCCTTGCGGTCAGCCTGCTGATGATCATTTTTGTTCCCTCGGTGACCAACGGGGCGTTTTCACTTTCCTATATCTTCAACGTTCTCACCGCGCCGGCCTCCTATCATGACGCCGTGGCCAAGGCCGCGCCGGCGGTGGTCAACGTCTACACCAAAAGCACCAGGGTGGACAAGAACACCGGCAGTTCGGCGCTTCAGCCTGACTCCCTTGGCTCGGGAGTGATCATGAGCTCCCACGGATACATCCTGACCAATTACCATGTGGTGGGAGGCGCGGAGGAGATCATCGTCGCTCTGCAGGACGGCAGAATATTCGAGGCTGCGCTGGTGGCCAGCGACCAGCTGACCGATCTGTCGGTGCTGAAAATCGATGCGGACAATCTTCCGGTGATCCCTCAGAACGACAAAAGAATTTCCCGGGTGGGGGACGTGGTGCTGGCCATCGGCAACCCTTTCAACGTGGGTCAGACCGTCACCATGGGCATTATCGGCGCCAAGGGCCGTTCGGGGCTGGGCACCATGGGTCCCAATTCCAACGGCCGCCAGGATCTGCTGCAGACTGACGCCTATGTGGGCGTGGGCAATTCTGGAGGTGCGCTCATCAATACCCTGGGCGAGCTGGTGGGCATCAACTCCGGCACCTACACCAACGCCGGCGGCAGCGGCTCCGAGGGCAACAACATCGCCTTTGCGGTGCCATACGCTCTTGCCAAGCGCATCATGATCGACCTGGTGAACAACGGCCGGGTGGTGAGAGGGTATCTTGGCATCAAGACGGTTGATGTGGATTCTGTCACCGCCAATCTCCTCAATCTCGGCCCGAACCACGGTCTGATTGTGGAAAAGCTGGCTCCCGCCGGACCTGCGGAGCAGGGTGGACTGATGGTGGGGGACATCATGCTGTCCATCGACGGCGAGAAGATTGTCAATGCCCAGATGGCCATGGACATCATTGCCGAAACCAAGCCCAACACCGCCATCAGGGTGGAGGTCCTGCGGGAGGGACAGTTGCGGCAGCTGGAGGTGATTGTGGCCGAGGACACCATTCACAACTGAGTTCCTGCCGGCATCATGAAACGCCGGGCCTGAAAATTTTTTTAGCCTTGTCACAAAATGCGTTTTGAGATCCGCGGCTTTTTATGTATAATCTCGCTACCCACTTTTTTGTCGCAGCGTTACATGCGGCGGATCGGAAACCGTTCGAAGGGACGGGCTTCGATCAGAAGGATTGGCAGTTTACTGCTATTTTTTGACAGTCAAACATGGGTTATTAACTGTAATGAAAAGTTATGTAGCAAAGCCAAGCACCATCAAGCGTGATTGGTATGTTGTCGATGCGGATGGCAAGACTCTGGGCCGTCTTGCGACTGAAATCGCTTCCCGTCTCCGCGGCAAGCACAAGCCTGAGTACACCCCTTTCATGGATACCGGTGACTACATTATCGTTATCAATGCCGCCAAGGTTAAGGTAACCGGCAAGAAGTTCACCGACAAGATGTATCACCATCACTCCGGATTCCCTGGCGGAATCAAGTCGCTGCCTTTCAGCGTGATGATTGCCGACAAGCCGGAAATGGTCATTCAGTCCGCTGTGAAGGGCATGCTGCCAAAGGGACCTCTTGGCCGCGCGATGTTCAAGAAATTAAAGGTTTATGCTGGCGCGGAGCATGATCATGCAGCTCAGCAGCCAAAGGTATTAGACATTTAATCGGGGGACATTGACATGACAGCTAATCAGTATTACGGCACTGGCCGTCGCAAGAGTTCGACCGCCCGCGTTTTCGCCAAGGCAGGTTCTGGTAACATTGTTATCAATCAGCGTTCTCTGGATGAGTATTTTGGTCGTCCAACCTCCAGAATGATTGTTCGTCAGCCTCTGGAGCTGGTTGACATGACCGACAAGTTCGACTTCTACATCACCGTCAAGGGCGGCGGAGCCTCCGGTCAGGCAGGCGCCATCCGTCTGGGAATCACCCGCGCTCTGATGGCTTATGACGAGTCTCTTCGCGGCGAACTGCGCAAGGCAGGCTTCGTAACCAGAGATGCTCGCGTGGTTGAACGTAAGAAGGTTGGTCTTCACAAGGCCCGCAAACGTCCACAGTACTCAAAGCGTTAATACGAATTCGTTTTTATTTTCATTCATGTTCAAAGGCCCGGTTCGTCCGGGTCTTTTTTTGGTCCGGTTACCGATTTGCTTCCTCTGAGACATTTCTCTTTCCTTTAATGTGATTTTAACTGCACTAATAATCAGTTAAACATGTTACTTTACCATGGCGGACGGCGTATCCCCGCAGGCCAGCGACCGCTGGCCTGGCATGAGCGGCGCCGATCCCTGCCGGATCCGATTGCGTTCGATTGCATTGCGCTCGGGTGTCACGCCAATTTCCCGCATTGCCGGCGTTTTGCCGCTTTCTTTGCGTTTTGGAGGAATGATGGGAGTAACAATAGGTAGCAACAGACATTCTTCGGTCACGCTGTATTCTCACTCCAACAGTCTGTACAGTCATCTTGTGCGCTTTGTCATGTCTGAAAAGAACGTGGTCTACGACCTGGCGGAGGTGGACGATCCCAAAAACGCCGCGCTGCTGCATGAAACCAGTCCCTACAACGAGGTGCCTACTCTGGTGGATCGGGATCTGGTGGTCTACAACACCAGCATTATTCTGGAATATCTCGACGAGCGCTATCCCCATCCGCCGCTGATGCCGGTATATCCGATTTCCCGGGCTGAAACCAGGGTTCTTCTTTACCGGATACGTCAGGACTGGTATTCCCTGGCTCAGAAGGTGATTTCCGAAAAGGACGCCGTCGCAGCCCGGGATCTGAAGGTTACCCTGCTGTCCTCCTCCGAGGCCGTGCGGGATTCGGAGTTTTTCCTGGGGGATGAGTTTTCCATGATCGACTGCTACCTGGCTCCGCTTCTCTGGCGTCTTCCGATGATGAACATCGCTCTGGACGGTCCGTATGCCGCCGCTTGGAAAAAATACACCAATATGCTTTTTTCCCGGGATACCTTCAAAGCCTCCCTCACCCATGAGGAAATCAACCAGAGAGCTCTGTACGAAAGCGGAAGAAAGTAGCCGCTCAGCAGATGGAAACGAAAATGCGCAAACCATTAAGACCGTATCTGTTCAACGCCTACTACAACTACTTCGTGGACAACGGCGAGACCGTATACATTCATGTGGATACGACCTATCCCGGCGTGGTGATGGACGAGGCTTTCAAGGAATTCATCGACAAGAACAGCGGACAGATCTGTTTCAATATTTCGCCGGCGGCTCTTGGCAGCATGGAAGTGGGCGATCATCTGATCATTTTCAAAACCAGACTCAAGGGCAAGGTCGTAACGGTGTATCTGCCAATGGGTTCCGTTGTGGATGTGGTAAGTCCCACCATGAAGACCGGAATCCGGCTTCCGGAGCAGGAGTACTACGACCGGATCCGCCATGAGAGCGAGCTTGAGGAAGGGACGCTGACACTTGAAACTGACGACGGGAAGTCATCCCGCCTTTTTGGCAGACGCGACGAGGATGAAGAAAGCCTCGAGGATGATGAAGAAAGCGGCGACGATGAAAAAAGCGACGACAAGGATGAGACGTCCGGCAGGCAGAGGATCGATCTGAAGAAGTCTCCGGAGGGCAGAAGACCGTTCTCCATCGTCTGATCCCTGCGGCGCGGATGGTCGCGCCCGCTTCCGTCATCTGTCATGCGCGGCTCTTTGCGCGCCGGGCGTGACCAGGTCTTCAGTCAGCAAATCGCAAGTCTCGGCGATCGAGGAAGAGACTGGCGCAATCTCGCATATTCTTATCTCTTTCCAATCTATCCGATACCGATACCGGCGCCGCTCCCTGCCGGCGAGCCTGAGCTGTCCTAAGGGAGGATGGTGATAGGCGTTCCCGGTTCGATCATCCGGTAGACTTCAGCCATATCGTTGTCCAGAAGCGCTATGCAGCCGTTGGTCCAGTTGGACGGCTGCAGAAACTTGTCCACGTTGAATTCCCCGTCTCTGGTTTCGTCTTCGCTGTGGCCGATGCGGCTGGGCTGTCCGTGGATCATGATCATTCCGCCGGGATCCACTCCGCGCTCCCGGGCACTTTTCAGATCATCTGCGTTGGGGTAGGAGATGTGGATTGACAGGGTGTATTCCGCGCTGGGCTTCTTGTAGTCCAGCACATATACTCCCTCCGGAGTGCGGCGGTCGCCCCGGTGCTGCTTGTGGCCCTTGGGGGACTTGCCCAGGGCAACGAAATACTTCTTCAGGATCTTGTGATCCTTGATGAGCTCCATCTGGTGAACGGATTTTCTCACCAGAACCATGTCCACCGGCCGGCTCGATGCCTGGGCGGTCTGGTAGATGCTGTCCGCCGGACTGTCCTTCAGGCGCGCAGCCGGCTTCGTTCCGGCAGTCGCGTCCGCCTTCGCCTCCGCGGCGCCTGCCGGGCGCGTTTTCAGTTTGCCCTCGGCCCTGAGCTTGTCTCTTGCCTCCTGGGCGCTGACAGCTTCCCATGCTTCTTTCCTGGCCTCTTCAGGGGTGCGGCCTCTTTTCAGGTAATAGCTTTCCATCAGCTTCACTTTTTCAAGCTTGTCGTGATTCTGCTTCACAAGAGCGGTCTGGGCGGAACTGGCGGATGCGACCGGCGTCTTTGCCGCCGCGCTGTGGGCGGAGGAGGACAGCGGCGGAAACATCAGCGCTAAAGACAGCAGCAGAGCGGGATGGATTGTTGTTTTCATGGGTTTCAGGAGGTGATTGAGAATGCGTGAATTATACCGCACACTTGTCTGATTGTCCGTCACAACTTGAGGCCTCGTCTGCAACTCTCGGAGAGCGGCGCCGGAAAATCCCGGAAGGCGCGCCGGCGCAACTTCCCGAATTTTTATGACGCTCACTTATTTTAACGGCTTCATGGGATAAAATTCCCTTGTTATAACTTAGGGAAGGTATCAAATGATGAAACTAAAAACCATTGCGGCTCTGTCAGTCGCGGCCGCCGCGGGGCTGGTCTCCGGCTACTGCAACGCCGCCGCCTACCAGTTCAACGAACCGGTTTACGTTTACGTGGACGGCAAACTGATCCAGGAGGCCGAGTTCAAACAGAACGCGGGGCTGAACTACATGTTCGACGCCACCGTCAGCCTGGCCAAGGGCGAGCACAAGATCCTCATCGCCGATCGCAAGAAATCCTGCGCCAATTCCTTCGTGGCCGACGTGGGAGCCGACGGCAAGCTGCTGTTCGGCAAGACCACCAAGGCCGCCACCTGCGCCCAGAACAAAACCTTCAAGATGAACATCATGCTGCCGGGCAACTACACCTTCAGCCTCAGCATGTTCAATCCCAAGGCTCCCACCATCAAGGCCATCCGCGCCACCACCGGCGTGGTGGAGGTCCAGCGGCAGGTGCCTAAAGCAAAGTGTCTGACCTACAAGGGCGGCGCGGTCACCGTGGACGTCGCCGGCGTATGGCCTAACGGCACCATGCTTCGGGATGCCTACACCGGTCAGACCATGAAGGTTTCAGGCGGCAAGGTCAAGGTCACTCCTGGCGCCTCCTCCGAGGGTCTGGTGCTGCTGGAGCCGGCCACCGAGGAGAGCAAGCGGATCAAGCCGTTCTCCTGGGACAACGCGGTGGTGTATTTCCTGCTCACCGACCGTTTCAACAACGGCGACAAATCCAACGACTACTCCTTCGGCCGCTTCAAGGACGGCAAGGATGAAATCGGCACCTTCCACGGCGGCGACTTCAAGGGCATCATTCAGAAACTGGACTATCTGAAGAACCTGGGCATCAACGCCATCTGGATCACTCCGATGGTGGAGCAGTCCCACGGCTACATCGGCGGCGGCGACCAGGGGCATTCCTTCCCGTTCTTCTCCTATCACGGCTACTGGGCCGCGGATTTCACCCGGCTTGATCCGAACTACGGCACCGACGACGATCTGAGAAATCTGGTCAGGGAATGCCATAAGAGAGGCATCAGGCTGATCGTGGACACCGTCATGAACCATCCGGGCTACGCGACCCTTGCGGATCTGCAGGATTTCGGGCTTGAGGACGTGACCAAGAACACCGGCGATCTGCCGAAGAGATGGGCGGACTACAAGCCGAAGAACGCCGCCAACTGGCAGGCCTATTCGCAGTTCATCGACTACAACAGCAAGAACTGGCTTGACTGGTGGGGCAACAAGTGGGTCAGAGCCGGCTTCCCTCATCACCAGGCCCCCGGCACCGACGATCAGAACATGGGCGTGGCCGGCCTGCCTGACTTCATCACCGAAGGCAAGCATCCGGTGGATCTGCCTAAATTCCTGAAGAACAAGAAGGACACCCGGGCCAAGCAGCTGGACAACGCCACCGTGCTGGACTATCTGGTAAGCTGGCACACCTACTGGGTCCGCAACTTCGGCATCGACGCGCTGCGCTGCGACACGGTGAAGCATGTTCAGGCCCAGGCCTGGAAGAAGCTGAACCAGTCGGCCACCGCCGCTCTGAAGGAATGGAAGAAGGAGCACGCTTCGGAGAAGCTGGACGATCTGCCGCTGTTCATGGTGGGCGAGGTCTGGGATCACGGTCTGTCCCATGACGATCTCTACTACAAGAACGGCTTCAATTCGCTGATCAACTTCGACTATCAGCGCAAGTCCTTCGAGCTGGCCCAATGCATGGCGGATGCGGAAGTCACCTATTCCAACTACGCCCGCATGATCAGCTCCGATCCGAACTTCAACGGTCTGAGTTACATCTCCTCTCACGACACCAAGATGTTCTGGGGCGATTTCAAGAACTTCTCGCTGCAGAAGCGGGCCGCCAACAGCTTCCTTATGCTGCCGGGACAGGTTCAGATCTACTACGGCGACGAATCCGGACGCGGACTGATGGCTGACGGCGGATATCCTGATCAGGCGCTGCGCTCGGACATGAACTGGGGTGATCTGAACAAGCCGGAGTACAAGGATCTGTATCAGCACTGGAGCAAGCTCAATCACTTCAGACTGGCTCATCCGGCCGTTGCCGAGGGCTCCCACAAGAAGATCAGCAAGGCCAAGAGCCCGTACTACGCCTTTGTCCGCGAAAAGGGCAACGACAAGGTAGTGGTGGTGTTTGTGGGCAACCGTCCGTAAGATCGCAGCTTTGTTCATGCCTCATCCCGCGGCAGGTCCGCGGGATTTTTTTTGCCTGTCTCGACCGGGATCGATGCTAAAATACCTCCGATCTGGAGGGCGGTGATGCTGAATCTGATTTGGGCTTTGCTGGTTGTGGTTTCGGTGGGGGCGTGCTGCGTCAATCTGCTGCTGGGCAACGCCTCGGTGGTGAACAGCATGATGGATGCCTTTTTTTCATCCGCCGACAGCGCCGTGAAGATTTCCATAGGACTCTCAGGAATGCTCTGCGCCTGGCTGGGCATCTGCCGGATCATGGAGGCAAGCGGCATCACCGCCGTGATCGCCCGGCTGCTGACGCCGCTGTTTCGGGCCATCATGCCTGAAATTCCTCCGGGGCATCCCGCCATCGGCTCGGTGACCATGAATCTGTCGGCCAACATGCTGGGGCTGGACAATGCGGCCACACCCCTTGGCATCAGGGCCATGAAGGATCTGCAGTCCATCAATCCGGATCCGAAAGTGGCCAGCAACGCTCAGATCATGTTTCTGGTGCTGAACACCTCCTCGGTCTGTCTGTTTCCGGTTACGGTGTTTCTTTACCGGGCGCAGCTGGGATCCGCATCCCCGGCCGAGATTTTCGTGCCCCTGATGCTGGCCACCACCGCATCCACCGTTGCCGGCTTTCTGGCCACAGCGCTGGTTCAGAAAATTCCGCTCTTGCGGCTGCCGGTGCTGCTTGCGGCCGGGGTGCTGATATCCCTGGTGGCCGCGGTGGTTTTCTGGGGCGTGACCGCCGGCCCGGCGCTGTCGGAGCAGTCGAAGGTGATGGCCAACTGCATTCTGACCCTGCTTATCGGGGGCGTTTTCCTGATAGCCATGATAAGACGCGTCAGAACCTTCGAGGTGTTTGTGTCAGGGGCCAGGGAAGGCTTTTCCACCGCGCTTGAGATCCTGCCGTATCTGGTGGCCATGCTTTTCGCCATCGGACTTTTCAGAGCCTCGGGGGCCCTTGATCTGCTGCTTGACGGTCTGAGGTGGCTGCTGTCCTTCTTCTTCGACGATCTGAGATTCGTGGATTCGCTGCCGGTGGCGGCGGTGAAGCCCCTGTCGGGCTCCGGCGCCCGGGCCATGATGATTGACGTCATCGGCGCCTTCGGCGTGGATTCCTTCCAAGGCCGGCTGGCCGCCATCATGCAGGGCTCCACCGAGACCACCTTCTACGTCATTGCGGTGTATTTCGGATCGGTGGGCATCGTGAAGTTCAGGCATGCCATCGGCTGCGGACTGGCGGCGGATTTTGCCGCCATGGCGGCTTCCGTCGGTCTCTGCTACTGCTTTTTCGGGTGAGGTGAGGCATGAACAATCTGCAGACTCTGCTGTATCTTATGAATGATCGGGTTTACGGCAATCCAGGTCATGAAGCAACCGACGCAACCGGCGGCGAAAACTCCCGCAGGCTGTTTGTCGCCGGAAAGACCCCGGCCTGGCTTGATGATTTCATGCTGCTGTTTCCGGATCTCGGATCGGCGGAGGAAGGGGACGCCAAGCCCGGCGCTGGTGATCTGGTGCTGCTTACCGAGGAGACGGCGGCGCGTCCCGACGGGGGCATCGTGCTTGATGCGGCCGGGGGCAAGAAGAAGCTGTGGTATTCGATTCTGGCATCGGGGCTGCTGGATGGCTAGACATGTGAGAGCCCTTGCGGCAGCTGACGTTCCGGCACTTGCGGCCATAGAGGGCAGAGCCCAGATTTCCGGCTGGAGCCAGGGAATGTTTCAGGCCGTTCTTGACAGTCCGGGCTACCACGGAGGGCTGGGATGCTTTGACGATGACGGAGCGCTGCTGGGATTTCTCATCTACAATCTGCTGCCGCCGGAATCGGAAATCGAGGATATCGCGGTTGAGCCTCCCCGGCAGCGTCAGGGCGTGGCCTCCTCGCTCATGGAGGCTTATTGTGATATCCTTGAGGAACACAATTGCGATTCCTCGTATCTTGAGGTCAGGATCTCCAATCTCCCGGCCATAAGGTTGTACGAGCGGTTCGGATATGCGAGAACCGGCATCAGGAAGAATTACTATCCGCGTCCGGATGGAGCAAGAGAGGATGCGGTTTTGATGGCAAGGAGAGGTAAAAGCGATGGTTAGAATTACGGCTCTGGCGTTTGCGCTGGGACTTTTCTGCTCCCCTCTGGCGTCCGCCGGTTCGGTTTACTGGTATGTGGACGACAATGGAGTCACCCACTTCGGCTCCGAGCCGGAGGACGGCGGCGTCAGCTCGGGACAGATGGAATATCAGGAAATTCCTGACGATTCGATCGTCACCAATCCCAACGGCACCACCACCACGGTCATAAACCCGTCCCAGTTCTCGGAGGGCACCTACAGCGGTCCGGCTTCCTCCTCCGGCCCGGCAAGCGGTGCGACCGTGATCCGCCGGAGCTCGGACGAGCGCCAGCCTGATGCGGATCCGTCCGTCCGTCCGAGCATTGTCAAGGACAAGAAGGAAGTCATCAATCTCAGCAACCGGCCGATGTACGAGGACGATTTTGATTAGAAGCATGCCTGATATCAGATCGGCGGGTTTCTGTCTCTGCCTTCTGGCCGCCGCCCTGCTGTCGCCCGGAGCGCTGGCCAAGGTGTACTTTTTCATTGACGAAAAGGGCGTCACCCACTATACCGACACCGCCGCAGAAGGGCTTGACGGCGGCTATGACGTGGGAGAAATCGACGAGGTTGACGAGAGCCACGAGGACGATGTTCTTCTGACCTACGATGCCGTCAGCAGCGAGGTCCTTATCGAAAACAAGCTTTATTCTCCGATTTCGGTGATCCTCAAGGCCTCCGACGAAAGCGCGGTGGACACCGATATCAGGTTCAACCAGATCTTCACGGTGGAAGGCAATTCCGTGGTGTCCCTGGGACATATCTACGAAATCGACGAGACCAGAAACTTCACCCTTACCCGGGAGTTTTCCATCGGAACCCCCACCAAAATCGAGCAGCTCAAGTCCGACGAGTTTCTCATTCCCTTCAAGGGCACCTACCGCGTGACCCAGGCACCCGGGGGCAAGTTCTCCCACAAGGGACCGAAGAACCGTTACGCGGTGGATGTCTCCATGCCGGTGGGCACTCCGATCTACGCGGCCCGGGACGGCAGAGTGGTGGACATGAAGATGCACTTCACCAAAGCAGGTCTTGATCCGGCCGCTCACGGCAAGGCCAACTACATCCGTCTGCGCCACAGCGACGGCACCATGACGGTGTACGTGCACCTGAAGCATCAGTCCCAGACCGTCTCCCTGGGGCAGACGGTGCGGGCTGGGGATATGATCGCCCGATCCGGCAACACCGGCTATACCACCGGCCCCCATCTTCATTTTGCCGTGCAGCACAACAACGGCGTGTCGACGGTGGCCATTCCCTTCAAATTTCAGGGAGGAATCGTGCCCAAGGCCGGCATGATGATAACCGGCAAGTAGTTCGGCGGAGCGGATGGGCAGCAAATAGCGGAAGATCGGCCGGCTGAACGGCTGATGGACCGCAGACAGGCCGGCCAGCGGATTGCAAACAGATTTGCATACGGATCGGCGGGCCGATCCGCAAACGCAGGATGACGGATACCGGTTGGCGGTATCTCGATCCAGGGGGAGGCTTTTTCGTCAGGGCTGATCTGCATCGGTCAAAACTCCTGCGTCGGATGGCCTTGCGCAGGTGGAACGCTCTTGCGCCGGGTTCTGATCGTCCGCCGGGTCCTGCGAATCCGCTGAGGTTTTCCTGTCTTTTATCTGAACAGATCCGCCAGTCCCAGGTACTGGTCGAAATTCCCCAGCTGCACCACCGGTCCGATCTCCTTCAGATGCCATCCCAGCAGGTAGCAGGCAAGCATCAGCCATGCCGCAAGACTCTTTCTTTCACCTTCCCGCGCGCCCGTTTCATCAGCATCATGCGCGCTGCTTTCCGGCTTTTGGGTTCTTTCGCTGAAATAGCACAGCACCAGCAGGGCGGTCATGCCCGAGAAATTGAGCCACCTTCCCATATCGTAGCCCAGCGGGAGCATCGCAAACAGGGGAGTCAGGATCACAAGAGCAGGCGGGAGAAAGGAGACGCGATCTCTGATGGCCACCAGCTTTGAGGAGTAAAGCAGCGCGAAGGGCAGAAAGATCAGGAAGCACCCTGCGATCAGACATTTGCAGAAATGTCGCAGGGGCCAGAACCGGCTGTAGCCCTGATAGTAGTCCCCGGCTGAAATGCCGATGTAGGAAAAAGGATCATACGGGCTGGTGGCGAGGCTTGGAAACGCGCTCCGCCATGCGCTTACGATGAGATCTGCCTGTTTCGGATCCGAGGGTGTCGCCACGATGAACGCCAGGGGAACGATGGCGGCCAGGGCGTAGATCAGCGCGGCCCTGGTTCCTGATGCTTGGCGCAGTCCCCACATCAGCAGCGGGATCCATACCGCAAAGGGCTCGTAGATCAGCAGCATGAGCCAGGTGAGGGCGCAGATCGCGGCCAGCTTCGGCTTTGCCGGCGCATCCCGGCGGCAAAGCTCAAGGCTTGCGACCAGAACGGCGTAGCATACTATTTCCCGTCTCAGGCAGGAGATGTCCTGCAGACAGAACAGCAGCAGCCCCGGTGAGAGCAGCAGGGCGACATTCCAGAATGCTCCCAGCCTGAGGCCGGCCAGCCGGTGGCAGATCCTTGCGGCGACGAAGAGCGCGCACAGCAGCAGAAGCATCGGCAGCAGCAGAGAGATGGCCGTCGGCGGGCACAGATCAAACAGCAGCTCTCCGGCAAGTCCCCTCCGGATGAAACCGCCGGCATACGAGATCAGCCATTCCTTGAACTGATAACTGTCAGGAAAATGGAGAATTTCTCCCATGACCGCTCTTGCGTAGCATAACGCTACGAACATCAGGTAGAGCGGACGAACCGACTTTGTTCCCGTCATCGCAAATTCCTTGATCCCCATCATTGTTCCAGGCCGCCTCAGGCTGCGCAGACTGTGCCGGCTGCGGCGGACGGTGCGGCCTGAGACCAGCGCTTTCGCATCCTTCCGGCACAACTGAAATTTTACCTTTATCACATTTTTTTTGATATGACTTCTGTTTTCAGATAAAATGTCAAAGGTTTTTTTGTGTCCAATCCGTTGGTCACTGATTAAATGTGGCTCTGCCACGTAGGTTGTTTTGTAGCATTAAGCTATTGGGATTAAAGAAATGTTAATAGGAATACCGAGAGAAGGCCTTGCGGGGGAGGCTAGAGTTGCAGCAACTCCTGCCACCGTAGGCCAATTGCTCAAGCTGGGCTTCGAGGTAGCGGTGGAAGCGGGAGCTGGCGCCAAGGCCAACTTCTCCGACGAAGCCTATGCCGAGGCCGGCGCCCGGATCGCCAAGTCTTCCGAGATTTGGTCCGCTCCTCTGATTTACAAGGTGAACGCTCCTTCTGACGACGAAATCGCCAGACTGAAGGAGGGCACCACCCTGGTAAGCTATCTGTGGCCTGCCCAGAATCCTGAACTGGTCAAGAAGCTTGCCGCCAGAAAGATCAACGTGCTGGCCATGGACATGGTGCCTCGTATTTCAAGAGCCCAGTCCATGGATGCTCTGTCCTCCATGGCCAATATTTCAGGCTATCGCGCGGTTATTGAAGCCGCTCACGCCTTCGGCCGCTTCTTCACCGGCCAGATCACCGCCGCAGGCAAGGTTCCTCCTGCCAAGGTTCTGGTAATCGGCGCCGGCGTCGCCGGACTGGCCGCCATCGGCACCGCCCACTCTCTGGGCGCCATTGTCCGCGCCTTCGACACCCGTCTTGAGGTTGCCGAGCAGATCGAGTCCATGGGCGGCGAATTCCTGAAGCTCAACTTCAAGGAAAAGGAGGACGGTTCATCCTCCGACGGCTACGCCAAGGTCATGAGCGAGGAATTCATCAAGGCTGAAATGGAGCTTTTCGCCCAGCAGTGCAAGGAGGTTGATATCATCATCACCACCGCCGCAATTCCTGGCAGAGCCGCTCCAAGACTCATCACCAAGGAAATGGTGGCCTCCATGAAAAACGGATCGGTCATTGTGGATCTTGCCGCCGCCACCGGCGGAAACTGCGAGGGCACCAAGGCCGGCGAGGTGGTGGTCACTCCAAACGGCGTCAAGATGATCGGCTACACCGATCTCGCCTCCCGCCTTCCAACCCAGTCCTCTCAGCTGTATTCCACCAACCTGGTGAACCTCAGCAAGCTGCTGAGCCCTGCCAAGGACGGCAACATCGACATCAACTTCGAGGATGTGGTGCTGAGAAACATGACCGTGGTCAGAGACGGCGAGGTCACCTTCCCGCCTCCGAAGATCAGCGTTTCCGCCGCTCCTGCCCAGGCTCCGGCCGCCAAGAAGGAGCCTGTGCTGCCTGAGGTCAAGAAGGATCACACCATCCTCAAGCTGGCGCTGGCGGTGGCCTTCGTGGCGCTGTTCGCTATCATCGCCCACTTCTCGCCTTCGGACTTCCTGTCCCACTTCACCGTGTTCGCGCTGGCGTGCGTGGTGGGCTACTACGTGGTATGGAATGTTACCCATGCGCTGCATACTCCGCTGATGTCCGTTACCAACGCCATCTCCGGCATTATCGTGGTTGGTTCTATCCTGCAGATGTTCCAGGGATCAGTCGCCATCAGCATCATCTCGTTTGTTGCCGTGACTATTGCATCCATCAACATTTTCGGTGGTTTTACTGTAACTCAGCGCATGCTGAAGATGTTCAGAAAGGATAAGTAGGAGATAACATTAAATGTCACAAGGTTTAGTAACAGCTGCTTATATCATATCAGCAATCCTGTTTATTCTTGCTCTGGCAGGTCTTTCCAAGCAGGAAACCGCCAAGGCCGGCAATCTGTCCGGCATCGTGGGCATGGTTATTGCCCTGATCGCCACCATTTTCGGACCGGCTTTCACCTGGGGCGGCTTCGGTCTTATCGCCGTCGCCATGTCCATCGGCGCCGTCATCGGCGTGTATCTGGCTCTGAAGGTTGAGATGACCGGCATGCCGGAACTCATCGCAATGCTCCACAGCTTTGTGGGCCTTGCCGCCGTTCTGGTAGGCTTCTGCACCTACATCAGCCTCAACGAGGCCGAAGTTCCGGCTCCTGCCGCCGTTGCCGTGGTTGAGAAAGCTCCGGCCGCAGCTCCCGCCCCGGTTCAGCCTGATTCCCTGTTCCCTCAGCGCTCTCTTTCCGGCGCTCTGGGCGGAGTAGGCTCGGTTGCAGGCGTACTGCCATCCAGAACTGCTCCGGCCGCCGCTACAGCAGGTCAGCCTGTGGTGGCCAACGTTCAGACCGAGGCCGGATCCGTCAGGATCACTCTTGAGCCGATCGTCAATCCGAAGCCGGCTCCAGCCCAGGCTCCTGCACCTGCCAAGGAGCACGGCTCCGTGGTGGTCGAACTGGTTGAAATCTTCCTTGGCATCTTCATCGGCGCCGTAACCTTCACCGGTTCCATCATCGCCTTCGGCAAGTTGCGCGGAATCATCAAATCCAAGGCCCTTGAACTTCCGTTCAAGCACTACTGGAACCTCCTGGCTCTGGTGCTGTGCACCGTGCTTTTCGGCGTGTTCCTGGCATGCGGAGTATGCTCCGGCGGCTACGCCGTCCTGATTGCCATGACCCTCATCGCCTTCGTGTTCGGCGTGCATCTGGTCATGTCCATCGGCGGAGCCGATATGCCGGTTGTGATCTCCATGCTGAATTCATATTCAGGATGGGCTGCAGCCGCAGCAGGCTTCATGCTGAGCAACGACCTTCTCATCGTTACCGGATCTCTGGTAGGTTCTTCCGGCGCCATTCTGTCCTACATCATGTGCAAGGCCATGAACCGCTCCTTCATCTCCGTGATCGCCGGTGGCTTCGGCAATGCTCCTCAGGCTGCCGACGACACTCCGGAGGGAGAAATTCATGAGCTCAAGCCTGCGGATGTGGCAGAGCTGCTCAAGAACTCCAATTCCGTCATTATCACCCCGGGCTATGGCATGGCAGTCGCTCAGGCTCAGTACCCTGTGGCCGAGCTTACCCAGAAACTGCGGGATATGGGTGTTGAAGTCCGTTTCGGCATTCATCCGGTTGCCGGCCGTCTGCCTGGTCACATGAATGTGCTCCTGGCCGAAGCCAAGGTTCCGTATGACATCGTGCTGGAGATGGATGAAATCAACGAGGATTTCGAGAACACCGACACCGTTCTGGTCATCGGCGCAAACGATACCGTAAATCCTGCCGCTGCCGAGAACACCAGCAGCCCGATCTACGGAATGCCTGTTCTTGAAGTCTGGAAGGCAAGCAACGTGGTTGTGTTCAAGCGCAGCATGAACGCAGGCTATGCCGGCGTTCAGAATCCGCTGTTCTTCAAGGAGAACACCTCCATGTGCTTCGGCGACGCCAAGAACACCGTCAATGAAATCCTTAGCAATTTTTAATCTCATGGCTTGTTAGATTAAAGAGATTTTGAAGGGGCTTGAGGCCCCTTTTTTATTGCCTGGATTCCTGCGATGCGCAGATGTCGGTTGGCGACCGACCGGGTGCAAGGATCTTTTACAATGTAATCGGCATAGAACCGATCGATTGATGTGGGGTAGAAGATCCGCTTCCGATCTTGCGCATTCAGTTGTCTTTTAACGCTGAGCATTTGGACTGGTTCAAGATCTTGTGTCCGCGCTTCTCGTTTGGTCGTTGTCACTGCTGAATTTGCGGGGGATAGGGGCTTTATGACACGCGCTCAAGTCAATCGATTGGTGTTTGAAAAAAAAACAGCGAAATGAAAGTTCTTGGAAGTGTTGGGTTGTATATGCAGATGTCGCTGCCGGCTTTCGCCAATTCGTGCGCGGATGGAACTTTGAAAAAGATACGTGTACGGTTTCGAGTTGACCATCTTTTGAAACACATCTGTAAGGGATCTACAAGGTCGTAGTAATGCATTTCCTTGGACTCCGGGTGCTTACCCGGCTCGATTGAAACCAATTGCCGCTAAAGCGAGACTAATCCTCTTGGTCATCTTGGACTCCGGGTGCTTACCCGGCTCGATTGAAACTGCAGGAGAGAGCAGACTGCGTCAATAAGACGCTAGCATCTGGTACTAAATAACCTCTACCTCTGTACCTGTAGCAGGTAAGGTGCTTACTCCTGTAAACAGATTTACTCTAGTAATGTAGTCTGCTAATGTAGTATTAATAAGAGTCTGTACATCACTAGATGTCATCAGATTAAGTTTACTCTTAAAGTACTGCAATCCTGCTAAATCAACTGCTTTAAATGTCATAAATTACTCCGTAAGGTTAATGATAACTGCTTCAGCACATCTGTGACTATGTATGCAAGTAGTTAAAATTGTCCTTGTATCCCTTGGTTTTGAAACTATAATGATCTGTACTTAATGGAGGCTTACTATGACTACTGTGAACCTTATGACAACTTCTGCTGTAAAAACTAGAATAAACTACCACACTTCAGAACAAGTACTTGATGCTCTTCTCTCTAAAGGTCCTTATACACTAGAGGAAGTCAAACAATGGGGTATAAATAAAGACCCCGAAGCTATCAGAAGATACCTTGATACAGGTTCACTCCTTTATGCAGCAAAACCAGAAGAAGTGGAAGAAGCAGATAAAGAATTACAAGAGGGAAAAATAGGTGGTCCATTCAATACATTAGAAGATCTCTTTGTTGATTTAGATAGTGAAAATGACTAAGACGGTTTATACAATTATACGTACTAATGCGTTTAAGAGAAATTATAAAAAACTAGACGAAGAATCTCGTGAATTACGTTAATTTCCAGAAAAACGGTAACTTTCAGATTCGCGATTTTTAATTCCTGATCTTGCTACCATATTTATTACTATAAGTCAAGCATTATTTTACCACACCAAACCTACGATTTTGTCTTGCGTGGCCCTCTTTTTATAC
>JAFURY010000033.1 GCA_017480795.1 Succinivibrionaceae bacterium
ACAAATTATTTTTCAAATTTGATCCTTGTATCACATTTTTTGGGTATTTTAGGGTAGTAGACAGGGTTGTTGCGTGTGAGGTGTATTGGATGGTGCTATGCCCATCCGGGGAGGCTGTCCCCGGGGGTGTGAATAGTAACTGAGCCCAGCTTTTTCCCGGATGTACCTTAGGTCATTATTTCTCTCTCTGTCACACGCCCGCTCCGGCTTTCGTATTACAATGTGAGCATTGCAGGAGGTCCCATGAATTCCATCACCAGACTCACCGCCAATGTCTTCTTCGCCATCATCATCTCGGTGGTTTTCGCCGACATCGCCTACTACGGCTTCGGCTTTATCCGCTCGTCCCCCATGAACGCGGCCATCGTGGTGTTCGCCGCCTGCTTCGCCTCGTCCCTGCTGATCTGCGAGCTCTTCTCGGTCTCCAAGGAGTCCAACAAGATCAAAAACAAGGTCAGGAAGTCCCGCCTGTCCAAAATCGCAAAACGCATCGCCATTGAGAACGCCCGCTACAACCGGAGAATTAGAAATCCCAAACTGCCCCGCACCGGCTCCGGCGCGGCGCTGGACGAAAGCCCGAATTCAGCCCTTGGCACAGGCGCGGCTGAAACCACGACCGGCGCAGCCATCCGAACATCAGCCTCTGACGACAGTCTCAATGTCGCCGAACCGGAAAAATCCGAAGAACTGAAGACGACGGCTGACGAGAAAAACGCGCCGGCAGACGAAACCGCCGGAAGCGATGCCGGCGACGACAAGAAGAAGCTGGAAGACGACGGGAAAAAACGGGATGGCGCGGATGAGCCCGCCAATGCCGCCCCGGATGCGGAAGATGCAAAAAGCGCCGAACCGGAAGTGAACCTGTATATCGGCAATCTCTCCTTCAGCATCCAGAACGCGGAACTGGAAAAACTCCTTGAACCTTACGGCAGAACCATAAAGATCAACATCATGCACAACCGCAAGGGCAAAAAGAAAAAGGCATACGCCTACGTCCGGATGAGCAAGTCAAGCGCCGAAAAGGCGGCATCCGAGCTGAACAACTCCCGATTCCAGGAACGGGCCATCATGGTCAAGGTATCCTACGGCGGGTAGACAGACGTCTGTCAGATGGTAAGCTCGCCAAGATCCTCGAATCCGAGATTCTGAAACAGCTGCCGATAGCTGAGATAATCCTCGCATCCGGCATCGGTCATCAGCGCATGGCATTTCGGCGGACCTGTCCTTCCCCCTTCGTCGCCGCCTCCGGCGGAAAGCAGACTGCCGACGCGTCGCGCGATGGCCTCTCCCGAATCAATGCACCTTATCCCATCAGGCAGCGCGCCTTCAATCTCGTTTTTCAGCCACGGAAAGTGAGTGCACCCCAGCACCACGGTATCAAGATGCGGCTCGGCAATGAAATCCTTCAGTATTTCAGACATGTTTCCAGAGCGCACCCGTCCATGCTTTAGTTTTTCTTCGGCCATGCGCACCAGAAGCGAACTGCCGACCCTTATGACCCGGCAGTTTGAGGCATGCTCGGCGATCAGTCTGTCGATGTAGCTGCGTCGGATGGTGGCGGGCGTCGCTAGAAGACCGATGACATTGGAGGCGGACAGCTGAGCCGCAGGCTTTACCGCCGGAACCACCCCCACCACCGGAACGGAAAGAGCCGAGCGCATGGCCGGAAGAGCCACCGTGCTTGCCGTGTTGCAGGCCACCACCACAAGGTCAAAGGCTGTAGAGGAAGACGCCATCACGGCCTTGGTCATCCTCACGCAGCGCTCCACTATGATGTCGTCCGGCTTCTCTCCGTAGGGAAAGAAACGATTGTCAAAAACATAGGTGCAGCCGAGATTCGGATTGAGAAGCTTAACCTCCCGCCACACCGAAAGACCGCCTACGCCGGAATCGATAAAAAGAACATCAGCCATTAACAGAAACCCGCCCTGAAGCAATACGCTATTATTGTCTCAAAAAAAAGCTATTGCAACCTGCAGCGACTCCCGCGTCCTTCCGTGCATAAAAAACCGCCTCCGACTGAATGCAACCGGAAGCGGCGGAGATCTGAAAAAAGAACAGGATCAGTAATTGAACTCGAAGCCTACGGCGTAGGTGGCCTCCGGAGTGCGGTATCCCCGGGCGTACTCGTAGCGGCGGTCGAAAATGTTGTCGGCCTTGGCGGTAACCTTGAAGTTATCAGAGATGTTGTAGCCCACGCCGAGGTTGACGGTGCCGTAGCCGCCGAGCCTGCGCCCGCCGTCTGAAACATAGCGGGAGGACACGGCCTGGAAGGATGCGGACAGGTCGAAATCATAGACAGATCCCAGAAGAGTCCACTTGAAGTCGCGCTTTGGAATATACGGAACGTCGCGGTGGTTGGTACGATCCCGGGAGGACTTGATGCTGCCGGAAAGCCGGTTCTTGATGCCAAACACCTCAAAGCCCAGCTCGCCTTCGATGCCTCTCACATCCGCTCTGGCGATGTTCTTGTAGGAATAGGTCTCGTAGTAGTAGACAATGCGATCCTTGTAGTTGTTGCGGAACAGGGAAACGCGCCAATTCCAGCTGCCGTGATCTCCACGCAGCATGGCCTCAAGGGAGTTGGACTTTTCAGGATTCAGACTGCCGTTGCCCGCATACGGATAATAAAGCTCCATGTAGCCCGGGGCCCGGAAGGAGGTGCCGTAGCGCAGACCGACCTTGAAGTCGTCCAGGAAGGTGTAGCCCAGACCGCCCTGGTAGGTGAAGTGGCCGCCGTACTGGGTGTTGTGATCGTATCTGCCCGAAGCCTCGGCCTGAACGCCGGCCGCATCCAGCTGAACCAGCAGATAGGTGCCGGTATTCTGGATCAGAGGATGCTCGGCCTCAATCGGGGTGTAATAGGATTTGGAACCCGGAACAAGCCGATCCCGACGGTAGTCGACTCCGCCGCCGATGGTGACGTACTCGCCGGCAGCCAGTTCGTTGCTCCAGTTGACGGCGGTGGTTCTGGTGTAAATCGGAGTGTTGTCGCTCTTCTTTTCCCTGAACGGATTAAGCATGATCTGCTCGTAATCATCGGTTTTCTGATAGTTCAGAGTAAGTCTGGTCTTGTAGATTTCGCTGTCGTACTTTCCTCCCAGCTCGAAGGAATAGTTGTCGTAGCGGTTGGCGTCGTACTCGTGGGCGGTGCCCCAGTCGTTGTCGTAGCTGCTGTCGAACTGGCTCTTGGTCTGGTTGTAGGAGAAGTCCGCAAACAGAGTGAAATCGCCGAGACGATGCTGATAGTCGGCCATGAAGTTAGTGCCCTGAAAGCCGTGATGGTCGCTTCCGTTGAGATCTTCAATCGGATGAACGTTGTAGCCCTTCTCCTTCTCGGCGCCCACGGCCAGCTTCAGTTCGCCGTTTTCCCCCACCGAATGCTTGAAGGACAGGCTGCCCTGACGGTTTTTGTACGAGCCATAACTGACCCTGGCGTGGATATTGTCCTCGTTGAAGCCGGGCCGGGTGATGATGTTGATGACCGCCGCGGAGGCCTGAGATCCGTAGATGGAGGCCCGAACGCCCCGAATGTACTCGATGCGCTCGATCATGTGAACCGGGATTCTTTCGATGTAGGCGGCGCCGTCATAGGCCGAGTTGAGTTTCAGACCGTTGACCAGCACCAGGGTATCGGTGGCGTTGCCGCCGCGAACCATGATCTTGGACTGCTGTCCGCGGCCGCCGTTGACGTACAGCTGCAGATCGGGCAGGGTTCTGGCGATATCGGCAAAGCTGGTGGCCTGCATTTTGCGGATGTCGTCGCCTGTGATGACGACTACCGGCGAAAGCGCCGAGGAAAGCGGCTCCTCGTAACGGGTGGAGGAAACGATGATGGTGTCCCCATCGGAAATTTCGGCAGCGCAAACGACTGTCGGGGCTGCGGCCAGAGCCACCGCCCAGAGCGATAATCTGTTCATTGGAATCCTTAATTAAAATCGCGTAACAGGAATGTTGTGATCGCCGGGCAAGTCTTCGGACTTAAGGGTGGCTGACCTCCGGCACCACTTCCCGGCGTTCGCCAGTGTTTCATGTGCCTTTGTCCCCTCTACCGCTGCGCGTCAGTTCCGGATTCTGACCGGATTCCTTTTTAATTTTCTTTACGAAAAACCACGGACGGGCGGGATTATATAATTTTTGTCACAGATTGCCAAACAGGAGGGAATTTTCGCTTTCATCCCCGGGGAGTGATAGAATGATCCGGTCACAGCCGACCCGCGCACGATCAGGAGGCGCGAAAAACATGAATCAGGAACTTCCGGTTCTCCTTGCCCTGCAGATTTCAGCCTTCTTCGTCATGATCCTCATGGGCTGGGCGGCTGTCAAATGCAGAATCGTCACCTGCGACGATGCCAAGATTCTGACCAGAATTCTCCTGTACGTGGTGACGCCGGCGGTGATCCTCATGTCCTACCAGACCGAAGCCGCAGGCGAGACCTCCTCAGGACTGCTCGTCGCCTTCGCTGCAGCCGTCGCAATCCACGGGCTCTTCATCCTTGCCGCCAGGGTGCTTGGAGGATTTCTGTCCCTCAGCGGCGCTGAAAAGTGCAGTCTGATCTACACAAACTCCGGCAATCTCGTCATTCCTCTGGTCATGAGCGTGCTGGGTCCCAAAGCCGTCATGTACGCCACCGCCTACCTAGCGGTTCAGACGGTGCTGATCTGGACTCACTGTCTGACGATGATCGGCGCCGGCGAAAACGGCGGCAAAAGAAGCGGAAGAGCAACGCTGAGGAAGCTGCTGAACATCAACAATTTCGCCATCATCGCGGGAATGCTGCTGTATTTTCTGGAGCTCAGAATCTCAGGTCCACTGGAGACGGCTTTAAGAGGGATGGGAGCCACCATTGGGCCTCTTGCCATGCTCTCCATCGGCATCATGCTGGGCTCTTCCAGGCTTTCGGAAATTCCGAGGATCCGGAACATCATGATCTCCCTGCTGAGACTGATTGCCTTTCCGCTGCTTGCGGTGCTGGCTTTTTTTCTGGCTCAGACATTTCTCGTCCCCCAGACGGATCGCATGGTTCTGCTGACATTGCTGCTGTCCGCCTCCGCTCCGTCGGCGGTACTGGTGTCCCAGTTCGCTCTGATGGCAGGCCAGGACCATCACGGCGCCGCGGCGGTGAACATCATCACCGACTTTCTGTGCATTCTCACCATTCCGGCCATGATCTGGCTGTTTCTCAGACTGACATCCTAGAGGCCGCGCAAAAAGACAAGTTCGGGGAGAGACGCCGCGGGCCGCCGCATATCCCTCCAAATCCCCAAATACCTCCCGCAATCCAGACGACGAAAGGGACCCGTTCGGGTCCCTTTCGCAGTCAGAAGTCTCGAGCCGCAACCGGGCCGCGGCGAAACTGGGCGATCACTCCATATAGTGATCAGGCATTGGCAGCTGCGCCACACCGGAGTCGATAGCGGCCTGAGCAACGGCCCTGGCGATCTTCTTCAGCAGGCGAGGGTCCATTGGCTTAGGGATCAGATAGTCGCGGCCGAACTCCAGATGATCGGCGCCGGCGGCCTTGACCACCTCTTCAGGCACAGGCTCCTGAGCCAGCAGTCTGATGGCGTTCATGGCGGCCTTCATCATAGGAACGTTGATCTTCTTGGCTCTGACATCCAGCGCTCCTCGGAACAGGAACGGGAAGCAGATCACGTTGTTGATCTGGTTAGGATAATCGGAACGGCCGGTGGCCATGATGATGTCAGGACGCGCCTGTTTCACCAGCTCCGGAGAAACCTCAGGCTCAGGGTTGGAGCAGGCGAAGATGATGCCGTTTTCAGCCATGTGCTTGACCTCGTCCTCGGTAACCAGGTTCGGACCGGACACGCCGACCATAATGTCGGCGCCGGTGATGGCCTCATGGAGAGTCTTAGGACCCGCGTCGTTGACAAATCTCGGCTTCTCGCCGTTGAGATCGGTGCGATCGGATCTGATGACGCCGTGACGGTCGCACATGAAGAGATTCTTCTTCTGCGCACCGCACTCCAGCAGCAGATCCATGCAGGCCACGCCGGCGGCGCCGGCGCCGACGCAGACGATGCGGCAGTCCTCGATCTTCTTGCCCTGGATCTGGCAGGCGTTGAGCATGCCGGCGGCGGTTACGATGGCGGTGCCGTGCTGGTCGTCGTGGAACACAGGAATGGAGCAGCGGTTGATGAGCTCCCGCTCGATGATGAAGCACTCGGGAGCCTTGATATCCTCAAGATTGATGCCGCCGTAGCTGTCGGCGATGTTGGCCACGGTGTTGATGAAATCGTCCACGCCGTTGTGCTTGACCTCCACGTCGATGGCGTCAATGTTGGCGAATCTCTTGAACAGCAGCGCCTTGCCCTCCATTACCGGCTTGGAGGCCAGAGGGCCAAGGTTGCCAAGACCGAGGATCGCGGTGCCGTCGGTGATGACCGCGACGCTGTTGCCCTTGGAGGTGTACTTGTAGGCGTTGTCAGGATCCTTTGCAATCTCTCTTACAGGCTCGGCCACGCCGGGGCTGTAGGCAAGAGCCAGATCGTGGGCGGTGTTGGCCTCTTTGGTCAGCGTGATGGCGATCTTTCCGGGAGGGTTCTGATGGTATTCCAGAGACTGTTTGTAAACTTCATCGTGAGACATTGCTTTTTTCCTTGTCAAAAACACACAGCCACGCCGGATACGGACTTGCGCCGGTCCGACCGAGGCGATTCAACACCTGCGCACTTCGGGCTGGGATCCCCAAGCGCCTTGATGGGTTTAGTTTAACCCTTTTCGCAGGCAAAAAACTTGTATGACAGTGTAAATTCTGTATGTAGATCAACAAAGAAAAACCGCCGGGCAGAATGCGGGACTGACGAGCGACGGGAGAAGGGAAATGTCCGAACCGGATCGGAAGCGAAGCGGGCAAAAAAAATCCGTTGCGGCTGCAACGGACTTACGCTGTTGTTTGATGGATAAAAAACAAAACCGATTTCGGGTCACTTGCCGGCCTTGCGGTTGAACATGCCGAAACGCTTGTTGAAACGCTCAACGCGTCCGCCGGTATCGACGATCTTCTGCTTGCCGGTGAAGAATGGATGACATACTGAGCACACATCGATGGTGATGTCGTGGCAGATGGTGGAACGGGTCTCAAACTCGTTGCCGCAGGAGCACTTTACCTTGATGGTCTTGTACTCCGGATGAATATCTTTTTTCATTTGGAAAACCTCTATCAGGCCGTGTCGCTATTCAACCCTAAGTCGAACACCACACGTATTGGTTGACTACAAGATGCGAAATCGCACAAAAACAATCCCGCAAAGGATATAACCTGAATCACATTTTGGCAAGAAAATGATCCGGCGCAGGGACTGTTTGCACATTTTTTGACCAAATCCCCTTTCAGTTCCCGAAGAATCCGCGCAGAATCCAGATGGAACGCAAATTCTCCACAGGCTTCGCAGGCAGCTCCGCCATGCATGATTTGACGCTCCGCACAACTATTTTCCCGCCCGCGATGGGTTATAATTGCAGTGTCAGCAAACCATATTTCAGACCATTCACCCCAGCGATATGAACAACATCCGCGTATGCCATGTCAATCTGGCCAAAGGCTTCAGAGGAGGCGAGCGCCAGACCGAACTGCTAATCAGACACCTGCAGCCGCACCTGGCCGGTCAGATCCTGGTATGTCGCCGTGACTCTCCACTGAAGGTGCATCTTGCCGACGTGGCAAATCTGGAAATAGTCGAAACCGGAGGACGGCTGGGAGGACACGGCGTTTCAAGGGGTGCGGACATCATCAACGCCCACGAGGCCAAGGCAGCCCATTGGGCCCTTGCGGAGAATCTGCTGCGCAAAACGCCTTTTGTCATTACCAGACGTGTGCCCCAGAAAATCAAAAAGGGACTGATCTCCGGTCTGTGCTACAAAAGAGCCTCCGCCCTGGTGGGCATATCCTCCCCTATCGCAGGCTACCTCAGAGAGATCAGCCGCCGACCGGTGGTCACCATCAACAGCACCCTGGCGCATATGAACGGCGATGCCGAAAAGACCGCCGCCATCCGCCGGGAATATCGGGACAAAATCGTCATCGGCCATATCGGCGCCTACGTGGATCGCCACAAAGGCCAGCGGGTCATCATCGATGCCGCCAGGTTTCTTGCAGGCGTCAGAGACGATCTGGTGTTCCTGCTTCTGGGCGCCGGATCCGACGAGCAGGAGCTGAAGGCGCTCAGCGCCGATGTTCCGTCGGTCAGGTGGCTGGGCTTTCAGAACGACGTGGGCAGCTACATCAGAGCCTTCGATCTTTTCGTGTTTCCATCCCGCAACGAGGGCCTGGGCTCGACCCTGCTTGACGTGATGGACCACCAGGTGCCCATCATCGCCACCGATGTGGACGGCATACCGGACATCGTCAAGGACGGCAAAACCGGTCTTCTCATCGAAAACGGCGACAGTCGCGGACTGGCCGAAGCCATCCTCAAGCTTATAGAAAACAGGAATCTGGCCGCAAGCCTGGCGGCAAACGCCAAAAGCTCCCTTGCCGAATTCCAGCCCGAGGCCATGGCCGCCAAATATCTGAAACTGTACCAGGACATTCTGTCGGGGCAAGGAGAGAACCGATGAACAGCATAACCGGCATAATCATCACTCTGAACGAAGAGCGCAACATCGCCGAGTGCATCAAAAACATGCAGCAGATCTGCAACGAAATCATCGTGGTGGATTCGGGGTCCACCGATCACACTCTGCTCATCGCCGAAGAGCTGGGAGCGGTCACCATCGTCCAGCCGTATCTCGGCGACGGCTTTCAGAAGAACGTGGGCATTCCCCATGCCGCCAACGACTGGATCCTCAGCCTTGACGCCGACGAGCGCATGACCGACGAAATGGTGCAGGCCATCAAAGCCCTGGATCTTGAGCGAAGCCAGGTGGAGGGCTACGGCTTTCCGCGGCGCAACTACATCGGCAGCCGCTGGATCCGGCACTGCGGCTGGTACCCCGACGTGTGCATCAGGCTCTTCGACCGGCGCAAAACCAAATTCAAGGAGGTCAAGCAGCATTCCTACGTGACGGCCGCCACCTCGGAGCGCGTCAGGGGGGACATTCTCCACTACTCCTTCAACAATCTAGGCGAGCTTTTTTCCAAGCCCGGCCGCAACTTCTCCACCCGCAGCGCCCGCATCATGTACACTTCGGGAAAGCGCACCCGGCCCTGGAGCCCTCCGCTGCACGGGATCAACGCCTTTCTCCGCCGCTACATCCTGCGCATGGGATTTCTTGACGGCATCGACGGACTCACCGTGGCTCTCAGCAGCGGCGTCAACAGCTACCTGAAATACGCCAAGCTCCTGGAATACCAGCGCGATCCGAAGGTGCTGGAAGCGGAAGACTTCAAGAAGATCTGGTAGCGCATGAGCGGCCACAATCTGAGCCGGGGCGGCAGACTGAGCGTGCTGCTGTGCACCACCTTCTATCTGCGGATGGGCGCGTTTCAGATGGGAGGCGTGGAGCGTCTTTCTCTGATCCTGGCCTCGGATCTGCGCAAAAGAGGCTGTCTTTTCTTCAACGCCTTCCGGAAAACCGACGACGGCGCCGGAGACGACGAACTGGACGAGCACTACTTCCGGGAAAACGAGCGCATCCGCATAACCGATTCCACCACCTCCGACGAACTGACCTCGTTTCTCGCCCGCAACAGCATCAACGTCATCCACGTCCAGCAGGCCGAGTTCAAGGACTTCATGCTCTACCGGGAGGCTGCGGAACGGGCGGGAGCGGTGGTCATCGCCACCATGAACGAAAAGCCCATGGCTGACATGTTCCTCCTCTCCCGCAGTTTTCTTGCCAGAAGACTGAAGACCGCCCGGGGCTGCGAGTTTCTCAAGGCGCTGAAACAATTTCTTTTTCCCGCCTACCACCGCCGAAAACGTCTGAAAAACATCCGGATGAAAACCCTCAACACCTTCGGTCTGTGCCATCAGGTGGTGCTGGTGTCGAGAAACTACATTCCGGGTTACGAAACCCTGCTGCAGCGGGAGCTTGATCCTTCTGGCTGCACCGTCATCCCGGGCTGCGCAAGCTTCGGCGCCTACTTCCCCGAAATCCACCTGCAGCAGCTGAAGCAGAAGGAAATTCTCATGGTCTGCCGCATCGAGGAGCTCACCCGCCGTCAGGGGATAATGCTCGATCTCTTCAAAAGACTCTGTCTCTCCTACGAAGGCTGGACGCTGAGGATCCTGGGACAGGGGCCGGATCTCCCTGCCTGCCGGAAAAAAGCCAAAGGCTGCTCAGGCATTGTCTTCGAAGGCTGGACCGATCCCCAGCCCTTCTACCGCACCGCCTCGATTTATGTGAATCTGTCGGTAACCGCCGACGCCTGGTGCATGTCCCTGCCGGAGGCCATGCAGTTCGCCCTGGTGCCGGTGGTGTTCAACACCTCGGAGGTTTACAGCGACATCATCGAGCACGAAAACGGCGGATATCTTATAGAAGACATGAACCGCAGCCAGCTGGAATCGGTGCTCAGAAAGCTCATGGAGGACGACGGACTGCGGCTGAGACAGGCCCGTCTGGCCCTGGCCCGATCCAAAAGCTACAGCAGAATGATCTACGCAAGACGCTACCACGATCTCTATCTGGCCACCCATCGGCTTCTCAACAGCTGACGAACCCGGCATGAAAAGGATGCGGGGAAACCGATGTCTGCAGGCAGAAACAGCGCAGAAACCGCCGCCGGCGCTCCTTGGCATCCATTCGCCGGGACATAGTTCATGGACGCCGTGGAAAACAGGCGGCGGAGACGGCGTGGTTTTCATCAATTGTGAAGCCGTGAGTGCGCAATCAGCCGGAAAGCCTTGAAAACCGATGTCCGCGAGGGTAATTTCAGATCGTTGCGTGCGGTGTGCGCCGTCGCGGCACTTTCCAAAACATCGACAGTCGCCAGGAGGCGCTTTCATGAAACATGCAATCAAACTTCTGACCGCAACCGCCTTTGCGGCCTCCATGCTCGCCTTTTCCCTGTTCGCCCCGTCCGGTGCCGAGGCCCGCGACGGCCAGGGAGCATCCGCCAGCTTCATGCTCGCCGGTTCATCCGACTCCAGACCGAACCGCTACACCTGCCGGGTCATGTACCAGGCCAGGAAAAACAGCAGCAGAAGCTACCGCTCGGTCAACGTGGAGGCCGACATGGATCTGTCGGCCATGAAAATGGCGGAGGGCCATGTGAGGATGTCCATGCCAAACGCCGTTGAAGTAAGCGCAGTGGGATGCAGAAGACGCTGAGACCGCAGAGAACAAGACAGGATAAGAGAGATTTCTATGACTGACGAAAAAACAAACATCGATTCAAATCCGGGGGAAACCAAACCCGGCAATTTCAGGATCTATATAGTATGTCTCATTGCAGCCCTGGCCGGTCTGGTGTTCGGCATCGACATCGGCGTCATCGCCCAGGCCAAGGACTTCATCACCGAGGATCTCAATGTCAGCGACACCGTGATGGGCTGGATTGTCGGATCCATGATGGGAGGCGCCGCCTGCGGCACGCTGATCTCAGGCTTTCTTACCCGCAGTCTCGGCCGCAAATACACACTGATCGTCAGCGGCCTGCTGTTTGTGCTGAGTTGTCTCGGCTGCGCGCTGGCATGGAACGGCATTGTGCTGGTGATAGCGCGGCTTGCCGTGGGCTTTTCCATCGGCATCGCCTCCTTCACCGCCCCGCTGTACCTTTCTGAGGTGGCGCCCAAATCCATCCGCGGCACCATGATCTCTACCTATCAGCTGATGATCACCATCGGCATTCTGGCATCATTCACCATCAACATGTTCATCCGCCAGAGCACCTTCACCGGCGCAGAGGGTCAGAACGCAGCAGACTTCCTGATCCCGAACGTCTCCATGGGATGGAGGGCGATGTTCTTCGCCACGGTAGTGCCGTCCCTGTTATTTCTGGCAGGAGTGTTCTTTCTTCCCAAGTCGCCACGCTGGCTGATTTCAAAGGGCAGAAAACAGGAAGCGCTGGAGGTGCTGAGGCGCATAAGAGGCAGCGAGGCCGAGGCTCAGAGCGAAAGCCGTGAAATCATCGAAACCGTGTCCAAAAACGGTTCATCCGGGGGCTTAGCCCTGTTCAGAAGCAATCCAAACTTTAGGAAAACGGTGTTTCTGGGCATAACCCTGCAGTTCCTGCAACAGTTCTGCGGCATCAACATTGTCATGTACTTCGGCCCCGAGCTGTTCATTGCTTCCGGCTTTTCCTCGGAATTCGCATCAGGCATTGGCACCGTGGCCATCGGTCTGACCAACGTGCTTGCCACCTTCATCGCAATCGCCTTTGTAGACAGACTCGGCCGGAGAAGAATCCTGCAGGTCGGCTACACGCTGATGACGATCTCAATCCTGGCGCTGGCCTGCTTCATGCACCTGGGCTACAGCATTGCGGCCATTGCCTCCGTGCTGATTTTCATCGTAGCCTTCGCCTTCTCAGCCGGTCCGGTGATCTGGGTGCTGTGCGCGGAAATCCAGCCGCTGGCCGGACGCGACTTCGGCATCACCTGCTCCACCGGCGCCAACTGGCTGTCGAACATGGCAGTATCCGCATCCTTTCTGCCGCTGATGAACGCCATCGGCACGCCATTGACCATGCTGATGTTCGCCCTGTTCTCCGCAGCTGGCATCCTCATCATCAGCCACTTTACTCCGGAAACCAAGGGAGTGTCCCTTGAACGGCTTGAAAGCAATCTGATGAACGGCGTAAGACTGAGGGACATCGGCAGGTAAAAGCCAGTGTATCTACAGATAAAACGAGGCACAGACTATTTTCTTCAAAAATGTAAGCAGTATGGACTTGAATTTCACTCCAAGAGGTAAACCATGGACGTTGTTTTCATAATCTATTTTGTTATTTTTACAGTTTGCTTTCTTTCGCTGGCCATTTTTCTGCTGATTTTCAAAGACTACAGAGAAATGCTAATCAAGTACATTAGGCAATATCTTTTTCATCGTTTTTGAAGGCTCTTTCTTTGGTTCTTATCAAAATTTTACTTTAACAAGTTTCTTGAACAGCGATTGACAAAGAAAGTATTAAATACACAAATTCTAAGATTCCAAACACTAGGAAGCATTAGTGACCGTGCACAAATGATGTAAGAATTCACTCCGTACAATAAATGAACTCGGGGTCAATAGGCTTTCGTAATCGCTCCTAATGAGGCAGACTGGCAGTATCTCCAATGAGTCAAACCTCTTTGAAGGAAAGGTCATGCTTATCTGCATCTTCTGTCAGATTTTGGATCTGTGCTCACTATCGGTTGGTGGAAACCATCATCGCAAAACCAGCCACCAAACTGCAGACATTGTCATGCACTAGGACGGGCACGGATAAGACTGTATGATTTTAGATTCCGTTGCCAACCAACGGTATGTCACGCGGTATGGCAGGTTATCAAAGAAGCTCAGACAGGGATTTGGCACTAATAAACTGCTCCAGATACCACGTTTCACTCATTCTTTTGCCTGAATCCAAGTACATAACCGCGTTACTTAAGTTGAAGTTCTTTCTCTATTTGCTCGATAGTCGTGGATCTCCATCTCAAATAATCAGATTCCATATGCGGAAAAGACTTAAAAAACTCTTCTGCAAATTTTAGAGTATTTCCAAAAGGAGTTGGGTTATATGGTTTTGGCAAAGAAGAAATGTATTTCCGTTTTAGTTTTGTATCAAAACGCAACTTTGTTTGTCTAAGTCTATCCTGATTCCTTTGTAAATCGTAGACACAGAAATCATCTCTATTTCCCGGGTGTGTTTGTAACTTAATTTTTGTCTGTCAATGAGCGTGGTTGCTAGATCTACGTCACCTACACTCATCAGTATAATACCTAAAAATAGTCTGTCTTACTGTCTGACGTTGAATATACCACGATTTATTCGGAATATTTACGTACTTTTTCTAGATATTGACTACTTTTTATTCGATTCTGCCGAATTGCCACCATCTGCACCCGCTGTATTTTTAGGTTTGTTTTTCGATCCTATCGGTCTGCCTCTTCTGCGTTTTACTACCCCTTTTTGAGCCTGCTCAGCCTCCCTTTGGAGCGTTTTCTTGTTCTTGGATCCCTTTGGTCGTCCTGGTCGTCTCTTTGGTTTGCTGTTTCCCCCATTGGCTTTTTCTTCCGCCTCGCGAAGCAGAGTGGCTTTGTTTTTGGAGCCTTTCGGACGTCCTTTCTTCTTGGGAGTCTGCGTGCTTTCCTCGCTTGCGCTACTGTTGTCCTGATTTTCGGAAACCGTTGTCGCTTTCTCTGACTCTGCGGTTTGAGCTTTCTTCTGCCTCCGCCGCTCAATATCCTCGTCTGTGACGGTAGGCTTGCGGGCAAAGGCGATTTTTCTTGTCAGCCGATTTTGCTCTCCGTCCGCAAATTCCGGTTCAAGTTTATCGCCATCTCTTCGGACAAGACTTGGACTGTGTAGTCTGAAAGCCTCATAGAAATCTTTGGCCTGTCTGACAGGTATTTCCGGGATGATATCCATTTTGAACACTTCGGCTTTCTGACAGCGCAACTCATAGAAAAGGCTAGATGGAGATTCCCGGAACACGCTGGCCAGCGGATCCTGTTTGATGTAGTACTGCTTTGAGACGCCGTCCTCGCTGACGGTGACGATCTCATACCCGGCAGAGCCATCAGACTGAGCATCTGCCTCGGACAATATGCCGGGAATTTCAGTATACGTGGAGTCCAGAATGTTGAGTCGGTTTTTTATCATCACCACGATGAATGTGGCGATAAAAGCCAGAAGCATATGCCCGGCCAGCGTTTTCTCGTTATGCTGTCTTACAGGAAGAAAGCGTGCATAGTTCTTTCCGTAGTCAAAATACTGCTCAATGTCCTGGCGCACATAGTATTCAGGAAGGACGTCCTCTCGCGAAAGCTCCTTCGTGCTGACTATGGCGAAGATCCCGAATCTCTCGCAGGCTTCTATGATCTCTTCCGTCTTCATGGTCCGGGAGACTTTTGAAGACATCAGATGATCTTTCTTGCTGGCGTTGCTCTGATGATCTTTGCACAGGTAGAAGAATCCTTTTTGCTCGGCGCCGGTGTTCGCATCTTTTGCAATAACCGTTTCA
The DNA here is from genome assembly GCA_017480795.1 of Succinivibrionaceae bacterium. Taxonomy (GTDB): domain Bacteria; phylum Pseudomonadota; class Gammaproteobacteria; order Enterobacterales; family Succinivibrionaceae; genus UBA2804. The sequence continues at coordinate 15,076 of JAFURY010000033.1, forward strand.
ATCTTCACAACGCTTACCAGACGATTCTTGAACCGTATGAGGTTGGCGGAATCGTCGAGCTCCCGGCCATGCTCCACCAGAATGTTTTTGAAGTTGTCGTAGGTCGGGTTCAGCCGGGTCATGAAATCAATGCCTGACAGGATCTGCTTTTCCATAGTTGCCGGGCAGCAGTATCCGGCATCGCCGATGGCGTAGGAAACCTTGCAGTTGTATCGCTCTGCCAGTTGCATGATCCTGGTGGTGGTGGAGATATCTACCACATTGCCTGGGATGATCTCATAGAACAGAGGCAGCCCCGTCGAACGCTGAACCAGAGCAATCATTCTGAACTCGATGTTTACGTCTCCCTCATGGTTGCTGTAGCGTGTGATAGACAATCCGCACTTGTTGGGCATTCCAGTGCTGTCGATGAGAACGGATACATCCCTGTCGGTGGAAGACAACACATACTCGATGTGAGCCAGAAGGAAATTTCTTTTCTGCTCGGGCTCGCCCAGCGTGGCAAGCAGGTCGCTTATCCGTTGACTGTAGACATTGGCGTGAGGATAAAGGTATGAGGCATAGTTGTGTCGATACCAGGTTTCTGCATGGCTGTTCGCCCGGTCCTCTAGGACATAGTAGCAAATCATGGCGTACAGTGTGTCCCGGTTGACGACTGATATCTTATTGATGACCCGACTGTAGCCGGTCATCTCAATGTAGTTGCTCAGAAAATACGAGTCGCCAAAATCAACAAGCACTGGAGTTCTACGTCTAGACCCGTCAGGCTCATCCTGTCCAAAGGGTACATCTTCTCTTGTAAGCTGGGTGAAAGATTGTGTCTTGGGATCGAAAGCCACATACCCCTGCTTCCGGTTCCAGAAGATGTTCCGCTCCCGGTTGATAACTTTCCCAAGGTAGATCTGCCCCTTTTTCCTGGGTTTGCCATCGATATACTCGGTGGTTCCCGGCCATACCCCCACCAAGGTGCCAGACTCATTATTACGGAAAGAAATACCAACCATTATAGTCCTTTCAGGTTATCTTTATGATAACTTGATTTTACTATATTTCTGCACAATAAATCAAGGATTTTTTTAAGAAAAACTAGGTAGGAACAGTAAATCTAGGAGGGGAGAGGAAAGTGTGATAAGGATAAGTTATAATCTTGGTAGGGAATTAGAGATCATAAAAACCTTTGTTAACTCTGACACTCTCAAAACTGCACAACAATCTAATCATAAGTATATCTTTGTTAATTTTTTGAATTTCATTATATTCCTCATATGGAAGTCTAAACCAATCATGCGGTTGCTGCATCTGGTCACCGAAATTTGTCGAATTGATGTAATCAAGTGATGTGGATTGAAGAGTATCAGCAAAAGGGTTTGCCATTTTCACCTCTAATAAGCTACAAAAAAAAATTATTTAACTAATTTGAAATTTCAAATCTGACGAACTCTATAATTATTGATTAAAAAAAAATCAAGTATTTTTTCAAGCGTTTTTTGTTGATGCTCGTCACACAATTCGTTTTTTGTAACAACATTGAATGACAGACCTTATTACGGTATTTGATATGCACTTCACACTAAATCTGTCATCCTCCCTCGCTTTGCGTCACCTTCGGTTTTTCAAATTAGTGGGTGCGAAAACGTAGCGAACCGGCAAAGGCGTATTTCCTTAAAGTATGAGTCCAAGGGTGTCTAGTTATTATTGTACCCTAGATATAGAGCGAAAACCTCAACCAGTAGTGGCATACCCCCTATAAACATACATGAATTTGTGAGCAAATTCGTGTTTTTTTAATCTGGTTTAACT
>JAFURY010000034.1 GCA_017480795.1 Succinivibrionaceae bacterium
ACCCTCAAGGGCGTAACCAGAGGAAAATCCTTCAGAGAGTCGGCCTTCATGAACCTGACCCGAGGCTGGATATACAGAAAGCTCCGCGACACCTACGCGAACGAGGAAGTGCGCTATACCTACAGCTACATAACCAAACACGCAAGAATCGAAAACGGGCTTGAGAAGGACCACAACACGGATGCCAGGTGCATATCCGGGAATCCGAAGGCACGGCCTACGGACGTCTGGCTCATGAAGAAGACCCGGTGCCACAACAGACAGATGCACAAGATGAAAATCCCCAAAGGCGGGATAAAACTGCCGAACCAGGCTCCGCCGGTTCTGTATGGCTTCCGGCTTTTCGACAAGGTCATGCTGGATAACAGGATAGGGTTCGTATACGGAAGAAGAACATCGGGCTATTTCCTGGTTAAAGACATCAAGGGCAATGTTTTATCAAACGGCGTTTCCTATAAGAAGCTGAAGCTTATACAGAAACGAAGGAATTTTATTGTAGATAGGCGTGATGCAAATCACTAAATGTCACGGACTAATCAAGGCGCTGATTGTTCGCTGTCATCCTGCCTGTCCTATGGTTTTGAAAGTTGATTTCAAGTCGCTGTCAGACAGTGGCGTATGTTTTCTCAGGGTGATTTCGCGTGGTTCCGGCTGGCTTTAAAATTCCTCCTCTGCCGTCTGATTTTCATACCCATACCTGCAGATCCGATGGTCTTTACGAGCCGAAGCAGCTGGCTCAGGCCGCATGCGACCGGGGCATCAGAGCGCTTGCGGTAACCGATCACGACAACATGAACGCGGTGGATGAGATCACCGGGTATGTTGCCGAAGCCGGACTTGATCTGAAAATAATTCCTGGGATTGAAGTTTCGGCCCAATGGCGATGCAAGGACTGGTTTCCTGATTTCGCCTGCAAAATCCATATTGTGGGACTCTTTTGCGACCCTGAAAAGCCCGATCTGGCCGGGATTATCAGCAGACACAAAATTCTCAGAGACGAAAGAGTTGTTCGGATCCGGGATCGTCTTCTTGAAAACGTTCCCGCCATGCGGCCTTACCAGGCCCGGCTTGACCAAATGCTCTCGGATCTTCAGCAGCGTGGCACCTTCGTCAACCGCAAGCACTTCGCCGACTTCATGGTCTCCTGCGGCGTCGCGTCATCGGTGCCCGATGCCATGGAAAACTACCTCTATAGCGGCAGGCCTGCCGCTGCAGGCATAACCTACAGCGATTTGCGCCAGGTGGTTGAGGCGATAGCCAGCGCGGGCGGGATTCCGGTGCTGGCCCATCCACTGCGCTACCGGACCATCAACGACGATGCCAGGCGGGGTGCGCTGCTTGACGCGCTGGCAAGGGATTTCAGAGCGGCAGGAGGCAGGGGGATCGAGATCACCTCTCCTGTCACCAGTCCCGCATTTGCTGATTTCAATCCCGAAAACACCGCACGCGTGGCGGCTCTTGCGGAAAGATACGATCTTTTGTGCTCCATGGGATCTGACTGCCACGGCAACGATGCCAGAAACCCCGAGCGGGCGCTTGGCATCCATCAGTTTGTTCCGGAGAACCTCCAGGCGGTGTGGGAGGATGAACGATTCGAGGGTATATACGGTTTATGAGCAGATTGATTTCAATTCATCCGGTGGATCCGCAGATGCGGATGATAAGTCAGGTGGTGGCGGCTCTTCGCAATGGCGACGTGATTGTCTACCCCACGGATTCCGGCTACGCGCTGGGATGCACGCTGGACAACAAGAAGGCCTTCGAGCGGGTGTGCCGGATCCGCAATGTGGACAAGAAGCACAATTTCACTCTTGTCTGTCCGGGCATATCCGAGGCTTCGAAGTACGTCAGCGTGGACAACGAGCAGTTTCGTCTCATTCGCGGCAGCACTCCGGGACCCTACACCTTCATCCTCAAGGCTCTCAAAAGCGTTCCTTCCCGGGTGATGCAGGAAAAGAAGCGCACCATCGGCATCAGAATTCCCGACAGTTCCATCTGCATGGCCATGCTGGCGGAGCTGGGAGAGCCTATCATGTCAACCACGCTGATCCTGCCGGGAAACGCCGAGGCGGAGCATGATCCCTACGAGATCAGGGACGCTCTTGATTACGCGGTGGATTTCATTGTGGACGGCGGCTATCTGACCAGCCAGCCCACCACGGTGATCGACATGTCCGAGGACGAGTACGTTCTGGTCAGAGAAGGGGCGGGGGATCCGTCGGTCATTCTCGGGTAAGGGAAAGGAGAAAAGAGTATGTTCAAAATCGGCTGCCATCTATCGATTTCAGGGGGCTACGCCGCCATGATCCGCCAGGCGCTTGGCATCGGAGCATCGGTCATGCAGTTCTTCACCCGCAATCCCCGGGGCGGATCCGTCAAGCCGCTGGACCCGGCCGACGTCGCCGAGTTCAACCGTCTGGCTGCCGAACACTCGGCAGGTCCGGCGCTGGCTCACGCGCCATATACCATGAATCCTGCGGCGGCAAGGCCTGATTTGAGAAGATACGCGCTTGACACCATGCAGGACGACCTTCTGCGGCTGGCCTCGATTCCGGGCAGCATGTACAATTTCCATCCCGGCTGCCACGTGTCTCAGGGTACGGAGGTCGGGATCGGTCTGATCTCCGAACATCTCAGGCATCTGCTGGAGACTGCATCTCCCACCATCATTCTTCTTGAAACCATGGCCGGCAAGGGATCAGAGGTGGGAGGCTCCTTCCAGGAGCTTGCCGAAATCATCAGCCGCGCCGGCGCTCCGTCGGCGGATCGTGTGGGGGTATGCCTTGACACCTGCCACATCTATGACGGCGGCTATGACGTGGTGAACGATCTTGACCACGTGCTTGAGGAGTTTGACCGCATCGTCGGACTGGATCGGCTGAAGGCGGTTCACCTCAACGATTCGAAATTCGGCTACGCCTCCCGCAAGGATCGTCACGCCTGCATCGGAGAGGGGAAAATCGGTCTTGATGTCATAACCCGAATCATCAACCATCCGAAGCTTCGCGATCTGCCGTTTTATCTGGAAACCCCCAACGACGTGCCGGGCTACGGCCGGGAGATCGCTCTGCTGAAAAGCCTGTACCGGGATTAGCGGACTTCAACAGCCCGGCTGAAAACAGCCCCGCCTCCTTCTGTTTCGGAAGCGGGGCTGTTTTCGATTCTGGTGTTTTCCATCCGGGCGGCACAACTGACCATATCGATCATACGGATCATTCCGATCGTGCGGTCGAACGGTCTTGTTTCCTGCGCATGAACGCGCCTTCCGGGGTGGCTAATCGGTGGCGTGGATCGGCTCGATGTCGTCCTCCTCCGGTCTGGCGTCGGAAAGCTGGCTGAGCATGTGTTTGAACTTTCTTCTCTTGGTTTCCAGATACCCCCGGTTGAACTTGTTCCGGCCCACCTCTATCGGCTCCCTGCCGGCGATATGGATGCCGCATGCCCGCAGGGCGGTGAGCTTGTCCGGATTGTTGGTGATGAGTCTTGCCTCGCTTACGCCCAGCAGCTTCAGCATTTCGGCGCAGATGTCGTAGTTTCTTTCGTCAGGCTTGAAACCCAGGGCCACGTTGGCGTCGTAGGTGTCCATTCCCCCGTCCTGCAGACTGTATGCTCTGATCTTGTTCAGAAGTCCGATGCCCCGTCCTTCCTGGCGCACGTAAAGGAGAACTCCCCGCTTGTTTTCCGAAATTATCTTCAGTGCCTCCTCCAGCTGAAAGCCGCAGTCGCATTTGAGACTGAACAGAGTGTCGCCGGTAAGACATTCGGAGTGTATTCTCACCAGCGGCGGCTGGCCCGATGCCACGTCTCCCATCACCAGCGCCACATGCTCCTTGTTGGTGGTGATGTCCCTGAAGCCGATGATTCTGAATTCTCCGAAGACGGTGGGAAGCTTCGCTTCCGCTTCCTTTTGTATTTTGCTCATATCTGTGATCCTTTGGGGGTGAGCAGAGCGCCTGTTGCGCCATGCCCGGATATTTGGATGCGCGGCCGTATCGCATCGGCCTGAACCTATGCGGCTATTATATCTCATTACGGCGCTCTGCTGTTGAGGTTCCCGCCCCCGCGGGTCCAGGGGCATGGACGGGCGATTTCGGAGCATGCGCCGGATCCGGGATGCTGTATTGAGATGCTATAATGCGGATCCTTGTCATGGCTTCCGGCGTTTTCGGCGCCATGATCTGTTTCTTTTCAACCGGTAAGGATTTTTTCATGATACCTGTAATCACAATCGACGGTCCCGGCGGAAGCGGGAAGGGGACGGTTTCCCGCATGGTGGCCGACATCTTCGGTTTCCACATTCTCGATTCCGGCGCCATATACAGAGTGCTGGCCTTTGCGGCCTGCAAAGAGGGCACGGATCTGGCGGACGAGGATGTCCTGTGCGCCCTGGCCAGAAATCTTGATCTGTCCTTCAGACCGGTTGACGGCGGGGTGGCCCCCATCCTTGGCGGCCAGGACATTTCAAAAGAGATCCGCAACGAAACCACCGGCAGCGCCGCCAGCAGGGTGGCTGCGCTGCCCAGAGTCAGGGCGGCGCTGCTTGATCGCCAGAGAGCGTTTCAGCAGGAGCCGGGACTGGTGGGCGACGGCCGGGATCTGGGCACGGTTGTGTTCCCGGACGCGTTGCTGAAGATATTTCTCGACGCTTCCGCCGAGGAGCGGGCCAGACGCAGATTTCTGCAGCAGCAGGCCGGCGGCATCAGTCAGCCCTACGAGGAGATCCTTCGGGAGATCAGGGAGCGGGACGACAGAGATCGCAACCGTCCGGTGGCTCCGCTGGTTCCGGCCTCCGACGCCGTCACGGTGGACACCACCTCCATGAGCATAGACGAGGTGGTTTCGACAGTGGCGCGCCTGGCCCGGGAACGAGGCATCGGCTCCTAGTTTTTGCGCGCTTTTTTGTGTTGTATTATCTTTGACCAAGTGCTAATATGACACAACTTGACAGACGGCTGATGTCATCTGTCGCAAGGACCTCCGTCAACGGAATGACGGATTTTGTTCGGGAAACCGGTATCATGGACGATGCTGGGTGTTTTTTTTGATTATTTTTAAGAATTATTTTTATGACTGAATCATTTGCTGAACTCTTCGAAGCTTCTTTAAAAGGCGAACAGCCAACCTCTGAGATCCAGAAGGGCAAGGTTATCAAAATCGACGACAAGTACGCCATTGTCGACGCCGGATACAAGTCCGAGTGCTTCATGGACATCGCTCAGTTCAAGGATCAGGCGGGCAACCTCAAGATCAGCGTAGGCGACGAGGTTGACGTCATGGTGGAAAGCCTTGCCGACGACTGCGGCAGCACCAGCCTTTCTCACGAGAAAGCTCAGAAGACCAAGGCATGGAAAGAACTTGAGAAGATTTTCGAAGAGAAGTCCATTGTTGAAGGCGTTATCAACGGCAAGGTCAAGGGCGGCTTCACCGTCGAACTGATGAACGGCAACATCAAGGCGTTCCTTCCGGGATCTCTGGTTGCCGACAAGCCTGTCCGCGAGGCCGACGACATCATCAACAACGCCGAGACCATGCAGTTCAAGGTGATCAAGCTTGATCAGAAGCGCAACAACGTGGTCGTCTCACGCAAGGCTGTTATCGACAAGGAGAACTTCACCGAGAGAGAGTCTCTTCTCAAGGAAATTCAGGAAGGCCAGGAGAGAGAGGGCTTTGTCAAGAACCTCACCGACTACGGCGCATTCGTTGATCTCGGCGGTCTCGACGGTCTGCTTCACATCACCGACATGGCCTGGAAGCGCGTCAAGCATCCTAGCGAGATTGTCAGCGTAGGCCAGCAGATCAAGGTCAAGGTGCTTTCCGTAAAGCAGGACAATCAGAACATCCGCATTTCTCTGGGCATGAAGCAGCTTACCGAGGATCCGTGGACCAACATCGAGTCCCGTTATCCGATCGGCACCAAGATCGCCGGCAAGGTCACCAACATCGCCGACTATGGCTGCTTCGTTGAGCTTCAGCCTGGCGTCGAGGGTCTGGTTCACGTGTCCGAAATGGACTGGACCAGCAAGAACATCAATCCGGCCAAGTTCGTCGACGTCGGTCAGACCGTTGAAGTCAAGGTTCTGGACATCAATCCTGGCGACAGACGCATTTCTCTGGGTCTGAAGCAGTGCAAGCCGAATCCTTGGGAAGAGTTCGCCCAGAAGTACAACAAGGGCGACAGGGTTACCGGCAAGATCAAGTCCATCACCGATTTCGGCATGTTCATCGGACTTGACGGCAACATCGACGGTCTGGTTCATCTTTCCGACATCTCCTGGAAGGTTCCTGGAGAGCAGGCGGTTCACAACTACAAGAAGGGCGACGAGGTTACCGCCGTTATCCTTCAGATCCATCCTGAGCAGGAGAGAGTTTCTCTGGGCATCAGACAGCTTGAGAACGATCCGGTCGGCAAGTACACCACCGACAACAAGAGAGGCAGCATCGTCAAGGGCCGCGTAACCTCCGTTACCGCCCGCGGCGCCACTGTTGATCTTGGCGACGGCGTGGAAGGCTACATCAGAGCTTCCGACATTTCCACCGATCATGTTGACGACGCCACCAAGGTTCTGTCCGAGGGTCAGGAGATCGAGGCCAAGTACATGGGTCTTGAGCGCAAGAGCCGTCAGATTTCTCTGTCCATCAAGGCCAAGGATGAGGCTGACGAAAGACAGGTCATCGAAAGCAACAACGCCAAGAACCAGGAGATCAGCGAAAGCTCCAACACCATGCGCGAGGCTTTCCAGTCCGCCAAGGGTGAATAATCCTGCGCGCGCAAGCGCTTGCTTCGTTAAGCTAAATACTGAGGGATCTTCGGATCCCTCTTTTTTTCAGTGGGGATCTTCGGATCTTTTTTTTGCGCGGCTGATACATCGCCTTTGAGGTTGGGAGCGTCGAGGCATAGCGTCCGACGTTCTGGGAGGACGTTTCAGGATTATATCGAAGCAGTCGCAATTTTTTGATTAATGGGTTCAAATGAGACTGTTGTTGTGATATATTGAATCAGCAGTCGGTGGCATGAACCTGACTTATGCCGCTCTGACAGCCTTTTTTTTGTGGCGATTTGCTGATTGCGGGGCTGATCCTGGCGTTTTGATGCCATATGGCGCTCGTTTGCGCATGCCGTCGTTGTGATAATATAATAGTGACAATAATTTACAGACCGCAACGCGGATTTTGACGAACTTCCGGAAGCGGTCTCGGGTTGCCTCTGATTTGCTGTTTTTGCGGCGCATATTCCCGCGACAGTTCGGAACATGGCTTTGCGGCGTCGCGCTGCGGTACGGTTTCGGAAACGGTTCGATTCAGCCGGCAGCTATGTTTTGGCGCAGTCCCCTGGACGCGTCAGTCGCACGGGTGTTGCTCAACGGATTTCATTTCCGTTTTCTGGTTGTTGTCTGTTTCCAGACGACATGCGTTTTTTGCTGTCCGGACTTTCGCGTTTGACGCCGGCAGTCTGTCTGTGAGTTTCCGTCCTGTGCCGAGAGGCTGTCCCCAAGTCTGTCTTTTCAAGTCTGAATGCCTTGCGACTTTCGGATCTCCTGTTCCTGAAAATGTCGCAGGCATCGCAGGCGATGTCAAACGGTGTTTCCCGATAAGGATGTTTGTCGGGAAGCGATGATTTTATTGTAGACCCAAGCGATGCCGGTCGCTTGACGTCGCGGACTAGTCTGATCTATGAACAAGCTAGATTTGGTTGAAATTCTTGCCGATTCCTGCGGGATTGAAGTCGAGAACTTCAAGCTGGAGCAGTGCATCGATGAAATTTTCAATTTTATTTCTCAGGAGGTTTCTGCTGGCAGAAAGATTGAGATTCGAGGCTTTGGCTGTTTCTCGCAGCGCAAAAGACCAAGCAGGATGGCCCGCAATCCCAAAACCGGCGAAAAGGTGCTGGTGCCTGACCGCTACGTGATATTTTTCAAACCCGGTAAGGAGCTCAAGGATCGTCTCAACGCCGATGATCCGGCAGATCCCGCCGACCTGGCCGGAGATCCGGAAACAAGCAAAAATCCGACCCTCTGACGGCAGGAACGGCCGATTCTGTTGTATAATTCTGAACAGGTTTTCTGTCCGGATTATGCGATGCTACGTTTTGTTCTTGCCCTGCTTCTCATTGTTCTTCTTGTGACTCTCGGTCTGTATTTCGGTTTTCTCAATACCGGACCGGTGGAGATCAATCTACTCGTCGTCAAAGTCAAAACCTCCGTCGCTTCCTTTGGCGCGGTGGCCTTTGCCGCAGGCTTCGTTCTTTCGCAGATCTTCAGCGCGGTGGTGCGTTTTTTCCGTTTCCTGCTTAAACCGTCCTCCCGTGACGCCAAGTCCTCAGGCGGCGCGTCCCAGGGCTCCCTTCGCGCCTAGTCATGCTTGAACTCCTCTTCCTTCTGTTGCCTTTAGCGGTGATGTACGGCTGGTACATCGGTTTCCGTTATGCCCGTCGCGACATAGACAAGGAAGAGACGGATCGCACTCAGAAGTTCATGTCGGGAGTGCGCTTTCTGCTGGCGGGCAAAAAGCTCAAGGCTTCCGAGGTGCTGACGGATCTGCTTCATGTGGATTCGGAGAATTTCGATGCCAATCTGGCTCTTGCCGACGTGTACCGCTCCCGGGGCGACGTGGACAAGGCCATACAGATCCATCGCCATCTTCTTGACTCGAGTCTTCCCCGGATAAAACTGGATCTTGCCAGCTACGAGATGGCCAAGGATTACATCGCCGTGGGGCTTTATGACAAGGCCATCGCTCTCCTGCAGGATCTGAAGTACGACAACGATATCCGTATCAAGGCCATTCGCCTCACCGTCAAGGTTCACCAGAAGCTGGGGGATTGGGATCCCGCTCTTGAGATAATCCGCCGCAACGCCTCCGATCTTCCTGAAAAATACACGGTGTCCTACCGCGCCCAGTTCATGTGCGAAAAGGCCAAGGACAGCGCGGACCACTCCCGTCAGAGCGAGGCCGAAATGTTTCTGCGTCAGGCTCTGCACATCGATCCCAGCTGCGTTAGAGCCCGGATCATGCTGGCCGATCTGCTCTCGTCCAGGGGAGACTGCGACGAGGCCGCATCCTTCGTTTCGCCGGTGGCCGACTACGATCCGGCTACGGTGATGATAGCCCTGCCGGTTTTCAAGAAATGCTTCCGCCTGCCGGCTGAAAACGAGCGCTATACCGAGGCTCTGAAGGACTGGCTGGACAAGAGCGATTCCTCCACGCTGGTTCTGGAAATAGCCTCCGTCATCGAGCAGTACGACCTGAACGAGGCCATGCAGTTCATTCTCCAGAACATCAGACGCAAGGGCACGCTGCGGGTGTTCGAGCGGCTGATGGACTATCAGATCAGAGAGGCCAGGGATCAGGATTCCCGGGAACGCCTGACGCTGCTGCAGAATCTGGTGAACACGGAAATCGCCATGCATAAAAACTTTGTCTGCTCCCAGTGCGGATTTTCCTCCAAGACCATGTTCTGGAACTGTCCTTCCTGCAGCGAGTGGAACAGCATCCGGCCCGTCAAGGGTCTGGACGGCGATTAGTTGTCTGAATTTTTGTCTTTTGCGGAGTGTTGCTTATGAGCCTTCAGAGCGCGGGCATTGTGGTGGCGATGGATTTTCAGGACGAGGGCCAGGCTCTTGATTTTGCGGCAAAGGCGGATCCGGCGCTTTGCCGGCTGAAGATCGGCAAGGAGATGTTCACCCGTTTCGGGCCTTCTCTGGTCAGACGGCTGATGGCCTCCGGCTACGACGTCTTTCTTGATCTGAAGTTTCATGACATACCCAACACCGTGGCCATGGCGGTGAAGGCCGCGGCGGATCTGGGGGTCTGGATGGTGAACGTCCACGCCTTTGGCGGCAGAAAAATGATGGAGGCGGCCGCTGAAATTCTCGTCCCCTACGGCAAGGATGCTCCGATCCTTACCGCGGTCACCGTGCTGACTTCCATGGATCAGGAGCAGCTGCGGGATATCGGCATCGCCGTGGCCCCCCGTGAGCAGGTGAGCCGGCTGGCGGCTCTTGCCGCCGAATGCGGCATCCGCGGCGTGGTCTGCTCCGCCCAGGAGGCCGGCATGCTGCGGGACCAGCGGGGAGAGGATTTTCTTCTGGTGACCCCCGGCATCAGACCAAGGGGCGCCGATGCGGGGGATCAGAGTCGCATTGTCACCCCTGAGCAGGCGGTGGCATTCGGCGCCAACTATCTGGTCATCGGCAGGCCGATAACCAGGGCGGAGGATCCGCTGGCCGCTCTCAAGGCCATCGACGCGAGCATCAGGACTTGCTGAGAAGATCGGCAATGCATTCCGAATCATCCAGTTCCCAGCCGGTCGAACTGCTGTCCCCGGCCAGAAACCTGGCCTGCGGCATGGCCGCCATCGACTCCGGCGCCGATGCGGTCTATATCGGCGGTCCGGCCTTCGGCGCCCGGGTCAACGCCGGCAACAGCATTGATGACATCGGCAGTCTCTGCCGCTACGCCCACCAGTTCCGGGCCAAGGTTCACGTGGCTCTCAACACCATTTTAAGCGACGATGAGCTCAGAGAGGCCCAAAGCCTTGTCCGAGAGCTTTACGACGCCGGCGCCGACGCTCTCATCATTCAGGATCCCGGGATCCTGTCTTTTGATCTTCCCCCTCTTGAAATCCATGCCAGCACTCAACAGGACAACTGCAGCCCCCAGCGGGTGCGGTTTCTCCAGGACATCGGTTACAGTCAGGCGGTGCTGCCGCGGGAGCTTTCCCTGGAGGAGATCCGGCAGATCCGCGCCTCCGCCGGCGACATCCGCCTTGAATTCTTCGTCCATGGCGCTCTCTGCGCCGGAGTCAGCGGACGCTGCTACATCAGCCAGCGCGTAACCGGCAGAAGCGCCAACCGCGGCGCCTGCGCCCAGCTGTGCCGGGTGCCCATGAGTCTGAGAACCGCGGGAGGAGAATATCTGGCCAGGGATCGCTATCTGCTTTCCCTGAAGGATCTCAACCATACCGCCAATCTCGAGGATCTGCTGGATGCCGGGATCAGATCCTTCAAGATCGAAGGACGGCTGAAGGACGAGGGCTATGTCCGGAACGTCACCGCCTGGTATCGCGCCCGGCTTGACGAAATCTTCGCCCGGAGATCCGAATACCGCCGCTCCTCCTTCGGACAGGTGGAGTGCTCTTTTGAGCCCGATCCGAAAAAGAGCTTCAACCGTGGCTTCACCGAATACCGTCTCCATGGTCAAAGAGAGAATTTCGCCTGCTTCGATTCCCCGAAATACGTGGGAGACGCGGCGGCCAGGATCGCATCCGTAGGCAAAAACGTCGTGACGGTCAAGGCCTTCAGAAACGTGGAGTTTCACAACGGGGACAAATGCAGCTATTTTGCCGGCGGCGAGCTGAAGGGCTTTCGCGTAAGCGTCGCCCGGGGCGACGAGCTGGAGGTTTTTCAGCTGCCGCGGGATCTGGTTCCGGGCATGGTCGTCTATCGCAACAAGGATGCGGATTTCGAGCGGGAGGTGGCGGCAAACGGAGCCTCGTCGCGGCATCTGGACCTGTTCATGCGTTTTGCCGAAACTCCCCGGGGCTTTGAGCTTTCGGTCCGTGACGAGACGGGAGCCCAGGCGCGAAAAGAACTGATCCTTCCTGATCACGAACTGCAGCGGGCCCGGGATCCCGCGGCTCAGGAGCGGAACATCAGAAGCCGCCTGCTGCGTCTTGGGGGCAGTGTCTACCGCTGTCAGGAACTGGAGATGTCCTGCGGCTACGGCTGGTTTGTGCCGGTGAGCCGGCTCAACGATCTTCGGCATCAGGCGCTTGCCGAGCTGGAGAAGATCAGGTCGCAGCCGGTGCGGGACAATGCCCGCAGGATTAATGCCGACTGCGGCGCCATGCTTGCTCCCGATCGTCCGGGCTACCAGTACAACGTGTCAAACCGCGCCGCGGAGGACTTTTTCCGCAGTCACGGCATAGAGGATCCGGCCATCGCCTACGAATGCAGACGGCAGAAGGGCGCGGTGCTGATGTACTGCCGGCAGTGTCTGCGCTTCTGTTTCGGCATGTGCCCGAAGCGCAAACCAGTCCGCAAAGTCGAAAAGCTGGAGCTGGTGGTGGGTGATCGGATCTTTGATTTGGATTTCGACTGCAAAAACTGCATGATGATGGTGGTGGACAGAGAATAGATATGGGCTTCTGGTCGTCGCTTTTTTTTAGGAAAATTCCGGTCACCCCCTACGACAGGGAGGCTGACGAGCCGGTGCTTCGCATCGGCATCTGCACCGGCGAGAAGGTGGCCGGCTTCAGAGATCGGAAAAACGGGAAATTCAGAGAGGCTATGCTGATAAACTCGGACCGGGACATGGACGAGTTCTGCCGCAGATATGCGGTGGATCGCCGGGATATCCGGGAGATCACCGCAGGCTGAAGCGGAGTCAGCCGTTCATAACGAGGCGGACGAGGCTTTCTATTTGCCCTGGGATGCTCTGAGATTTACATACCAGTTGTACACGCCGATCATCAGTCCGCCGCCGATGATGTTGCCCACGGTGACCGGGATCAGGTTGTTCACCACGAAGTTTCTGATGGTAAGCGCCGCGTACCTGTCGGAGGTGGCGCCGATGGACTGCCAGAAGGAGTCGTCAGCCAGATTTTCGATGCCGATGCCGGCGGGGATCATGAACATGTTGGCGATGCTGTGCTCGAAGCCCGAGGCCACGAACATTCCCACCGGGAAAATCATGGCCAGCATCTTGTCGGTGAGGGTTTTGCCGGCGAAGCTGAGCCATACGGCGGCGCAGACCATGATGTTGCAGAAAACGCCCATGGTCATGGCCTCAAGAAATCCTCTGAGGTAGGGCTCGTCTGGTCTGACATGGGATATCTTGTGCAGGGAGGTGTTGAGAATTATCTCTCCCCACTTGCCTCCGAAGGCATCGTACTGCCGGCAGAGCAGCACCAGCAGCCCCACCGCAAGCCCGCCGGCCAGATTTCCGAAATACACCACCGTCCAGTTTTTCAGCAGCTGCTTCCAGGTGGTGAGTTTTGCGCAGCGGGCAACCAGCGTCAGCGTGGTGGAGGTGAAGAGTTCGCCGCCCATGATGACGCAGAGCATGAGTCCCAGAGAGAAGCACAGACCGCCTACCAGCTTGCCGTGACCGTCGGCCAGGGCGGTGGTGTAGAACATGAAGGCCAGGGCGATGAAGGCGCCTGCGTTGACGGCCATGAGAAAGGCCTTGAAGGACGGCTTGTTGGCCTTGTGCTCGGTGATGCTCTCGCTGGCTTTGGCGATGCCCTCCGGTGAAAGACACCTGATATCAGGCGTTTCGGCTTGTTGTTGTGACATGATTCATCCTGCTTCCGGTGAGTTTCTGGTGTGGTTTTGGCGCGATCCGGCGGGGTTTCTGTCCCGCAAGTATCCCTGATGAATTTTAAAGGTTTTGGGATTCCGGATCAAACAAATGTTGTTTCCGATCACAAAATGACGGTATTCAGGCGCCGGATCGGGGCCGGAATGTCGGGGAATAGACATCCTGTGAGGCGGTGCGGTCGGCGCGTTTTTTTTCGGCGGAGCGGCCATTTCGGACGGGTGTCTGCAAGGATGCTCGATTTCTCGGAAGGGACTGCGCGATTTCTTTGGAAGGCGCGGCATGATTTCTTCGGAACGCACCGCATGGCGGCGCGGAGATGCCGGAAAAATCATGAAAATCCTACCATGGCGGAAAGCGATCATGGAAAGCGAACTGCGAAAAGGAGAGATTGGGCGCATGGCCGCAAGGACGCATGACGGCAGAGACAAGAGATGCCGCAACCGGACGGCAGCCGGCGAAAGCCGGCCTGTCCGCCGTTTATTTTGTTTTGCGTTTCGCGGTCTTCACCTTTTCGGCTTCCTCTGCCAGTTTCAGTGCGAACTGGCGGATTTGGACCACCGGAACGTCTTTTCCGTTTTCAAGAAGGCTCTGGTACGCTCTGATATCCTCGGCGCTGTGAAAGCCGTCGCCAAGATACTGAGGACGTTTCATGAACCGGTCTTCGGCAATGAACTTGAAGTTCTGGCAGAACATCTGTTCCATTTCGCGACAGATGGCTGTTTCGGCTGCGGCCAGGGTAAGGTTCGGATCCTCCCGGTCGAAGGACAGTTCCTTTTGAAGGAGAATGGCACCGGCGAACGGGGCGCTATCCACCTGATAGATGGTGATGCCGGCGGGGGTGTTGTCGGCGAAGGTCCAAAATACCGGATCAAAGCCGCGGTTCAGCGGCAGCAGGGAAGGATGGAGACCGATGATGCTGCCTGAAAGGTGAAGGACGACATCCCGGGGGATCAGGTGACTGTAGCGGTAGACCACCGCATAGGTGAAGCCCGAGCCGGCGACATACTCCAGCGTGACCGGTTCGCTTCGGACCGTGTAGTTCAGCCCGAGATTTGTGAAGTGTTCTTCAATCTGCGGACCAGGTTCGCCGAGAAAAAGGATCTTCAGGCTCAAGAGTTTTTTGCTGATGCCTGTTCCCGATTTTTTCATAAATCTGTTTTCCCATGCCGCCCCGGCGTCCGCTGACGCAGTGTTGCGCAAGACGCCGCGCTGTTATCGTTTGACCTCTGATTGTGATGCGCGCAAGTAACTGAACAGGGTATTATGACAGAGGGTTTCTCTCTGAAAACGGCATGTTCTGAGCAGTACTGAAAGGTAATGATACACATTTTGTCATTTTATAACAAAATATTTTTGGAATTGGCGAGCCAAGCGGACGACAGATCGTCAGGATTTTATATTGTTGCTTAAATATTGTACATGCAGGATCGGGAAAACATGACATGTTTTGTTTGCGGCCCCGCCTCAATGTCGCATAGGGTTGATATCATATGATACGCGATGACAATTCTCACAGGTCGAAGGAGACAACAGCGGTGAAAGCAGAATTGGCGAAGGATCTGTCAGCGGAGAATATATGGGTGAAGGAGCCGTCAGCGGAGAATATATGGGTGAAGGAGCCGTCAGCGGAAAGTGCATGGGTGAAGGAGTCGTCAGCGAAGGTTCCATGTTTGAATGCGCCATGGGCGAAGAAGCCCCCTACGAGAGCTCCGCTGCTTAAAGCGACGCTGGCGGCTTTTTCCGATCCTCCCTCGGATCCTGAGGCTTTCGGATCTGAAATTAAGGTTCTGACCGGGCTGCTGGAAGAGCATGGCTGCAGGGCAAGCGGCGATCTGCTGCCAAGCCGATGCACAGAGGAAGATTGCCTGTACAGTCCGATTCTCGCAGCAGGACGCTTCAATCGCGACGAAAATTTGCGGAATGCCGATTTTGTCTTTGACGTCAGCGGGGGCAATCTATGCAATCTGGCGCTGCCGGCGATTGATTTCCAGAAACTTGGCGCCTCCAGCGCCGTCTGGTTCGGCTACAGCGATCTGACGGCCATGCTGAACGCCATCCTTGCCAGAGCCGGCAAAGCGTCGATCCTGTATCAGACCCTCAATCTGATCCGCGGGGCGGACGGGAACCGAGTCAGGGAGTTTTTCGGCTTTCTTTCATCCTCCGATCCCGAGAATCGGCTGGTCAGCCCCCGCGGCACGTTTCTTTGCGGCGATGTTATGGCGGGGGAACTGGTGGGAGGCAACATCCGCTGCTTTCTGAAGCTTGCCGGAACTGGCTACATGCCCTCATGCCGGGGAAGGATCCTGCTGCTGGAACAGCTTCACGGCTCGGTTCCTCTTCTTCTGTCCATGCTGGCCCAGCTGGATCAGCTGGGAATACTGAAAGAGATCTCGGGACTTGTGCTGGGCTCCTTTACCGAACTTGAGTCCAGGGGAGTTGACATATTCCATCATGTTGCCAGATTTGCTCCCCGTGATCTGCCGGTGTTCAAAACAGGCGAGATCGGTCACGGCGTAAATGCCAGAGCGGCGGTTATCGGCGGAAGATATCTGGTAAAGGGGGATATGGCCGCCTTTGCGGGTTGGCCTGGATGAGCGGCCTGTCATGCCGGCGGGGCTATCGGCTCCATCCCTGGCGCAGCCGCGGCCGTTGCGAAGCGATGTGTCAGGTCCGATCCGGTTCGACCCGGTCCGATATGTTTTGTGAATGCAGAAGCCGGCATGCCGACCGCTGCAGGCGGGTTTGCGCCGATCTCGCGCATCGCGCCGGAGAGCGCGAACGGTCAGCGGATGAAAAGTTTCTGGCATTGATGCCGCCTCTGTCTTTCCGCATGCCGCTGGTGTTCTCTTCGAACCGTTCGGACGGACGGATGCGGGTCGGATTCGTTGCCAAATGCGATTGCAGGGTGCCTGAGGCCGCAAAACTTGGTAAGATCCACTGGCGTCTTGTGCTTGACTCAGAAGAATTTAAGAAAACGGCTCTGTTTTTCATGGATCTGTTTGTCATCAGCGCGTTTTACAGCCTACGGTTCGAGCCGTTCCTGAGGATACCGTATCGGCGCGCCATCAGTCTTTAAGCGAAATTTATGGTATGAAAACAGGTTGATCATAGATAGGAGCGAATATGGAATATTATCAGTTTGAGAAAATCGTAAAAAATGTGAAGAAAAACTTCAATCTGAATGATGATATGATTGCTGCCGATGAATTTCTAGTTTATACCATGGAGTACAATATCTATAAGGTTCACGTGAAATATCCTGAAATAAGCTCGGGAAGAGTGGCGGAGGCTATTCTTATCGTTCTGCATAAAATCAACAGTTACCTTACCGGCAAGGCTCCTGGAACCGAAAGATTTGAAAATGCGGACAACCTGAAGATGGCTGAGGCTCTCCTGTACACGGTGGACCCGCACTCAAACAAGGATATGATGGGCATGCTTACCGAAAGCAGGCTAGATCTTGAAGATCGCGACGATCAGATCAGGGTATATACTCCAGGAGTGACGGCTCTGCTTACCCTTTACCGTTTGGTCAATGCTCAAATGCAAAAGGAGGGATCAAACGGCTATTTGGTGTTTCTTGACGAATTTTTGCCGCGGCTTCCCAGCTTCAGCGAAGCTATGGAAAAAGATAATTTTGAGTATACCGTTTTTGTGCCTGTGGACAGTCCTATCATTGGAGATGAACCCATTGTTCAAGAGAACCCGGAGGACGCCGACTGTCGGGTTGGGCTTGGCTCCCTTGGTTACAAGGACATCGAGCAGTATGCCAAAGCGAGGTTGATGCGCTAGCGTCAGGTCTTGAAGAACCGCTTCGTAAAGCTTTGCGGCAACCGAATTCAAAACCGTTTAAATCATAGACAGCAGGGAAGAAGAATATGGAATATTATCAGTTTGAAAGAATAATCAAATCTGTGAAAAAGGAATTTAATGTACCGGATGTTAGCGATGATTCTAATGCCGATTTTGTGATTTTTGCTTTAGAACTCAATTTCTATAGAATTCATCAAAAATACCCGGAGATAAGTTCAAGAAGAGTGTCTGAGGCGATTCTTCTCGCGCTGCACCGAATCAGCAGTTATTTTACCGGCAAGAATCCTGGAACGGAAAAATTTGAGAACCATGACAATCTGATGTTTGCCGAGGCGATTTTATACACGGTTGATCCGCGAGTGAACGATGTCCTCATGCAAGAAATTAAGGAATATGGCTTTAATCTTGAAAACCGCAACGATCAAATAATTGTTTATTCCTCGACTGTGGCTCTTCTGCTGAAACTTTACAATTCAGTCAATACCAACCTTAAAATGAGAGGCTCAAACGGCTATCTGACGTTTCTTGAGGACTTCCTGCCTCAGATCCCTTACACCAGCTCGATATCGGATGGAGAGGTGTTTGAATACGCCCTTTATATGCGTGGCGACGCTGCACTTCGAGAAAACAGCGCGATTCTAAAGGATGATAAAAGTTTTATCATGATAAGCACCATAAAACATATGAACGTCACGGGATAATAGTAGGACAGGTCGTTTCTAGGCATGAAAAAGGAATTTGCTGACTGGAACCAGTATGCCCGCGATATGATCATGGCATGACGATGCGGAATTTTTGAACACCGGGACAATGCGATTGCGGTCTGACTGCCTGCGTTGTAATTGCTAAGACCGTCATATCCGACGAAATCTCTAGACCCGGAACAAGCGCATAAACGGAGGAGCGAATTATGGCAGTGCCAAAGGCGATGCAGACGACATACGATATAATAAAGTCGATCCTGGAACCTTACTGCGACGAGCAGCTGAACAGCGAGTACAAGGAGTTGTGTCTGCATGCGCTTGAGAAGCTTTGCAGAAAGCGTCCCTCGCCGCTTTTGTACGGCAGAGCGTATATCTGGGCGGCTGGTATTGTTTATGCGATAGGGCAAAACAATTTCATTTTCGACCAGAGCAGACATCTGCACAAGTCGGCCGACGAACTGTCCGAACCTTTCGGTCTGGCCAAAACCACCGTTTCCAGCAAGGCAGCGGAGGTGAGAAAACTCCTGAAAATCAGCCAATCCAATCCTGAGTGGACTCTGCCGTCTGATGTCGAGAACAATCCGCTGCTTTGGATGGTGAATTTCAACGGCATGTGCGTTGATGCCCGCATGCTTCCCCCTGAGATTCAGACCATCTGCGCCGAACGCGGTCTGATCCCGCATGTGACTCAGCCTAAGGGAAAGTGACCGGTTGCGTTTATCCTGATTGAAAACGGCAAGACGGTTCGCTGCAGCGCCTGCAGGAGGCTTTGCCGCCGGATCCTGCGTTTTTTTGCCGTTGCGCGCCGGGTTTTGGTCATGCCGGCATTTTTCGATCCGCCGTTCCCAATGTTTCTGCGCCTGCTGATTGGGAACAACTTCTGTTTTAGACCCCGTGCCATCGGCAAGTCTCTTGGCATTCAATGACGTGTCCCTGGCGCTTCGCTCTGTCAGTGCCGATCTCTCCCCGAAGGCGGGATAAATTCCCGGAAAAACAGAGCGACCGCAAGGCCGCTCTGATGTATTGCAGAATTTCCTGTCAGTCCCTTGACCGCCTGTCGGCGAGGGCCGGAATCCCTGCCTGGCCGCCTGGCGGCTCAACTTTCGGATTGGGGTTTCTGATCTTTCTGATCTTTCTGATCTTTCTGATCTTTCTGATCTTTCTGATCTTTCTGATCTTTTTGATCTTTCTGACCTTTCTGCTCTTTTGGATCTTTCTGATCCTTTTTCTTTTTGCCGGCTCCGTCTTTCGCCTTGCCTTTGGCCTTTTTGACTGCGCCGGCAGTCTTCTCGGACACGGCGTGGAACAGAAGCTCCGCCACCTCGTCGTAGGTGTCGACAAAGAAGTATTCCATCTTGTCCTTCACAAAGTCCGGCAGATCCTTCACGTCGTTCTCGTTCTTCCTAGGGCAGATGATTTTCTTGATGCCAAGGCGCTTGGCCGCCATGGTCTTCTCCCTGATGCCTCCGATGGCGAGAACCTTGCCGGTGAGGGTCAGCTCGCCGGTCATGGCATAGCCTTTTTCTGGCGCTTTGCCCAGGGCCAGGGACAGCATGGCGGTGGCCATGGTGATGCCAGCCGAAGGTCCGTCCTTCGGGATTGCTCCCGCCGGCACGTGCAGATGGATCTTGGCGGTGTCGAAATAGTTCTTTTCCGCATTGGAGTAGTTTGCGAAGTGGGAGCAGAGGAAACTGTAGGCGATCTGGGCCGACTCCTGCATCACGTCCCCCAGAGAGCCGGTGAGGCTGATGCCGGCGCTTGAGTTGTTCACCAGCGCGGCCTCCACCGGAATGGTGGTTCCTCCCATGGCGGTCCAGGCAAGACCGGTGGATATGCCCACTCCCGACAACTCGTCGTCAGGTCTGAACAGAGGACTCTTGAGATATTCGTACAGATCCTCCGGAGCGATGGTGACCGGCTCCTCCTGCGGCTTTTCAATCAGCTTCACCACCAGCTTGCGGATGATTTTGGCCAGCAGCTTCTCCAGGTGTCTTACACCCGCTTCCCGGGCGTAGTTCTCGATCAGCGCCTTGAGGGTGGCATCCGGGAACTTCACGTCCTTTTTGGCGAGCTTGGCATCCTTCAGCAGCCGCGGCAGAAGATGATGCTTGGCGATGGCCAGTTTCTCCTTTTCGAGATAGCCGCTGAGACTGATGGTGTCCATGCGATCCAGAAGCGCCGGCGGAATTGTTTCCGTGGTGTTGGCGGTGCAGATGAACAGACACTTGGACAGATCCACGTCCAGGTTCACGTAGTGATCCAGGAAGTTGGCGTTCTGCTCCGGATCTAGAGCCTCCAGCAGAGCGGCGGAAGGATTGCCCATGTTGCTGTTGGAGATCTTGTCGATCTCGTCCAGCATGATGACCGGATTCATGCACTTGGACTGCTTCAGAGCCTGGATCAGCTTGCCCGGCATGGCGCCGATATAGGTCCGGCGGTGTCCCTTGACCTCGCTTTCGTCTCTGAGTCCCCCCACCGAGAATCTGAAGAACGGACGATCCAGGGCACGGGCCACGGATTTGCCCACTGAGGTCTTGCCCACGCCAGGAGGTCCTACCAGCAGCAGAATGGATCCGCAGGTGGAGCCTTTCTTCTGGCCCAGGGCGATGAATTCGATGATGCGATCCTTGACCTCATCGATGGCGTCGTGATCCTCGTCCAGAATCTTGCGGGCATGCTTGAGATCAAGATTCTCCTCCTTCTCGATGCCCCACGGTATCTGGGTCAGCCAGTCAAGATAGGTGCAGACCACCTCGTACTCCGGGGAGCTTGGATGTATCAGCTTGAGTTTGTTCAGTTCCTCCGCATAGTGCTCCTTCACGTGCTCCGGCATTTTCAGATTGAGGCAGCGGTTCTCCAGCTTCATGGCGAAATCAAGCAGGGATTTGTTGTTGAAGTCCAGCTCGTCGTCATCGTCGTCGTCACCCAGCTCCTTGCGGATGACCTTCAGCTGCTCTTTGAGAAAGTAGGTGCGCTGTCTCTTGGAAATCTTCTCCTCCACGGTGTTGCGGATGTCGTTCTGGAGCTTGGCGATCTCCACCTCCTTCATCAGCAGTTCGGCGCTCTTTTTCAGGCGGGTGAGAATGTCGGTGGCATCCAGCACCTCCTGCAGTTCGCGTCCGGTGGCGGTGGTGAGGGCCGCCGCGCCGTCGGCAAGCTCCGCCGGCTTGTTGGGAGAGAACTTCAGAGTGAACTGTTTGATCTCGTCGGAGTAAATGTGATTGAGGGGCAGCAGCTCCCGGATGGAATTCACCACGGTCATGGCGTGGGCCTTGATGTCATCGCCGCTGGCGCCGGTCTCGTTGGCGGCCTGAGGATAGGTCACATGGGCCAGAAACGGCGGATGGTCCGTATTGACGAATTTGCCGATCTGAATTCTGCAGATGCCTTCGGCGATGAACTGAATCTCGTTTTCGCTGATCCGTGCGTGAATGATGCGGATGAGGCAGCCGGTCTTCGGAATTTTCTGCAGCAGGGCGCTTTCCTGATCGATGATTTCAGGCTTGTCGGTGCCGTCGCCCTCGGCGGACACGCAGAACAGACCCAGCACTTTGTTTTTCTTTTTCAGGATCTGATCGAAGGTGCTCTTCCATGGCTTGGTGGCCACCTGCACCGGCAGGATAAGTCCCGGAATGAAAGGACGGCCGTAGACCGGAATGACAAACACCTGCTCCGGGCGGATGGTGGATGCGTCGGCCAGCACGGTGTCGGCGCCTACCTGCGGAAACAGGGTGTTGGCGGCGGCGGCCAGCAGCTCGTCGCTGGACAGCGGCCTTTCCTCAGCGGCATGGGCGTCCGTCTCCTGCGGCTGCTTTTGATCGCCGTCGGACGCTGATCCGCCGTTTTCCGCGGACTTCTCCTGTCTGTCGTCAGCGTTTTCATTTCCGCTGGTTGCGGCGGTCTGTTCCTGACCGCTCTCGGCAGTCACGGTCCCGTCTGCCGCGGTGTTTTCGGGCTGCGGGGCGTTGCTGGTTTCCTGCTTTTCTTCAGGAGACTTGTTCTCGTTGTCTGTCATTCTATTGCTCTAAATTCGGCTTGATATTGCAAAGCAGGCTTGCGCCTGATTTTTCTTTTTACAGTTGTATATGGAGGCGTTTTCCCGCAATTCAATGTTTTGCGCGGGAATTTTTGCCACGGCGGCGGTTTTTTCGCTCAGCTGTCAGCGTGTTCGAGCGACGCGCTACTGATACCGGTCAGCTCCGGCAGTTCAAGCTTCCGCGCCGCCTCTTTCAGCCGGGCCACCAGCCGGGGCGTGCTGTTCCACGGAATTTCGCATTCCAGCAGCATGGCCTTTTTCTCTCTGGGCGGATAGACGGCATCGAGTTCCTCCAGGGATGATACCGGATGGTACTCCAGGCCGAACATGGCGGCGGCGTGTCTGAAGTTAAGACTGTGCCTCAGGGCGAAGTATCTTTCAAGATGGTTCGATGCGCCGGCTCCAGGCAGGGTTGCGAAAATGTTGCCCCCGGAGTTGTTGATGACCAGGACGCAGAGCTTTTCGCTGGCCGCCAGAGCAAGACTGTTGAGATCGTGCAGGGCGGATGTGTCGCCGGTGAGCAGCGTGACGCTGTGGCTCTCTGCCGCGGCTATTCCGGCGGCGGTGGCGGTAACGCCGTCAATGCCGCTGGCGCCGCGGTTTGAATAGACCAGACCTGCGGAGTTTTCATCGGCGGCCAGACTGAAGATCCTGGCCGGCAGGCTGTTGCCCAGCATAAGAGGCCCCGTCAGGCGGCTGATATGTCGGATGACGGAAACCTCGCTGAAGTTTTCGCAGAAGCCGTCGACCAGCGCCGAGACCATGCGGTTCAGAAGGCATGTCAGATCGCCTTTGGCCTCCTGCGCTCCCCCTCTGCGGGGGATCTGTTTCCTTAGCGCCCGGAGAAAATCCCGGCATGAGCACTGACAGAGCATGTCTGCTGAAAAATCCGGATCCGGGTAGTCGGAATACGGGTAAACCATGACGGTTTTCCGGCCTTCGCGTCCTTTGGCCAGACGGAGGAAATTTCTGGAAACGAACCGGCCTGAGAAGATCAGCGCCGCGGGCATGGCCTCCATGGCGTTTCTGAAGCCTGGGGATTCGAGAAGCAGATCCGCGTACATCAGCGCTTTTCCGCTCTGGCGCAGCTGGGACTGGGCGTCAGGCAGAACCTGCCATCCCAGATGATCCGCGATTTCAAGGAGCGCAACGGCCTCGTCTCTGCTTTCAAGCCGCCCCGCCAGAATGATCCCCGGGCCGGCAAGAGCCTCGGCGACGTCGCGGTGCAGACGGATTTCCGCCTCGGCGCTTTCGGCGCCACGGCGGTTTGCTCTGGGACGATCCCCGCCGGCAAAGTCCGCCAGCTCCTTCAGCCGCTCGAAAGCCGCCGCGTCAGGCGTCTCGTACAGCGGCTCGGCGAAGGGGCAGTTGAGATGAACCGGAAGCGCGGCGCGGCGGGCGCTGTCGGCTGCCCTGGCGGCGATTGCGGCCACGTATCTCGTGTCGATGCGGCTGCATGGTTCGGCCATGGTTATGTGCCAGATGGTGCAGGATGCGAAAATTTCATGCTGGCGGATGACCTGGTTGGCACCCGAATCCGTGAGCTCCGCCGGACGATCCGCCGTCAGCAGGATCAGCGGCGCATGGGTCAGAAATGCCTCGGTGACGGCAGGCAGCAGATTTGGCACCGCGGTGCCGGAGGTGGTGATCACCGCCACCGGCTTTCCCGTGGCCTTGGCCAGTCCCAGCGCGTAGTAGGCAAGTCCCCGTTCGTCAAAATGAAGGTGAACGCGGATGTGGGGATTTTCGGCGCAGGCGATGGCAAGAGGCGCCGATCGGGAACCCGGGGCGATACAGAAGTCGCTGATGCCGCCTCTTCTGAGCTCCTCCACAAGAATTCCGGCCCACAGATTGTTGTAAAAGGCGATGCCGCGGTGGGCATCGCTGGTGTCTGACTGCTGCAATTTCTGTTTCTCCGGTGGTTCCGGCCGGGCCGGAAAGTTGAAATGTGGGCATGACAATTATGCGCGCCTTGCGCCAGGCGTCGCTTTCGCCCTCCATCCGCCTGCGCTGCCGCGCTGCGGCGGATCAGGGATAAGCGCCATTAACTCAGCGCTTTTTCGCCAGACCGAAATTCTCAAGGATGCTTGCCAGCTTGGCATCAAGTTCCCGGTATTCCTGGCGGCAGTCTGATCGGCTGACTATGCCGGATCCGGCAAAGATGCTTCTCCTGTCCCCCGATACGGCGATGCCTCTGATAAGGACGCAGTATTCCGATCTCGCTCCCCTCTGAACTCCCATGGTTCCCGCATACCATCCCCGGGAAAAGTTTTCGCAGCGGCTGATGAGCTCAAGAGCTGCGCTCTGGGGGCAGCCTGCCATGGCCGGAGTGGGATGCAGCAGCCTGATGAGGTCGAGATCCGAAGTGGCGGGATTTGTCAGTCTGCCCTGGATGGCTCTTTTCATGTGAAGCAGGGAGCCTGAGGGTATTATTTCCTGCCGGCTGACTTTTACCGATTCCGTCACCGGCTTTAGAGCGCGGGCGATCCAGTCGCTTACCAGCGAGTTTTCGTTGAGGTTCTTCCGGCTGCTTTCAAATCTTCTGCAGGCGGGGGCGGTATTGACCGAGGTGCCTGCCAGAGCCTCGGTTTCAACGAGCGGTCCGTTTCTTCGGAAAAGACGTTCCGGAGAAACACCGGCGTAAAAGCGCGATTCGTCCGGAGCGTAAAAATACAGATAGCCCGGGTTTTTGGTTTCAAGAAGCCTTTCCAGGGCTCCGCGGGCGCTCATCGGGCAGCACAGATCGGTGCGCCGCGCCAGTACCGTTTTGAGGGATTCGTCTGCGCCGATAAACTCCATGACCTGATCAAAGGCCCTGCGGTATTCGTCCTCGGCGGGATGATGGGCCAGGATAAGTGCGGCAGCCGGGGAAGCGATGGCGGGATCTGTCTTGAGCGCAGCCTCCAGCGGCTCGTCCGGAGGATTCGACAGCGCATCAAGCAGCTCGGACCTGGCGTAGGGATCCGCTTCGTAAATCTCGGCCTCAAGGCCGCCGTCTCCCGCTGTCAGAAGCAGCTGCGGGGCGTGATCGAAACTTTTTTCAAAGCCTTCCCAGACTCCGGTCATTTCGGCGCCGGGAAAGCATACGCCTCTGAAGCACGCGGCGCTGGCTGAGTCAAAATCCGATGACAGCATCCCGCACTTTCCCAAAGCGAAAAGAATTTCGCTTCCGGACCGGAGCCGGTACATGATTTTCGGATAGATGCTGGCCGCAGCGAACCAGCTGACGAGCCAGGGCGCGGATCCCGCAAGAGAGGCGGGGGGCAGGGGAGCCTGCCTCAGGCTTACGGTATTTTCGCCTTTACGGATGGCTGCGGCCAGTTTTTCCTGCAATTCTCTGCTCATGACGCGCCCTTTTGCAACATGTCGGATGCGTATTGACGGATCTTATGGCGGCTGACTTTCAGGCCTGTTTCAGCATCTTTCGGCCAGGGAAGAAAAACCTTCGGCACCTGGTGAGGCGCAAGATTTTCCTTGAGCTTTTCCTTAAGTCCCTCCGCGCTTGCGTCGGTAACCGCCACGGCCATCATGCCCCACTCGGGATCCTCGACTCCCGTCACGATGGCCCTTGATGCGCCTGAGAGCTCGCAGATGAGTCTTTCGATGGGCTCGGGCTGGATGTTCTCGCCGCCTGAGACGAACCGGCTGTCGATTCTGCCGGTGACATACAGGCAGCCATGCTTCAGACTTCCGGTGTCCCCGGTGTGGAAAAATCCGTTTTCATCCAGCGGGAGTTCCGTTCTGCCGTTTCTGCGGTAGCCCATAAAGAGAGTGTCCCCCTTTACCAGAATTTCCCCCTTGTCCACGGCGACGATCCGATGCTTCAGAGGCGGACCG
This sequence comes from Succinivibrionaceae bacterium, assembly GCA_017480795.1. Classification (GTDB taxonomy): domain Bacteria; phylum Pseudomonadota; class Gammaproteobacteria; order Enterobacterales; family Succinivibrionaceae; genus UBA2804. The sequence continues at coordinate 25,711 of JAFURY010000034.1, forward strand.
GCATGAAGATCGCTGATGTCCGCGGCGGATGCGATTTTTCTGGTGCAGATCTGGGAGCTGGTTTCAGTCATGCCGTAGCTGACATGGGGACATACGCCGGATGCCAACGCGTCCTCCAGCAGTTTTGCGGTGATGACGCCGCCTCCAAGCATGATCTTTTTCAGGGCGGTCTTTCTGAAATCGAAGCCTTCCTTCAGAAGCCGGTAGAACTGGGTCGGCACCAGCGACAGATGGGTGATCCGGTGGCGGAGAATTTCATGGGCAAGATTTTTCGCCGGATCTCTGAAGACTACGGCGGCGCCGGCGCGGAAGCAGCGGAAAGCGATGGCCAGACCTCCGATATGAAACATGGGCAGGGACTGCAGATAGCGGTCGTCCGGCGACAGCGGATCGTTGTCGTCGGCGCTGGCGAAATGGTTGGCAAGACGATGGACCGCCGCCTTGGGCGCGCCTGAACTGCCGGAGGTGAGGATCAGATCGGCGGATCTGAGGAGATCAAGATAAAGCGGCTCTTGATGAATGTTTTCGGCAGTCTCTCCGTTCAGGGCAAAATCAGGCTCAAGCCTCGGGACATGGGCGAAAACATTCTCAATCCTGAGGCGCCCCGGCAGATCCGCCTGGAGCCAGCAGGCGGCCGGACGGAGGTTTTCGATGATGGCTTCCAGCTGCCGGGGGGCGAATCCGGGATTCACCGGGCAGATTTCAATGCCGGCGTGAAAGCAGGACCAGATCAGAAGAAGCAGCGCGGGGGTGGTGGAGGAAACGGCTATCACCGGCCCCTGGGGCAGATTCATCGCCTTCAGCCGCGCGGCGTTTTTCATGACAGTTTCAAGAAGCCGCAGGTAGCTCACAGACTGATTTTTCCATATCATCGCCGGGGCGTCGGGGGTTTTTGCGCCAAAGACGGACAGCGGGCTGAGGATGCGCCTTTCATCCGCTGTCTTCCGATTGATGTCGCAGTACATGTTTACAAACCGATATGAGAAAATTCCGTCAGCCTACCATCTTTCCCTGGTGCCGGCGCGTCCGGTGTACGGATTGGTGTTGCCTCTCACCGACCAGTTGTTGTTGTGATAGCCGTCGCGGCCGGAGCGGTGGTGGGGAGCGACATAGGTGCCGTTGCTGCGGTAGTAGCCTCTGACGCTGGAACTGCCGTGGCGGGCTTCGGCAATCCCTGAAAGAGCCGCAAGAGCGATAGCTGCGGCAATGACGACGGATGATTTTTTCATGAATTTTCCTTTTGAAATTTTTCTTTGGGCTTTTCCTTGTGGGGATTATCTTTTCTGAAGGCAGGTCTCATTATACCCCGCATGAGGCTGATACGGGGCTTCCGTCGCCGGATCTTCCGCCGCCTATTCCATCCGCATCATGGTTGAAACCGCGGGAGCCGAGTTCAGCCGCTTTTTCATGTCGGAGACGAACCCGTCTCTGAAGTCGTCCTTCTTGAGAAATTCGCCGAAAAAGATCCTTCCCCGGCCGTCATATTCGAACACGTCCTGGGAGAGAATGCTCAGACCGTCCTGGGTATGGAAAAACAGAACGCCTTGCTCCTTGCGATCGATGATTCTGCCGTTGGCGCGTTTCACCTTGTGGATGAACTCGTAGCTTACGGCGAATTCCTCGCCCTGTATGTCCCTGATCGCATAGTCGGTGACTACTGTCTTGTCGTACATGTTCTCGATACGCAGCCGGCTGTTTTCAAAGTGCAGGACAGTGCGGGGGTAGTCGCCTATGGCTTCGGTTTCAATCCAGGTTCCCTCCAGCTGTTTGTCCTGGGGAATTTCCGCGCAGGATGCAAGGGGCAGAAGGTACAGAAGCGAGGCTGCTGTGACTTTTATCAGCTTTTTCATCTGCATTTTCATCGAGGTGCTCCGGTTTTAAGTTTGCTGAAGAGAAGCGCCGGCTTCCGAAAGGTTCGGAAAGACGCCACGGCGGATACTGAAGACGGAATCCTGCATCATGCTCTGGCATCCGTCGCTGTTGGCCATTCGCCAGTCGGATGCTATCACGAACAAGGGTTTCAAAAAACGCCTGGACCAGACTTCTTGAGGTTTGAGGTTTGAGGTTCGTGGGCATTGCGCTTTGCTCATTGTATTTTCGACTTTGGGTTTTGACGTATTGACGATTTGCAGGAATGAAACCCATGTTCAGAATTTGAATATTTTGCAGGTATCAAGCCCCTGCAGCACTCTGATGCCGGATTTCCGTTTCAGATCCCGCGCCCAGGCGGCCAGCAGGCAGAGCCCCAGAGGGCTTTCGTAGGCGGAGGACACTGTGAGATACCCGTTTTGAATTGCGGCGGCTTCCGCGGTTTCCTCGCAGCGGTCGAGACTGCCGGCCAGGGTTGGCTTGATGACCCAGCCCGTTGTGGTGAGAGGATCAATGCCATTGACGCCGTGTCTTCTCAGCAGCTCGTCGGCGCCGATGCCGATGCCGGTTCTGTCCGCAAGCCGGGCGCAGTCTTTGGGGTCGGGCAGGGGATCTTCGGCGTAAAGGATCCTTTCGGCGGGCATTTGGCCCAGAAAATCCTCCGCCTGCCTGAAAGTCCAGTTCATGTTGGCATCGAGTATGTAGCCGGCGTCGGGAAAAAGCCGGTCAATGCGGTCAATCAGTTCAAGCTCCCGGATTCCGGCGAGTCTTCCCACTTTGATTTTGAAGATTTTTTTTGAGCCCTGATGCGGCGACGGCCCGGAATTTGCGCTCCGGACTGCCGGCGTTGACAGACTTTCCGTCAGCAGATCGGAAACCTCGGCTCCCGCCGGGGATTCGACTTTCCGCTGGGCCGCCAGCAGTTCCTCTGTCATGTCCTCGCTCCGCGCTGCGGGATTCTGAGTTTCTGTCGTATTCGCCCCGGCATGCGTTTTCAGATAAGCATCCAGATCCTCGCCGGATCCGATGTAGACGTAGTCCGTTTCCGGCGCGGCAGGACGCAGACGCCTGCTCAGGACCGAGCGCGCGAAGGAGGCGGACGGGAAGCGGGGATCGGCCCCGCTTGAGAGAATGTCCTCCTGGGTTTCGGCTGAAAAGCCGTTTAGGGGAGAGCATTCCGATACGAATCCGTCGCTGTCCATGAGATAACAGCCGCCGCGGCTTGAGATCCGCGCCTGGCCGCACCTGATCCGGCGTCTGAGATCCAGACTGAAGGATTCGATTCTGATCCGATCTTTCATGGCTTTCCTGCGGATCTGTCCGGTGTCCTGGTGATCCGGAACCCGCTTTCCGTCGATGTCGCCATTTTTTAAGGGTTTCGCTTGAATTTGCTGAAATCCGGCAGGCGCTTTTCGTTGAAGGCGTTTCTGCCTTCCTGTCCCTCCTGCGTCATGTAGAACAGCATGGTGGCGTTGCCGGCCAGCTCCTGCAGGCCCGCCTGACCGTCGCAGTCGGCGTTGAGGGCCGCCTTCATGCAGCGGATGGCCATCGGACTGTTGGCAAGGATCTCCCGGCACCAGCGGAGGGTTTCCTTTTCCAGATCCGCAAGGGGCACCACGGCGTTCACCAGTCCCATGTCAAGGGCCTGCCTGGCATCGTACATTCGGCAGAGAAACCAGATCTCCCGGGCTTTTTTCTGTCCCACGATTCTTGCCATGTAGGCTGCGCCGTAGCCGCCGTCAAAGGAGCCGACCCTGGGGCCGGTCTGACCGAATTTGGCATTGTCGGCTGCAATGGTGAGATCGCACATCAGATGCAGCACATGGCCGCCGCCTACCGCGTAGCCCGCCACCATGGCGATGACCGGTTTCGGACAGGTTCTGATGAGACGCTGCAGCTCCAGCACGTTCAGATGATGGGTTCCGTTTTCATCCTTGTATCCCCCGTAGTCGCCCCGGATCTTCTGATCTCCTCCCGCGCAGAAGGCCAGATCGCCTGCTCCGGTAAGAATTATCACGCCGATGTTTTCGTCGTAGTGGGCGTCGTTGACCGCCGCGATCATTTCCGTTACGGTTTTCGGACGGAAGGCGTTGCGGACCTCTGGACGGTTGATGGTGATCCTGGCGATGCCGTCGTTGGACTTGTGGTAGAGAATGTCGGTGAAACCCTCGCCGGCGTTGGTCCATTCCGCCGGCGCGTAGAGTTGTTCTTCTGGAATGTTTAGCATGGGTATGTTGTTCCTGTAAGGATGCTGAACCTGAGTATCGCAGGACTGGTGACGCTCGGAGCCAGGTCCGCCGGATGACGCAGAAGGAAAACCTTCCGCGCCTGGCCGGAACCGGCCGATTTATGGAGCCCTGCGGTAAATCGTCAAACCCCGTCGGAAAATTCAGGAACGGCGGCGTCTTTTAAAATCCAAAGTCAGCTGACAATGAAAAAAAAAACGGACGTTTCGCGCCTGAAGGCATTCTGACGGGTCTGAAGATAAAGTTACATTAAAAATCTAAAAAATCAATATCGGCCTCGTGATTTTCGGCGCGACAGGAGCATAAAACGGGATCTTTAGAATATGTGTTTTATCTTTGGGAACTGCTGCAAACCCTTGCGAATCACGGATCCGTGAAAACTGCAGATGCGGAATGATAAATTAAAACACCGGATTGCAAATCACTAACGGGAAAGATGTTTCTATGGTTCTAATTATGTCCAGTACAGCTCAAAACATCATGATATCCGCTCCGCCGGGTCGCAGACACGGGGCCGACATGGAACAAGGGCGGCGCTCCTAGGCCGTGAAATAATTTTTAATTCCCAAAATTTCACTTCCGGCAAATTCTGGAAAATTTGGGCTTTGAACCAAAATTCATGGACTGCCGGCCAGTGGTGCTCTGTCGCGATCAGGACGTCTGCCGGCCTGGATTCTGCCGCTTCATGAAAACAGGAATGCGATTGAGGAGCAGCGCCGATTGGAGAGCGGCAATGGTTCTGATGTCGTCTCTGAATTTTGCGCGGTAAAGGTCCGAAATAAAAATTTTTGTGTTGTGTAAAATCAATTCTTGCAATAGTGTTCGGAATGGAATATACTTTGAGTAAAGAATAACTTTTATTTGGCGACTGAAGCTCAATCGCCGGCAGCCGGCCTGGACCCGGCGCGCGCATTGAAGGCTGAAGTCATCGTTTGCACTTTTGCGCATGTCCGCAACCGGAAATGCGGATGCGACCGTAGAGGCCGGCTGTGCAATGACAGGCAATGCCATTTGCCTGTTGTTTGCGGATGGTGTTTCGCTTTTTCGCCGTCGCAACGCCGCCGCAACTGATCTGGAGCGGCAAAACGCCGGCGACAAGAGTCCGGCGGCGGACATCTGGTTCCGGACGGACAGCGCTTATTTTGAGGATAGATCGACCTATGAGAAAAAATACTAAAAAATCTGATGCGGTATCGGCTGCGAAGCCGGCGGCAGTTTCCGGATCACAGAAGACGTCGGCGACGAACCGGGAGAACACGGAAGGACTTTTCAAATTCGTGTTCGGGCGGAATAAAGCCTGGCTGCTTGAGCTGTTCAACGTGCTCAACGCGGAGCACTACGATAATCCAGATGTCATTGAAATGATAACGGTGGATGAACTGGTCAGAATTTGCGCCAAGTACACTCTCTTCTTTCAGGTCGGAGACGCTATTTATTTTTATGAGGCTCAGAACTCGATTGGCCCGAATTTGCCGTTCCGGTTTGAACTGTATTTCGGCCTGGTTTACTCCAAGTATATAACAAAACACAACCTGGATTTGGACAGTCCGGTGCCGGTTCGTTTTCCTGCGCCTCAGTTCATCTGCTTTCACGAAGGAGAGCAGGAGACCGAGGATATAACGATTGTTGACAGGAACACGGTGTTGCTGAATGCCGATGATGAAAAGGCCGGTCTCGAAAATGCCACAAAAGTGTTGGCGGTCAATAAGTCAAAGATCGTCAGGAAGGGCGTACTGGCCAGGTTTGATGAAAACCATCAGAAATGCGATGGCGCAACCGTTGTCATGCTGAACATCAACCGGGGACACAACGAGGATTTGCTGAAGGCTTGCAGGCCGCTTGGAGAGTACTCAGAACTGCTTCGCAATATCCGCAACTTTCATGACGAAGCCAGGAAAAGGTCTGGAAAACAGGGAAGTTTTGAAAAAGAAGAAGAATACGCTATGCTGGGCGAAGCGGTCAGAAAAGCGGTTGAAAAAATGCCGGAGGACGCTTTGTTAAAAGGATTTCTGGTTCAGGAATTGGAGAAGGTGATTGATATTTGCATTGACACCTACAACGATTTTCCGACCAGTTTATAGAGCACAAAACACGCAATCAGAAAAAGAGCATTCGGCCTGTTAAGCCACTTGCAGGATCAGGCGTCTCTTCTGACAACTGGCGTAGCCAGTTTGACATCCCGGGAACTCGGTCTGGAGTCCCGGGATTCTTGTTTGAGTGATTCTATGATTTAATGAACTTAATTACGCAATAAATGTGCTTGTTGTGAATATTTGATGGTCAAAAAACTATTTATGTTCCTATGAAGATTGCAGAAATGTAAGCAAGGTGCGTGTTGTTAATTGGACATCTGTGCTGGCTACCATTTTGATCATTAGGTTAGAGTGCATAATATTCAAAGTGAGGGTCAAGACATGTTGCAGCTCTTGTTACTTAGTGGCAACACGACATAGCAAGTCGGACATAATAGAAAAATTGGAAATTGTGAGATTGATCTCCCCCCCCCCCCGTATGCTTGTTGATATAAAATCTATGGCGTTTTTACTTGAAAAGGATATAAAAATGCCAAATACAATAGATATGAAACCGGAAGCAAAAGATATCAAAAGCTATCTTACTCTTAAACAGGGAGAAGAATTTGTAATTCCAAGTTATCAACGGGCATACAATTGGAATACAGAGGAACACTGTGATAAATTATTAGAGGATTTGTTTGATTATATCGAAAATAATGGTAGTGATTACGATGCCTACTTTTTTGGAAATTTGATAACTGTAACTGAAAGTAACGATCAACTGATAATCGATGGTCAGCAGAGAACAACAACTTTTTTATTATTGTTGAAGGCTCTTCATTATATTTTAGAGGACTATGTGCTTTGCTCAAATTCCTTAAATGAAGATTGTAATGATATGATAAAGGATAGACTAAAGGAAGTTTTATGTGTTTTGTACAAAATAGATAAAAATAATATTGCTTCTTTTATTAGAAACTTTAAATATGAGGATTGTCATTGTATACTAAGTAATGATTCAATGAATGAGACTGATTTTGATGATTGGCCAAATATTTTTGGAGCATGTAATTATCGTGATGCTGAAAGTAAAGTAAAGAAAAGAAAAAGAGCACATAAAGATAATAAGTATACTAATTTTTTTTCGGAATCTTAAGTTCTTCTATTTTAATATAAAGAAAAAGTTGGATGATGACTTTGAAAATAATACACAAAAAATACAATATTTGTCAAAATTTATAACCACGTTTTTAGATGATTGTAAAATAATACAAATTTCAAGTAGTAATATAAACCAGGCTGTTGCTATATTTAATTCTTTAAATTCAAAAGGATGTCCACTTGAGGATGCGGATGTAATCTGCTCTTTAGCTTTTTCGAAATGTGCGGAAGATGAGAAAAATTTATTTAAAGAAAATTGGAAAAAAGTAATAGTTGGAACTAAGAATGAATTGATTGGGTATTTCTCTGTAACAACGCTCTTGCAACAGTTTATGTATTATGACAGAGCTCTTCAAACGGTTATATCCAATAAAAATAGTACTGAAGTTTCTACACCGGGCTTGAGAAACTATTATACTATGATTAATAAGAATATCCTGAGTACTCCAATACCATTTTCTAATAATTTGGTATTGTTGGAGAATATTTGGGAATTTTTATTACAATACCCGATAATCAGATTATTGCTAAAAATGAATAAAAATGCTCACTTATTTTTGGCTTCGTATACCCCGGGATCTTTTGTGAAGTCCGTCACAAAATTGGAATGTGACATATAATGTCATTACTAATATTATTGTGTAAGTATTACGTAATACCAGTACTCGAACGCTGCTGGGTATAGTAAAATAGGCGAGAAACGGA
>JAFURY010000003.1 GCA_017480795.1 Succinivibrionaceae bacterium
CTGAGCAGATCAAACGTGATCTAAAATTTTTGGAAGTTATTGGGTACAAGGGTGCACTTAACAAAGGTTAGTTTATATGAAAATTTTATGCCAAATTCTTGGGTGATAACTAGCCACCTTTACGCTGTACTTTAAGGATATAAGCTTCTATTCGAAATTCAGCAAAACCTACCGGATACTGCTGGGAACTCCGAAGCAGATCATGTACGAATGGTTTCAGATGCTGGGTGATTACCCCCGGGTGGCCAAACTCATCGTAGGCAGCTACACCATGAGAGACGAGCTCCGACTCATCAAGGAAATCTGCAAGAAGGCTCCCGACATCAAGCTTATCCTCGATGCCTCCATGAACTGGACCAGAGAGGAAGCGTACACCATGGTAAGTCACCTTCCATCCGACAACATTCTTTATGTGGAAGACATGTGCCGCTCAATCGACGACATCGAGGCGGTCGCCCAGTCCACCGGAATTCCCGTCGGAATCGACAAGATACTGCATTACTATCCTTTCGATCGTTGGAGAAAGCTGCCCAATCTCACCGTAGTAATCAAGCCATCCCTGGTTGGCGGGCTGAACAAGACCCTCGATCTGGTGAAACAGTGCAGCCCTCTCAACATCAAAACCGTTCTTGAGACAGCCATGGAGTCTCAGCTTGGCAACTACAATCTTCAGGTCCTGGCTCAGCGCCACGAGACGTTCACCGTCTACGGCATCGACTGCGAGCGCTACTTCAAATACAACCTTTTCAAACCTGGCACTGCGGAAATAGACAAGAAGCTGCTTACGGTCATCTGGGAAAGCCAGTAACCTTCTCGAACGTTCCCGTCTTTCTCAAACCACCCCTTGTCCCCGCCCGCGCCGCCCCAAAATGGCGCGGACCTTTCGAATGCCGCCTCATTGCAGATATAAAGGCAATAATGTAAAATACACGACTCGGATCACCCGGCACTCTTTTCATCCAGGCGCGCAGCGGCCGAGCAACGGCGGCGAAGCCTTCGATAAACGCTTTAAAACGCCACAAAGCACAGAATACAAAGTTCAGGCTCCGCCCGAGCAAACAACACAATTCAATTCAATTCAAACCCATAACAGGTGGAAAATGTTAGATTCAGCATCATTGGCCGTCCTTCAGCAGTTGAAATCTCAGATGAACGAAGGCAAACCGCAGAACGGCAAACAGACCACTTCGGATTCCGCTTCTGACAATGCGCCAACCAGAGACGGCAACGTAAAAGCGACTGACAAATCATACGGATTTCTCGAAACCAGCAACGGAGATTCATTTTTCATTCCTCCTGCGGAAATGAGAAAGGTGTTTCCGGGAGACAGGATCACAGCAAGGATCATCGAGGACAAACAGGGAAGAAAACAGGCCTTTCCAAGCAAGCTGATAACTCCCTACATAACCAGCAATGTGGGCAGAATTTTTCTTAACCCGAAGGACAAGAACTTTTACGTCGACGTGGACGCTCAGGGATACCGCGAAAAAATATTCGCCAAGGTTCCCAACGCCATCCGCCAGCTGGAGCCGAAGGACGGCGACTGGGTCAAGATCGGACTTGGCGATCACCCGCTCGAGAAGTCTGACAAAAAAGCATCTCTGCTGGTCAAGGAACTGATAGCGCATGCGGATGATCCGAAAATTCCATGGCTGGTATCGTTGAAAAGATACGATCTGCCGGTGGAGTGTCCTCCGGATCCCGTATCGCTGGAACAGTTTGAACATCACCCGAGAGAGGATCTCAGAGAGATTCCCTTCGTCACCATAGACAGTCCTTCCACCAGGGACATGGACGATGCCGTCTGCATCGAGGATCGCGGCGACTACTGGACGCTGTATGTGGCCATCGCCGACCCGACATCCTTCATCGAATCCGGTTCCCCGATGGATAAGGAGGCCGCATCAAGAGCCTTCACCTGCTATCTGCCGGGCTTCAACATCCCTATCATTCCTCACGTGATGAGCGAGGGCGTGTGCTCGCTCATGGAAGGGGAGGATCGTCCTGCGCTGGTCGCAAGAATAAACGTGGCCAAGGACGGCTCTCTCTACGGCGACGAGCCCTGCGCATTCTCCATCGCAACCGTCAGATCCCGCGCCAGACTGGCATATGACGACGTGTCCGACTTTCTGGAAAACGGAAAATCCGACAATCTCAATCCTGACCCGTGGCTCGTAACAGAGCTGACAACGCTTCAGGAATTTTCCGTCAGAAGAGCGAAGCAGAGATCTAAAACCACCGTGCTGTTCAAGGACAAGCCCGACTACGAAATCGAGCTTGACGAAAACGGCAGTCCGGCCGGGGTGAAGGTGGAATACAGGAGAGGAGCCAACAAGATCGTCGAGGAATGCATGATCATCGCCAATGAGTGCGCCGGCGACTTTCTGGCCGAAAAGCTTGGCAGGGGCATTTTCAACCGGCATACCGGCTTTGACAGCGAAAAGCTGGATCTGGTGCTGAAGCATCTCTCCCGCAACGGCATTACCGATGCCACCAAGGAGGAACTGGGAACGATGGAAGGCTTCTTCAGGATCAGGAGTCTAACCGATCAGCAGCCTACCGGATATCTGGATATGCGGCTGAGAAAGTTCTACATTCCCGCCGAGGTCGTCGGCAAGCCGGCGGAACATTTCGGACTTGGACTGAAGAATTACGCCACCTGGACCTCGCCAATCAGAAAATACGGCGACATGATCAACCATCGTCTGATCAAGTCCGTGATCACCGGTGCTCCTCTGCCGGCATACGACGAGAAGGAGGTGCTGGCCACGCTGAACCAGATCAAAAAGGTCAACCGCTACGCCGAAAGGGACGTCAACGACTGGCTGTACATGGATATTCTGGAGCCTGAAATCGAAAAGGGGACCGAATTCGAGGCTGAGATCTGCGACATCACGCAGCGGGGAGGAGTCAAGGCCCAACTGCTCGCCAACGGGGCCAGCGTGTTCATTCCGTTCCAGTCCATCAACGAAAACAAAGCGCCTGAAATAACCCAGAATTCAGACGAGGGAAGGATCTACAACAACGGCAAGGTTATGTACGAGCTTGCCATGAAAATCACCGTCCGGCTCAAATCCATCGACCGGACAAACCGCAACATCACCGCTGAAATAGTCAGCTGACAGGCGCCATCCGGCAGGCGCGGACCGGAAGAAGGCGGCATGCCGCCTTCCCGCGGTGTCTGCGCGCCGATCGGACTATCCACTTATGCCGCGATGCCGCAGCAGCGCATCGATTTTAGGCTCGCGCCCCCTGAAGGCTCTGAACTGATCCATTGACGGAACAGAGCCGCCCGCTTCAAGAATGCAGCGCATGAAATCCTCTCCCGCCCTGCGCGAGAAAATTCCCTCCTCCTCGAAACGGCTGAAGGCGTCCGACGACAGCAGCTCCGCCCACAGGTAACTGTAATATCCTGCGGCGTATCCGCCTGAGAACACGTGAGTAAAGGAATCCTCGAACCGGTTGTACTCGGGCACCTGGTCGACGCATACCTCGCCGCGCACCGAATCGATGACGTTCCTGACCAGATCCTTGTTGTCTCCGTCATACTCGAGGTGAAGTCTGAAATCGGTCAGACCGAACATCAGCTGTCTGAGCACGAAAAGAGCGGACTGGAAATTTTTGGAATCCAGCAGCAACTTCAGTTTGTCGTCAGGCAGCGGCTCGCCGGTGGCAACGTGTCCCGAAATGAATTTTAGCGCCTCGGATTCCCAGCACCAGTTCTCCATGAACTGGCTTGGGAGTTCAACCGCATCCCATGGCACTCCGCTGATGCCGGTAACTCCGGCAACTTCAACTTTGGTAAGGATGTGGTTGAGGGCATGGCCGAACTCATGAAATATGGTGGTCACGTCGTCATGAGTCAGAAGCGACTCCTGCCCGCCCACCGGAGGGTTGAAGTTGCAGACGACAAACGCGACCGGGTGGCGCACCGAACCGTCGGACAGTCTCATCAGATCGATGCAGTCGTCCATCCATGCGCCGGCTCGCTTGCTCTTTCTGGCGTAAGGATCCAGGTAGAATCCGCCGCGCAGCTCGCCGTCGGCGCCGAACACATCGTAAAACGACACGTCGCTGTGATAGAGATCCACCCCGTCCTCGCGCTTTTTCACCGTAATGCCGTAAAGACGGCGACAGGTTTCAAAAAGTCCCGACAGCACCCGGCTCAAAGGAAAGTATGGACGCAGTTCCTCGGAGGAAAAACTGAAGCGGCTCTGTTTGAGCTTTTCCGAATAATAGGCGCGGTCCCAGGCGTTGAGTTCGGCGCAGCCACAACTGTCCCGGGCGAAGTCCCGCAGCTGGCGATCATCTCTTTCCCCCTGTCTGCGGCAGCGCGAAGCCAGGTCGTTGAGAAAATCCATTACCTGCTTTGGCGTTTCAGCCATTTTTTCCGCAAGTGAGTATTCGGCGTAGTTTTTGAAGCCAAGAAGCAGAGCGAGCCTGTGCCTCAGAGCCAGAATTTCCTTCAGAACCGGTTCGTTGTTCCACTTCCCCGCATCTGGGCCGCGATCCGATGCTCTGGTAACATAGGCCTCGTAGCACTTCTTCCTTAAAGCGGCGCTGTCGGCATACTGCATCACCGGAAGATAGGAAGGAAAATCCAGAGTGAACACCCATCCGTCAAGCTCTCTTGCCTCGGCGTTGGCACGGGCCAGAGCCAGCGCCGAATCCGGCAGTCCGGAAAGTTCGGCCTTGTCGGTCACCTGGCAGTACCAGCTGTTGACCGCATCCAGCACATTGTTGCTGAAGGTCGAGCCCAGCTCCGACAATCTCGAGACAATGCCGCGGTAGGTCTCCTGATCCTCAGGCGAAAGCGCGATGCCGCTCAGCCTGAAATCTCTCATGGTGTTTTCAACATCCTTCTTCTTGGCCGCAGAAAGGCTCTGAAAGGAAGGATCCCGCATCATCTTCATGTATGCCTCGTAAAGCCGACGGTTCTGTCCCACGTAGGTGGCGTAGTCGGACATGGCTGGAAGGCAGCCGTCATGGGCGGTCCTGAGCTCGTCGGTGTTCATGACGCTGTTGAGATGACTGACCGGCGACCAGGCGAGATCAAGCCGATCCTCGGCCCTGGCAATTGGCTCCACCAGCGCCTCATAGGTGTAGCAGCCGGTTTTTTCCACCTGATCAAGCGTTTCTTCAATGCAGTGCCTGCAGGATGAGATCAGCGCGTTGACCGCCTCCGCCACATCCTGGGCTCTGATCTTCGAAAATTCCGGCAGTCCCTGAATGTTCAGAAGATAATTGTTGTCTGCACTCATGCACAAATCCCCCTTAAATAATCACAAGCACGCTTTTTTGCGGACATCCTGCAGTCCCTGATACCGGTTTCGAATCGTTGCGAAAACCCGAAGAATACCAAGAAACAGACAATTATTTGATATGATAACAGGAAAATACTTCCGACTTTGCATAAAATCTAGTGAAAGGAAAAAAAGAATGAACCTCCTGGAAAAAATAAGCGAAGTCAAAAAATACGTCAAAACGCACCTGTACGAACGGCTGTCGGTGCAGATGACCTTTCTTACCTTCATGTGCGTGCTGGTGCTGGCGTCCATAACCACCTACATGCAGGTATACAACGAGAACGAGCACCGCAGAGAGGATATCAGCCAGGCCATCAGCCTTTACCACAACCAGATCGAGGTTTTTCTAATCCCCGCCATAAAATCCCGCGACCGGGAAACCCTCAAGCAGTTCATAGACAGTCTCGCCGGAGAGCCGTACATCGCCTATGCGGAGCTTGACATCTACAACCTGCAGCAGCCGGTGGCGGCCTCCCAGACCCCGGAAACCATAATTCAGGGAGAAAAGCCGAACCTGCAGCTCAACAACACCATCGTAAAAACCATGCCCATCACGGACGGCGGCGTGGAAATAGGATTTCTGGAGGTAATATCCGATCCGGAATTCATTTCAGAACAGGTCAAAAACAAGCTTACGCTGATAGTTTCCCTGAGTCTGTTCATCGCCGTTTCAATTTCGGCCACCATTCTCCTGCTGATGCACGCGCTGATCATAAAGCACCTCAGATACCTGGCCATTGAAACCCAGGAGTTTTCCGTCAGCAACATCAACCAGCCGATCTTTCTGCCCAACCGGAAGGACGATCTGCTCAGAAACGAGCTTGACGTGCTGGTTGAATCCATCAACAAAATGAGAAAAACCCTGGCCAAGGAGATTTGCGCCAACAAAAACAAAAACATCGTGCTGAAGAACCAGCGGGATTTCTCCACGACGCTTCTGAACTCCTGCAATCTTGTCATATGCCGGCTTGATCCGAAATTCAACATCATCTCCATCAATTCGACGGCCACGCTGCTTACCGGCTACCTTGAAGTGGAGGTTGCCCAAAAGCCCTGGAGCAGCGTGTTTGTGGAGAAAAGCCAGAGAAAGAAGGCGGAGGAGCAGATAAAGCAGTCTAACCGAACCATCATCAACGATCTGACCATGCGGGATCAGGACGGCAAACTGCTTTATATGGAATGGAAATTCGTCCCGCTCTACGAAGGCCAGAATCTGAAATACCATATCGCCTTCGGCTATGACGTCAGCCAGCTCAAGGAAGCGCAGCAGCAGCTTATAAGCCTTAACAACGATCTGGAATCCAAAATCGCCACGCGCACCCAGACCCTCAAAAAGACCAACGACGAGCTGACGCAGGCGTATCAGGATCTGAAGGAAGCGCAGAAGCAGCTTATCGAATCGGAAACCATGTCCTCGCTGGGTTCCCTGGTTTCAGGAATATCCCACGAGATCAACACGCCGCTTGGAGTATCGGTAACCGCCCACACGCTCATCGCCGAGCAGGTCAAGAGACTGGGGAAACTGCTGGAGGAGCCGGAAATCGACCGCGACGAGCTGAGGGAAATGATCGGGATCATCACCGAATCCGATGACATTCTGACCTCCAACCTGAAGCGGGCCTCAGAGCTGATCAGAAGTTTCAAGCAGGTGGCAGTGGACAGTTCGTCCAACATCTCCTACACCTTCAACCTCAGGGAAAACATCAGTCAGACACTCATGAGCCTTTCAAACGATGTCAAAAAGGAGCGTCTTTACATTCATCTGGACTGTCCGGAGAAGCTTGAGATATTCTCGTATCCCGGAGCGCTCAACCAGATTTACACCAACCTCATCATGAACAGCGCCAGTCACGCCTGGGACACCCAGAAGGACAACCGAAGAATCGACATCCGCATAAAGGAGGAAAACGGAAACATCGTCATTGACTACCGGGACAACGGCAACGGAATCAGTCCGGATATAATCAACAAGATCTACGAACCGTTCGTCACCTCGAAACGCGGCAAGGGAGGAAGCGGTCTGGGGGCCAACATCATCTACAATTTAACGACCCAGCTCTTAAATGGTAAAATAGAATGTTGCAACCTGGAGGAGCCGGAGCACGGAGCACGTTTCACCATCACCTTCCCAGCAGTCAAAGAGGAGCCCAATACAAAATCATGACTATCACTAGTTTACTGAACAACAAAAACTTCAAACTGAAGCGCATGTTTGTATACGGCATGATTCTGATTCTGATCATCTGTGCTTTAAGCACCGTAAACGCCATCATCACCGGTTCCTATCCCGAAAATTTTCTTCAGCTGCTTCTGACGGCGATAGCCCTTGAATACTACTGCGTCAACAGCCTCTTCTGTCTGAAAATCCATGACAGCTGCAAAACCGGAAAGATCCCGTATGACTGGATAGGAGTGCTGCTGTGCACCGCCACCGTCATCATCGCGCTGCTGAGAATCTGGACCGACATAAAGATTGTTCAGGAATTCGCCATCCCGGCTGTGCTGCTTACCGTGTCATACACCATTGCCATTCTTCCTGTGAGCCTGCAGATTGACAACCACAAGAAGCTGTCAAAAATCTTCGGAACCGCCCATCGCATCATAACGCCGCTGTTCGGCGCGGCGGTGGCCGTAAACTTCCTCTTCCCGTCCGTATATCCGTATCTGCAGACTGTCACCTGGACTCTGGTGCTGCTTGAACTTCTGGTGGTGGCGGCAATCATGATCCTCTACTCCAAACCCTTCACCGCGGAGCTGGTGCTGTTTGAAACGGGAACTCCGAATATCTACGCCGACAGAAGCGGCAAAATGTATCAGGTGATCTCGATGGAATCCAGAACCGGCGGCGAAGCATCCGAAATCGATCCGGATGAAACGATGCATCATGAAGCCTTCCGGGAAACAGACAGAAATTTTGACGCCGACGACGGCATCACCGTCACCGAATCGGAGCCCGTCGTCGAAGAAAAGCCACGCGAGAGTTAGCCTGACGAGCGGCTCGGAGCAACGCGCAAGACGCAGCAGCAATACAGGAAAATCATGTTCAAAATAGATCTCTACGAGAAAAACCTGCAGGAGCTAAGATCCATTCTCAACACCATGGAATGCGAGGCTCTGCTCATTCCACACAGCGACGAGTTTCTCGGGGAGTATCTTCCTGAATCGGGACAGAGACTTGCCTTCGTTACCGGATTTACCGGATCGGCTGGATACTGCGTGGTGTTCCGCAGCGAACAGCAGCCCGAACCGGCCGTTCTGTTTGTGGACGGACGATATACGGTCCAGGCGAAAAAGCAGGTGGCTGAAGGCATCAAGGTTCTGGATCTGGACGGTTCGGAGGGCGATTTCACCGCGGTGCGGTATCTGGCCGCCAGACTGAAATCAGGAAGCGGCATCGCTTTCGATCCGAACCTGCACTCCTACAGCTGGTATCTGAAAGCCGCTGATATCCTCGATCAGGCTGGAATGAAGCTGGTGGCTGCCAGAAAAAATCCCGTGGATCAGATATGGCGCGCCAGGCCGGAGGACGAAAAGCAGCAGATCATCATCTTCCCGGAATCCTTCATCGGCATGAGCAGCCTCAAAAAAAGAGAGCTGATAAGCATCAAAATCAACGATGCCGGACTGGACGCCTTTTTCATTTCCAACTGCGAGTCGGTAAACTGGCTGCTCAACATCCGCGGTCATGACATTCCGTATCTGCCGGTGGTAAGGTGCTTCGCCATAATCTACAGCAACCAGTCGGTGGACGTGTTCATCGACAACGACAAGCTGGTGGCATCCAAATTCACCCAGCAGTGCGGAAACGACGTTTCGATTTTCGACTTCAGCCGCATCGGGGAAACGCTGAAAAGACTTGGCGACGATCAGCTAAAAATCGGCATGGATTTCACGTCCACCAACGCCAGCACCGTGCTTGCACTGACCAAAGCCGGAGCCAAAATCAGCAATGTGAAGGATCCCTGCGAACTGCCCCGCGCCATCAAGACCAGCACCGAAGTAAACGGCTTCAGATCGGCGCACGTCAAGGACGGGGTGGCGATGTGCCGCTTCCTGGCATGGCTGGACCGGAGATGCGAGAACAAGGCAGAGGAGACCGAAGCCACCATAGCCCGTCAGGCCGAGAAGTTCCGCCAGGATCAGGAATACTTCATCGAGCTGAGTTTCGCTACGATTTCGGCGCTGGGTCCCAACGCCGCCATGTGCCACTACAACTACGAAAACGAGGAAAAGCCGCGCCAGCTGGGCGAGGATGCGATTTATCTCATCGATTCCGGCGCCCACTACTACGACGGCACCACGGACATCACCCGGACAGTCTGCGTCGGCGCGCCTACGGATGAAATGAAGGACAATTTCACCAGAGTGCTCAAAGGCAACATAGCACTGGCCACCGCCGTGTTTCCGGCGGGAACATACGGCTACCAGCTGGACATTCTGGCGCGGAAGGAACTGTGGGACGTGGGTCTGGACTACCGCCACGGCACGGGCCACGGAGTGGGACACTGCCTCAGCGTGCACGAGGGGCCGCACCGGATCTCCAGCAAAAGCGGCGCCGACGACGCCAAACTCGTGGCGAACATGATAGTCACCGACGAGCCGGGCTATTACAAGGAAGGCGAATACGGAATACGCTGCGAGAACGAGCTGCTGGTGATGACCAACCCGGCGCATCCGTCCATGCTGTCCTTCGAGGTGCTTACTCTCGTTCCTTTCGACCTGAGACTGGTCAACGCCGATCTGCTGACCGAGGCCGAAATCACATGGCTTAACGAGTACCACCAGCGGGTGCGGGACACCATCAAGCCGTATCTTACCGATCAGGAGATAGGCTGGCTGATAGGCGCCACCAAACAGATTGAGGGTCGATGCAAAAAGCCGTCCGCCGTATACTAGCTTTGCGCGCTTCGCCGGCCCGGCGACAGCATAAGGAGAGATGAAAAAGTTATGAGCTACTCCGTGACAATGTGTGATTTGCTTCACACGGCGTCATAGGTATAGTCCAGGCAAAACACGAAAGTGCGAGCCAACGTTGTGGGAGAATGCCCATTTAGCAGTAGGGCAGATAGTTACCCTGGAATGTCTACCTAGTTCCAGGCTCTAAGGTGCGCGATTAAAAGCGGGCGCTGCCTGCGGTGTCGCGCGCGGCAAACCTTCTACAACCGGACGAAGGTAATTACGGTTTGACGGCGCCGGCCAAATTACTGGCGTTAAGCGTCACCCATATCTAAAGGAGTATGCAGGCGAAGGATGGATGGAAATTACCTTGATGGAAAAGCGGGAGGCGCAGTAAGCGCAGAAACTTCAGGCGTTCGCAGTCAATGCAGGAAGCGCAGGAAGGTCTGAAAATGCAGAAAGCGCAGGAAATGCCGACGAAG
>JAFURY010000035.1 GCA_017480795.1 Succinivibrionaceae bacterium
AACATCGTTACTCTTCGTCACCTCCTTCAGCAGGGTAGGAGGGGCGGATGCTACGGCTCAGTTTTCCGCTCCTGTCACGCTGCCGTCATGGGTGGGGACGTTGCATTTGACACCCATCCATGGGGTGTGAATAGTAACGATTCCCACCGGCGCCAAGCCCGCCGCGAACGGCGCCGGAGACGCCGCACGGCACAGGTTTCTCCCTGTCTGTCTCAGTCACAAAAACAATAAAAACTTCAGAACCGCCAGTTGAAATAGCATATAATGTGCCACTGAAGTTTTGAGTTTAAGCGAGAAAAATCATGTTCAAAGACAAGGTTCAGGCGGTTCGCCAGTACCTGAGCTCTCAGATTCTGGGACAGCTTGATCTGATAGACGGCCTCATGCTGGCGCTGCTTTCGGACGGACACATACTGGTGGAGGGACCTCCGGGCATCGCCAAGACCAGAGCCATCAAGGAGCTGTCCAAATGCATCGAGGGAAAGTTCCACCGCATTCAGTTCACTCCCGATCTTCTGCCGGCGGACGTTACCGGCACCGACGTGTACCGTCCCCAGGACGGATCCTTCGTGTTCCAGCCCGGTCCGCTGTTCCACCACATGATTCTGGCCGACGAAATCAACCGCGCCCCGGCCAAAGTGCAGAGCGCCCTGCTGGAGGCCATGGCCGAGAAGCAGATAACCATCGGCAGAAAGACCTACACCCTGCCCGAGCTGTTTCTGGTGATGGCCACCCAGAACCCCCTGGAGCAGGAGGGCACCTATCCGCTGCCGGAAGCCCAGCTTGACCGCTTCATGCTGCACATCAAGATCGACTATCCCGATGCCAAGGACGAGCTGAGCATTCTTCAGCTGAACCACTACGAGATCCAGCACCGCAAGGAGGAGAAGGAGCATCCGGTTCTGACCCAGAAGGAACTCTTCGAGGCCAGGGCCAACATCCTTGATGTCAAGGTTTCCGAGGAGCTGCAGAAATACATCGTCAACATCGTCAACGCCACCCGCAACCCGGTGGCGGTGAACGGCGATCTGGCCCGCTGGATCTCCTGCGGCGTCAGCCCGCGCGCCACCATCGCCATGTGGCGCTGCGCCTGCGCCAGAGCCTGGCTCAGCGACCGGGACTACGTGACCCCCGACGACATCCAGGTCTGCGCCTATCCGGTGATGCGCCACCGCATCATCATCAGCATGGAGGCCGAGGCCGACGGTATCAGACCGGATGACGTGATTGAGAAGATCCTCAGCCTCGTGGTGGTTTCATGAGCGCCATCGAACTGACGTTCGAGGAACTGGTCAACGTGCCTCCTTCCAATGTGGTTCTGCCCCTGAGCAGAGTCGCAAGTCCCCGTTTCGGCTTCCAGGCCTCCAGCGCCAAGGGCCGGGGCATGGAGTTCGACGAGGTGCGGCCGTATGTGCCCGGCGACGACGTGCGCAACATCGACTGGTACATCACCGCCCGCTCCGGACGTCCCCATACCAAGCTGTTTCGGGAGGAGCGGGACCGCTGCACCTACATCATCACCGATCTGGGAGAAACCATGTATTTCGGCTCCCAGGGACAGCTGAAGTCCCGGGTGGCGGCTCTGCTCACCGCCTCCACCGCCTGGCAGGCCGTGCTGGGACATGACAAGGTCTCCAGCATCGTGGTTTCCGGCGACGAGATCGTCCGCACCGCCCCCGGCGGCCGACACCACGACGTCCTGGACATCATCAAGAAGGTGCACTTCTGCTACAACCGGGGACTTAAAGACAGCCGGTCCTCCAAGGACATCGGCGACGCCCTGGAGGTTCTGAGCCAGACCATCCGCCCCGGAAGCGTCATCTACGTGATCTCCGACTTCTACCGGCTCACCTCCCGCGCCGCCATCATTCTCAGATATCTGAACATGAACCACATCGCCTACTGCTACCAGATCTTCGACCGCATGGAGGTGGAGCTGAAAAATCCGGGCATGCTGTACGTGGACAACGGCAACAGCGTGGGCTACGTGGTCTGTCCCGACAAGAACTTCACCGACGACTACCGCAAAATCGGAATGCACCGCATGCGGGTGCTGTCGGCCCAGCTGAAGCATTCCTGCCAGCGTTTCATAAGAATAGACGCCGCCAAGCAGTAGAACTATTCCCATGTACAATGTTGAAGAAATCAAAAACCTCGGTCTGAAGGACATCCACCTGGGAGCGGAGCCTACCAACCTTTCCCTTTATCTGTGGTACGGTCTCCTGTCCGCGGCCGCCATCGCTCTTGCCGTTTTCATTCTGTTGCGGACCGTGCCGGTGCTTAAAGACATGATAAGGCTCACCCGGGCCTTCTACCGCTCCGACAGTTTCGCATCCGATCTCAACCTTATTCTCAAGGATGCGGGTCTGAGATATTTCCCCCGGGATCGGATCGCGAGTCTGGCCGGCAGAAACTGGACCGAATTTCTTGATCGCACGGGTCTGTGCAGCTTCACCAAATCCTTCGACGACTGGGACGGAATGCTTTACGGCAACCGCATTCTCACCCGGCAGGAGCGGCGCCGGCTTTACCGTCACGGCATGCTGTGGCTGTGCTCCAATCTCTGGAGGCTGGCATGATTCAGATCAAATACCCGCTGGTGCTTATCATTCTCCTGCTGCCGTACCTGGTCTACTACTTCTGGCCCCTGAAGGAGCCCAACCGCAAGCCCATCCGGCTGCCGTCGGTTCCCATCGTCAAAAACCGCAGCCCGAAGATTTCGCTGATCCTGGTGGCGGTGGCCGTGCTGAGCTACATCTGTCTGACGGTGGCGGCCTCAAGACCGGTCTACATTTCGGATCCGGTGCTGGTGAGCCGGGACAACTACAGCATCATGATGGCGGTGGACGTCTCCCCTTCCATGGACATGCAGGACATGCAGCTGGGAAGAACCCGCATGTCAAGACTGCAGGTGCTGAAGCAGGAGCTGAAAAGCTTCGTGAACAAGAGAACGGAGGACGATTTCGGTCTCATCGTGTTCGCTGAAAAGGCCTTCATCATGTCTCCCGTCACGAAAGATCACGCCCTGTTCAACAGTTTCGTGGACGAGTTAGAGACCAATCTCGCCGGCAGCATCACCTCCATCAGCGACGCCGTGATCCTGGCCGGTCAGACCCTGGCCGCCAACCGGGACAGCAACCGGGTGCTGATCCTTCTCACCGACGGCCGGGACACCTCCACCACCCGGGTGTCCACCGACGACATCATCTCCTACGCCCTGAGCAACGACATGAAGGTGTACACCATCGGCTTCGGAGCCATGAACAACAACGCCACCGAGCAGATCGACGTCCACGCCCTGAGACTCATCGCCGAGGAAACCGGCGGCGCCTTCTTCAGAGCCCAGGATCCCGAGGCGCTGTCCCAGGTGTACGCCAACATCAGCGCCCGTGAGCCCAGGATAACCACCGAAAAGTTTTTCCAGAACGCCCACGAGCTGTATTACATTCCGCTGTTTCTGTCTCTGCTGCTATCCTTCGTGGCCGCCTACCTGGTAAGGAGACATTATGAGTAGCTTCTTCATCGCCCGGCCCTGGATGCTGGTCTTTCTGGTGGTGCCGGTGCTGTTCTATCTCATCAAGTTCCGCAAGGTCAGTTCCTCCCAGCAGATGATGACCAAGGAGATCTTCAATCATTTCAATCTGGAGAACACCCGGAAGATCCGCCGCAACTTCAAGCTGTTCACGCTGCCCTGGATCCTGGGAGTTCTGGCCCTGTCCGGCCCCACCCTGGTGGACGAGGACAGACCGCTGTTTCAGAACCAGGAGCTGTGGGTCTGGGTCATGGATCTTTCCAACTCCATGCTGGCCGACGACATCAAGCCCAACCGCTACATGCAGATGCGCTATTCCCTCATGCAGCTGCTCAACCGCGCCGGCCCCTCCAAGAAAATCGCCCTGGTGGTGTTCGCGGGCAACGCCTACACTCTCATCCCGCCCACCAACGATTTCGGCACTCTCAAAACCTATATCCGCCAGCTTGATCCGTCGGTAATGCCGATGCAGGGCACGGATCTCATGCGGGCCGTGCAGCATGCGGCGAAGATCCCGGAGGAAATGGGGGTTCAGGGCAACATCCTCATTGTCACCGACGGCGTCAGACACCAGGAGGAGGCCCTGCAGCTGGCCCAGTTCATCAACCAGTCCCGGGACAACTACTATCTTTATATCATCGGCACCAACGAGGGATCGGCGCTGAAGCTCAGCAACGGCTCCCTGCTGAAGGACAACAACGGAGAAATCGTGGTGGCCCGATCTGAACTGAAGAACGTCGAAACCCTCATCAAGAACAGCCGCATCAAGGCCTACAGCAGCCGCAACGAAAACGACATCACCGGCATTTTCAGAGTGTCGGCGGCGCGGCACGACGTCGCCACCAAAGACGTCTATCACCAGACGGATCTGGGCTACTGGCTGGCGCTGCCGCTGCTGCTTCTGGTGCTGGTGTTCCGCCAGGGCTTCATCTTCTGTCTTGCCGTTCCGGCGGTTCTGGCCGGTCTGCTCATGGCTCCGGAGGCCAGAGCCGACGACATGGAGGGCATCGGTCTCTACAACGACGCCCGGTACCTTGAGGCGGCGGCCGCCTTCGAGGATCCGATCTGGAAGGGCAACGCCTACTACAAGGCGGGTGAATACGCCCTTGCGGCGGAGGCCTACGAGGCCGCCGACAGCGGCGACAATCTTCTGGTGCGGTACAATTTGGCCAACGCATACGCCATGAGCGGCAAGGTGGAGGACGCCATCCTGCTGTATCAGCAGGTGCTGGAGACCCGCAACGAGCACAACTTCGACGCCAGATACAATCTTGATCTCCTCAAACGGCTGCAGATGCAGGAGATCTCCAAACGTCACGCCGTAAGCGAATCCATCGACATCGTCAGCGCCGACACCACCCAGGACAACAGCTGCACCAAGGAAAAGGGATGTCAGGCGGTCAATCCTGAAAATCTGATCCGCAACCGTCTGAAAAACCTCCAGAAAAAGAGCGATCACAAGATAGGACCGGCACAGCAATGGTAAAAAAACTTCTTTTCGCGGCGCTGGCGCTGGCGCTGTCCTGCTTTCCGGCCTCTGCCGAAAACCTCATCCAGCTGAGGGTTCAGGACGAAAAAATCTACGAGGACACCAGTTTCCTGCTTATCGTAACCGCCCGGGACCGGTTCGACGCCTCCGCCCTGGACACCCGTCCCCTCCTTGAGGACTTCACCATCGGCGAGGTGGCCTACCGCTACAACGAATACGAGAACACCACCACCTGGGGCGTTCCTCTTCTGACCCATGGCAACGGCATTATCCAGATCCCCAATCTGCTCATCAACAACGACAGCGTCGCCCCCGGGATCAGCATATCGGTGCGCCGGAAAAACGGCCGCGAACCCATTGCGGAGCTGCAGAACCTGGTGAAAACGGAAATCAGCCGATCAAACGCCCTGATCAACGAAACTCTCATCATCAAAACCGTGGTCACCAAACCGCACCATGTGGAGCTGACCCGACCGATGCTGGATCCGTCCGCGGATGACGGCAGCATTCACCAGATCTACCGTTCCGAGGATCAGAAGACCACCATGGGACGGTCCTACTCCATCATCACCACCGTCTATGCCGCCTCCTTCCGGACTCCTGGAACCCACACCATCAGACAGCCGGTGCTGTACGGCAATTACGCCGTCAGCCGATCCGGGGGCAACAACCCCAGAATTTCAAACAGCTCTCCGGGCGGCGCCATCAAGATCTGCGACAGCTCCAAGGGCGGCTGCGGCGACGGCGAGAAGAGAAGCAGATTCGTCTATCAGGAAAAGCCTCTGACCGTAAGCGTCGTCGCCCCGGCGGGACGGGACAATCTGGTGGTGGCGGACGAATTCAAAATCGTCGAGACCTGGGATCCGGAAAAGAACAGCACCCTAAAGGCCAACAGCCCGATAGTCCACAAAATAACCTTTTCGGGCACCGGCGTCTCGGCCTACGATCTGCCGCCCAGGATCATTCAGGGAACGCCGCAGTACAAGGCCTACACCGATCAGGAAAAGATCTCCGAGCACTACGACCCCGACACCGGAGTTCTTACCTCCCAGCGGACATTCAGCCAGGTCTTTGTGCCGCTGAGAGAAATGAAGCTTCATTTCGCTCCGGAGGAGATCAGCTGGGCCCGCAGAGATGCCGACGGCACCCGCCTGAGCGTCTACCGCCTTACATCCCCGTCCTACGACATCGTCAGCGACGGCAGCCAGCAGTACGACTTTACCGGCAGCAATCTGACCAGAGTGGCGCTGCTGACCATCATGGGGATCATCATTCTGCTGATCGTCGCCTGCGTGCTTTATCTGCTGTATCTGGAGGAAATCATATCGGTAGAGCCTCTGACGCGGTGGAACACCCGACGTCGGGCAAGAAGGAACCTGGTGAAGAATTTCGACACCAGGGACGTGAAAGTCGCCTACGGACAGCTCATCGAATTCGGCCGCATCTACTTCGGGGAAAACGCCACCTGCTTCGAGAAGTTTCCGAACTACGCCCGATTCAGAACATATCTTGACGATATCGCCAAAAAGCGCTGGAACCATGGCAAATCCTTTACGGATCCGGGCTATGACGGCACGGAGTTCAAGAAGGTGCTGAAGAAGTTCGTCAGGGGCTGAACCGGAGCGGCTAGAGCCGGCAATCGCCCGAATCCCGGCGGCGCTGGACCGGAAAACCTGAGAAAGCAGGATGATCAGATCCGCGACTTTCAAATCCCGGCCATGATTTCACGTCTCCGCAAATCCCGTCTGAAAGCATTTACCCGTTCTTTAACATCCTCCGCTCTGTTGCTCAACCGCTCTTTGCTTATCCGCTCTGCTGCTCAACCGCTATTCCGCTCTTCCCGCTTCCGTAGCCCCATCTCGGACTGTATTCTCCGCGATTGTGGAATTTCCCCAGAATTCATATAACTGATGTCATCATTTCAGCTATTTATTCAATTCGCGGCGAGAATTACATATCCGCCATCCCGCTTTCATACCAATAAGCGGATAATTCAATATCCTCTTCGATTATCGGAATAAAACTCAATTCGGCAGATTATCCGCCGATCGAGACTATGTACGATCATTCGCGCCGAAGTATCCGATCCGGGGTCGGAACAGCGATCCTGCCAGCGCTCCATGCCGCCCATGAAAAGAATTCGGGACCATGCGATGCAATGACGATCCGTGATTCGCCACGCGCAATAACCGGCAAATAAACGCGAAAACGAATAAAAAAACCTGCTTGAGGCTATTGCGGAAGCCCTGTCCCTCCATGGAAGTCAAAGACAAAATTAGCCTCATGTCATTATGAGGCTGAACAAAACATAATCAGTCAATAATCAAAATCCGAAAGAGAATGAATAACCGCGCGCATATTGCCACCGCCGTGCGCGTTCCGAAACTTCAACATGTGCCGATGCGTCGGGCAAAAAACACAACATCCCGTGTTGTCAGCATCCATACTGAAAAGACGCGGGCATATGCGCCCAAGGCCTGAAATCGCATCCCGGGATCCGGGAACCCCGCCTGATGCATCTGGCGATGCCGGCATCGCAATCAAATGTCCGAGGGTTACATAATTATGTAGTTAAACTTTGAAAAAACGGCTAAATACGCCATGCGGTCCGTTCCCTGAAAGGCAAATCCGCAAGCCCATATAAGAATGTTTGCCCGCCTCATATGATGATTAGCGAAAATTCGTGAGAAAGAATTGAATTTATAAATTAGATTATAAATATGGTTTAATTTTTTTTATTTCTCTGATAATATACAGACAGATTGACGGGGGTTTCATGTACTCTTTCGTAGCAAGACAGCCGATACTTGATGCAAAAATGCGCACCTATGCCTACGAACTGCTGTTCAGGCAGGGACTGAGCAATGCGTTTCCCAACATTTCATCGGAAAAAGCCACCATTACCCTGCTGGAAGAGCAGTTTCTGAGCCAGCCCATCGAGTCTCTGGTGGGAGACAAGATCAGTTTCGTCAACTTCCCCTATTCCCTGATCATCGAAGGAATAATCGATTCCCTGCCGCCAAAGAAGGTGGTCATCGAAATACTGGAAGACGCATCTCCCAACGACACTCTTCTCAATTCCGTCATCAGTCTCAAACAGCGCCACTACACCATAGCGCTGGACGACTTCACCATGGATCCGGCCTGGGATCGCTTTCTCCCCTTCATCGACATCATCAAGTTCGACTGGAGGCTTTCCACCAGGGATGAGATCCAGAAATACATCGACGACCACCGCCCGGCTCTTGAGAACATCAAGCTGCTGGCGGAGAAGATCGAAACCCGAGAGGAGTTCGAGATCGCCAAGAACATGGGCTTCAAGCTCTTCCAGGGCTACTTCTTCAGCAAGCCGGAAGTGGTGAAATCCAAGACCCTCTCCGCAAATCAGGTGGTGGTGACACAGCTTTTCACCGAGACCATCAAGGAAAACGTCGACTACGACAAAATCGAAAAGATCCTCAGTCAGGATCAGTCGCTGGCCTACAAGCTTCTCTCCTACGTCAACAACGTCCGCTACGGCACCAGCGATCCCATCACCTCCTTCAGACACGCGGTAGTGTTCCTTGGCAAGGACAACATGCGCCGGTTCATCTCTCTGGTATACGCCACATGCATCAACGAGAACAAAGCCTCGGAACTGTCCAAGATGTCTCTGGTAAGAGCCCGCTTCTGCGAGCTTATAGCGGTCAAAAGGCAGAACAAGGTGGATCCCCAGGACGCGTTCATGTGCGGACTGTTCTCTCTGCTTGATGCCATGATGGACCGTCCGTTCAGCGAAATCATCAGCTCCATGCCTATACGCGAAAGCATCAAGCAGGCCCTCATCGACAAAAAGGGAGAGCTGGCCTTCTATATCGGGCTGGTGCTGGATTACGAGACTCTCAACTGGCCGAGAGTCAAAATAAGGGTTCAGAAACTGGGTATTGACGAGCAGGAAGCCATCGATACCTTTCTGGAAGCAACCAAATGGGCAAATAAAATATTGAGTGAGTAAAAATATGGCTAATATTTCAGCATTTCAAAGAACCATTACCGATTTCAACAAATTGCAGGAGGTATGCAGCAACATTTCCTTCGATGTTCTCGAACAAGGTCTGAGCAATCTCAGCAGCATCATTTCGGAAAGACGCAAGAGCGAAGAAAACAAAACCAAGAAGATCTCCGCAGTGCTGGATCAGCTCAAGCGCGAGGGCATCAGCCTCAACGATCTCATTGACAGCAGCGACGAAGCTCCTAAGCGCGCCTCCAGAGGCGGACGTCCTGCCCTGTATCAGTACAGCGCTCCGAACGGCAAGATCAAGCAGTGGACCGGCCAGGGCAGAAAGCCAAAGCCAATTCAGGACGCTCTTGACGCCGGCACCGCCACCCTTGATGACTTCCTCATCAACAAGCCTCAGCAATGACACTTGTACTGGTGACTCTTGCCGTGATCCTGACGACTCACTTCTTCGGGATCTTTTCTCCGTATCCGGTGAGTCTCACGGCGGGGCATTGCCACAGCTTCTGGCCCACCTACATCTACGGCGATTTTGTTCATATGAACTACTATCACCTGGTTACGGATGCGGTGGCCTTTATCGTCATATACTGCCTTTCGCCGGTGGACAGCATCTACCGGACAGGAAAATACGCCATAACGTATGTGATCCTGTTTCTGGCCATGAACACGCTTATCAGCTGGTTCGTCATGAGCCGCTTCTATCCTGACGGTCCGGTGGGAGTCTACTACGGAATATCCGCGGCCGAGTTCGCCATGCTGTTCATGATAGGATTCCTCTGGCTGTATCGGAAACCTGCCTGGGGCGCCGCGATTCTGGTGGTGGCCTCGCTCCTGGTGGCCATGCCGTTCATTATGAACGGAACCTCCACCTCCGGCCTGCTGGCAAGATTTCTGGACTACATCGGAGTGGATCACAATCTGGGACATGTGGCGATATGGGCTCACCTGACGGGAGCGGCCCTGGGCGTTCCAAGCGCCGCCCTCATGAAGCTGGCAAGATCGTCATAACGCCAGGACCAGAATACCAAAAACCAGAAAGGGGACGATGGCTGAAAAGCATCGTCCCCTTTGCGATCACGGATCCCCCTTTGCGATCAGGAATTCCTGCAGGGAAACCTTATGATCAGGCACCGGTCCCCGTCAGACGATCCTCCTCAGGCAGACGCCGTCCTGAACGCTGTCCTCGCCTCGTCACGCATCAGGGAGTTTCCTCAGGCAGGACAGGACTCCTCAAAGGCTTCCAGTCCGGATTGTAATCCTTCAGCGTCCCCCAGCCCGAGATCATCTTGTAGGCCCTGGCGCGATCAAGCACCTGCTCCACTTCCTCTCCCATCTGAAGGACATAGGAGTTTTCATCCTCGGCGTCATCGACAGCCGCTCCCGGCGGAGGCGTCAGCTCGTAAACGGTAAGCGAGCCCTGGGGATCGCTGTTTTTCAGAAACGCATAGGTGTCGTTGCGGCAGCCCGATCCGCAGGATGATGCCATCAGAACGACGCCCTTGCCGGTACGGATAGAGCCGGAGCCTGAAAAAACGTGCCATGCGTTGTCCTGATAAATCGTGAAGACAGCCACCTGCTCTCCGGTCTGATCTGACAGCAGCAGCTCTGGTATGCCGTCGCCGTCAAGATCAGCAAGATCGTATCTCACGAAAGGAGATGCAGGATCATAGTCCGGCACCAGATCGGCCAGATGATGCGCAGTGTCGATGTCGGCGCCGGCATAAACGTGCTGAAGTCCGTTCCAGCGGTACTGATGAATCAGACTGATGCTGATGTCGTCCAGCATTCCCTCCACCACCTGCATATCCTTTCCTTGTCTCGGGATGGCGGCGTTGATCACCACCCGGGGTCCCGGCTTCAGCGCGCGTCTGAAATTGGCCACAGGATAGTCCGCCAGCGGCGCAAGATTCGACGTTTTTGGATCATAATCGTAGAAACAGGTGATTTGGGACGACAGAGCCTCCTGATTGGCCAGGCTCAGACCAAGCAGCGTATGGCCGTCGCTTTTTCTCCAGATGGCGGCATGAAGTTCCACCGGATAACCGGCCTGCCGATCGTAGGAGACGCCCCACAGATAGCCGTTTGAGCGATCCACCTCCGTTTCGTCGTACTCGGTGGGCTTTTTGCTGAGACCCAGCGCCAAATCGCCGGCTACGGTATGCCACTTTCCGTTGAAGGCTGAAAACAGCTGCACCACGTCAGGTTTGGCGCCGCCGTTTTTCACCGCAATGGCGCCGCCTGTTTTCCACCCGTCCCGCGCCGCCTCGAAATCGGCGGCGCACGCCGTCTCCTGAGTCCAGATCAGAGCGGCCGCAGACAGGAGACATGAACAACAAAAGCGATATGAAGAAAGCAAAATCATTCCTCCGAAAAGTTCAACACAGAAGATTTTCAAACAACGGCAAGGATAAAACAGGAGACCGCGCAATTCAACCCGCAGGAAGCCTCCGGAAGAGCCGGTCGGGGATCGGGCGCTGCGGCCCGAACGATCTCCTCCGCAAGAAGCTTCTCTCGGGCCGCCCCGGTGGTCACGACCACTGAAATGCTCTATAATCCATCCCGTCATACATGCAACAAGGAACATCACAGATGCTTGACGGAATTTTGTGCTACCGCGATGCGGCCATCATGCTGTTTGGAAACATCAAGGCCTACATCAGTCTGGTGATCATCAACTGCATCTTCTTCGCGCTGCTGCTTCTGGCGCCGGTTGCGGTTCATGTGGCCATGAACGACACCATCGGCATGCAGTCCCTGGTGGTATCGGCGCTTTTTGACGTCACGATTTTCGTGATCATCAATTTTCCGATGCTGGTCATAGCATCAAACGCCGCGCGCATCGACGGAGAAAACCGGGAATTCGCCATCTCGGAGCTGCTGACCACCGGAATTCCGAAACTGCAGATGCTCAGCCTCGGCGCCGGAATCAACTTCGTGCTGTTCTCCTTCTACATTTTTCTGCTTACCATGAGCTTTACCTTCGGCGGCAGCGACACCATGATCGCCTTTCTGGCGTTCATCATGATCGCCGAAACGGGACTGGCCAATTTCATCTTCATCTATGTCGCCGAAACCATCAAACTGCGGAACTTCAAAACCTCATACAACGAGGCCAAAATTTCCTTTCACCGGGATCCCAAGCTGATCTGGGGCTTTATGCCGGTATCGGTGCTGTTGGCGCTGACCATGTGCTATCTGGTTTACGACTTTGCCGACGCCTTCTCCGACATCGCCGCCGTCATGAGCAACTCCAACGCGGCCATCGACATGCAGCACGCCGTGCTCCACGCCATGCTTTCGGCCATCATGCTGGTGCTTCTCAACACCCTCAGCCTTGCGGCCAAGGGCATGCTGGTGCGAAGGATCAGGATCAGAGAAAAGGAAGCCAGCAAGTACATCGCCTAGATGGCGTTACGCGCCTGCCATGCCGCATCGCTTCGGATTCGGACCGGAGCGGCATGAGAGCATCCTGCCGGCTTCGGCTGGAACACCGGGAGAGCATACCGCCATGCAACCTGGCAGGACGCCGTAACATCAAGATCTGAGAGAAACCTGCATGAAAAAGCGGATCATCGGTCTGTTCAGCCGCCATATGGCTGCAATCGTCATAGCCACCTCGGTTTTCGCCTATTTTGTCCACGGCAGTTTCACCTCCTGGATCGGCAATCCTGATTTCGTCCGGGGCTTCGTATCGGTGCCGCACCTCCTGATGCTGGTGATGTTCGGCATGGGACTGACTCTGACACCGGGGGACTTTCTGCAGGTGTTCCGCCAGCCCCGGGGCATCATCGCCGGCGAGGCGGCCCAGTTTCTGTTCATGCCGGCGCTGGGATTTCTCATCGCAAAACTGCTCGATCTTCCGCCGGATCTGGCGGTGGGAGTGATTCTGGTAGGCTGCTGCCCAGGAGGCACCGCCTCCAACGTCATGACCTACATGGCAAAGGGAGATGTGGCCCTGTCCATAGGCATGACGGCGGTATCTACCCTGCTGGCGCCGGTGGTCACGCCGCTGGCAACCATGTTCTACATCGGCCTCTACCAGCACAGCGCGGGAAGCGTCGAAACCGATGCCGCCGCCATGTTCACAGGCATTGCCCAGATCGTCATCGTTCCGGTGCTGCTGGGTCTTTTGGTCAACACCTTCTTCAGCCGCCTGACCGGGGCGATAAAGGAATATCTTCCCGTGATCTCATGCGTGGCCATCTGCCTTATCATCGGCGTGGTGATAGACGGCAACAGCTCCCGGCTGGCCGAAACCGGCTGGCTTCTGCTTTTTGCCGTGGCGCTGCACAACGTCGCCGGCTGCGCGCTGGGATTTTTCTCCGCCCGACTTCTGAAACTGAGCCCGGCCCGGCAGAGCGCCATCACACTGGAGGTGGGCATGCAGAATTCGGGACTGGCCACCCATCTTGCCATGACCTGCTTTCCCGCTCTGGCCCTTGCCGCCGCGCCGGGAGCGATTTTCAGCGTCTGGCACAACATTTCAGGAGCCATCGTCGCCGCGCTTCTGCGGAGGATGAACGAAAAACAGAGCGCGGCCAGGCAGGCGACGGAGCCTGAGGATAGCGACCGCTAATGAACGTTCGGATCAGCCGGTTCCGCTCCCGTCCGTTCCTGCCCGCCTGACATCGCCGCCGGCTCGGCGCCTGATTTTGCCCCATGACTCCCAAAAATCGGGTATGAGGGAGTTCTCCTCACCCCTCCCACACCACCGCGCATGCGGGACCGCATACGGCGGTTCAATGCAACTGTGACGGAATTACCCAATGTCGGCAATTCCTTCGAAATGCGACCACTTCCAGAATTTATCCCCCATGAGGGCAAGCCGCCACCTACGAGACCGGGCGATAT
The DNA here is from genome assembly GCA_017480795.1 of Succinivibrionaceae bacterium. GTDB lineage: Bacteria > Pseudomonadota > Gammaproteobacteria > Enterobacterales > Succinivibrionaceae > UBA2804. The sequence goes on from JAFURY010000035.1 coordinate 13,873, forward strand.
CCGAAAAAATGATTCGGAGCACGTGAGGAACGGAATCATCAGCGTGCAGGAAACCACATACCGAAGATAGCCGGCGTACCCGCATACGGCAAACTATAACAGGATCGCCCTGTGATAATCATAACCGAAATTTCAAAATATGATCGTAGAAAGACCGCCTAGAAGCTACCTGTAATGCGTAGACCATGTTACTTCAGAGGAAACATACCTGAATTGAAACCGGTATTCATCACCATAACATCTGTCAAATATTGATATTTACAATAAAACGCTTTAACATCCGAAGACAGCAAGCGTTGCAACCCGTTTCATCCGTCGGTTGACAACCGCAAATTCTATATACGCTTTACGATCTCAAAGGTGTCAGGGCAACCGCAAAGGTGCCAGGCATTATTTGGAAATCAGGAATTCATTATGGCGGAAGAATCAGTAAAATTGTTAAATTCCACTTATGGTGTAGTTGCATACGAAAGTTTTAAACTTCGAAACCGCGCCTTTGCAGATAAAAGCGGCATGATTCTGCATCTTGATGATGATGGCATGACGCCGTACCCTGTTCTTCTCCGTCCGAGATGCTTCGGCAAAAGCACCTTTGTTCAGATGCTTAAGTGCTTCTACGACATATCGTACGCTGACAGATATGAAGAACTGTTTTCCGGAACTGCCGTATACAATGAACATCTGGAAAGCCATAACACATACCATGTGCTGGACTTTGATTTTTCAGGAGTATCCGGTGATGACAGGAATACATTAAGGCTCAAAGCAAAATTTTATTGCTGATATCTACATTAACTATGTCCATGATATGAAATATCAATAATCTTTAAAAAGAAATATTCATCGTCATTATATCCGTAAGCCTTTCTTCTCAGTGTCTTAATCTTGTTATTGAAG
>JAFURY010000036.1 GCA_017480795.1 Succinivibrionaceae bacterium
CCGTCGCTCGTCTGGTCGGGAAGGAGCACGGTGAACGCGCACGGGATGTACTTCTTTCCGTCCGAGGTGATTTCCTGCTTGTCGTCGACCACGCGAAGAATCGGCTCGTCGTCATAATAGATTGTGAGCAGGTGCAAAAGCACTTCCGCCGTCTCAGGCGCGGTCATCGCCTTCTTCTGGTTCTCTGTAAGGTTCGTGTTAGGCATTCATCTTCTCCAAATTCATGTCGATTTGCCACAGCCCGTCATCGTTCGAGACTTCCTTGTAGTCTTCGAGGAAACGGAACTCCGCGTATTCGAGCGTCTGCGGGTCTTTCATCACGAAGCGGAGCGTGCCGTTTCCGAGCACCGTGGTGTACCAGGCTTCAAGCCGCTGCCGTTGGCTTTCTGTGACTATGATGCTCCCCGTGAAATCTTTCGTCGCCACGGTGTAACGCTGGCGTACTTTAGCGGGCCCCGCGTCCATCTCCGTGCGCACCTTTGCCGTCTTCTTGTTCGCGTTCAGCCCCACGAGCCGCATCACGCGCGGAAGTCCGTCCGGCCATGTTATGTTCGTCATCCTACACCCCCTGAACTTTCAGGCCGTATCGGCTTTTCAGCGCCCTGTCAGCCGAGCCGTCCGAAAGATGCTTGTTTATCATAGAGCCGACCATGATTTCGATTTTTCTCTGTCCGCTCTCGTCCGTCGTGTCGTTCACTTCCACAGGCTCGTCGGAATAGACCGTGACGGGAATCTTCACCTCGACATTCGCGCCGAGGCCGCTTGCGTTCACTCCGAGAGAGCCGTCTACCCCGCGCGTGAGCGGCATGATTGCTTCCGGTCCCGCCTCTCCCATGAGCCCCGTTCCGAAGCCGCTTCCTTTTGCGAACTTGAAGAAGGTCGGCGACTGCACGATTGTATTCGTGAAAGTCCCGCCCTTCGCGAATGCCGCGTAGTCGTCCGCCCCGTAAACGCCGCCGAGTGCGTTTGATTTCGTGCTGTTCGAAGATGTACTTCCGTCAACATAGCCTGAGAAGATTGCAGAGCTTCCGGCCGCCGCAATCAATCCCAAGCCCAACGGCCACATCCCCTGCGCGATGAGCTGCAAGCCCGCCTGCAAGAAAAGCATCGGAAGCTGTTTTAGGATTTGCTGAGCCATGGCTGCGAGAGCGGCGGACATTGAATCGGCAGCGTCTTCTCCCTCGCCAAGAGCACGGCCGAATTCCTCAAATCCGGTCATTGCGGAATCGAGGGAGATGTTAGCGAAATTCGTCGCCATGTCAGCGAGAACCTTGCGGGATTTCGTATCCAGGACATCAAATTTTTCAAGCGCATCTTCGATACTCAAAGAAAGTTTGTCAGTCCAGCTGTCCGCGCTCTCAAGCTCAAGCGTGTCGTAAAGCTCTTTCAGCCTTGCGATTTCTTCTTCGCTGGCATTCGTAACATTATTTGCTTCAAGGTAAAGCTGGAATTCTGACTTGCCCAGGTCGTCAATTTCTTTCTGCAAGTCCTTCGCAAGGCTTCCGGCTTTTTTATTCTGTAGATTCTGATAATCCTGATAAAGTGCGTTTAATGCCGTGCCTTCCTGCTCAAGCTCTTCTTTCGAGAAAACCTGGTCAATGAGCGGTGACTGAATGTTCAGAAGCTCGTTTATCTTTCCTTCGATTTCGCTGAGCTGGCTGTCGATTATATCTGTTGCGCTGAATTTTTTGCCAAGAATCTCGCTCACGCCCTCCGCATTGGAAAGAGTTTTCTCCAGTCCGTCGATGTAAAGGTTTGCCGCCTCTTCGCCGGTCTTGAAAAGAGACTCGTCAATTTTGAGAGTTTTTGAGAGCCATTCATGCCATGATTTTGCGATGGAGCTTTGGTTGCTTTCGAGTGAACCCGTGAGCGATTCGGGCGAGACATCTAGTTCAAGTTCAACGATTGTGTTTCCTTTGAGCGTTTTTCCGATTTGCGCGAGCGACTTGTTTATTTCCGCAACCTTCTCGTCAACCTTGTCCTTTGCCTCTTCCGCGCCAGCCTGCAAGTCAAGAAGTCTGTTTTGGTTTGCCTCGATTTCGCGCTTTCTGTCAAAATTCAGTCCGCTCTTTGGGTTCTCGTTTATGATTTTTTGTAGATTTTTACTGCTGTCCTCGACATCTTTTATCCAGCCGTTCCATTTCTGGTATTCAGTTTGCAGTTTCGCAAGGTTTTTGAGTTCGCCCTGCGCATTGTCGAGGATTTTTTGGTCATTGAGTTTTTTCTGAGCGAAAGCCGCCTCTTCGACCGTCGTCTTGTATGCCGTGATTTCCCCCGAAAGCTGGGGATAAAGTTCAATGAGTTTCTTCGTTGTTTTCGCGTCGAGTTCTTTTTTCTCGTTCCCGTCCGCGAAAGATTTGAGAAGGGAATTTGCCGCAGTGTTTGATTTTGCGATTTGCTTGCGCTCGTCTTCGAGTGCGTGGCTTGCCTTGCTTGACGCATCCGCTATTGCGATTAGCGCGGCAGCACCCGCAGAGATTCCAAGAAGAACCGGATTTGCCGCCTGCAATGCCATGAGTGCTTTCTTGACTCCGCCGATTGCCGTGACCACGGCAGGTGCGAGTGCGACAAGGCCTGTGGTGGTCACTATTACTCTTTGCGTTCCCTCGTCGAGCGAGTTGAATTTCTCCAGGAGCTCCACGGCGTTCTCGGCTATGTCGGCGAGAAGAGGCGTGAGAATGTTTCCGACGGACTCTTTAAGCTCGTCCATCGCATGTTCCATCTTTGCGAACGATGTCTGAGCCGCCTTTGCAGCCCCGCCGTATGTCGTCGACAGCTCGTCAAGAATCAGCTTCTGTGCGCCTGCCTGGTTTCCTGTCGCAACCATTGCCTTGAGCATGGATTTCTGCGAGTCGGTGAACGCGAAGCCCTGCCGTTTGAGCGAGTCGATTCCATTGATCGGGTCGTCGAGGGCCTTTCCGACTGTCTGAACCGCGCTCTTAAGGTCCATGCCCATGACAGTCGCCATGTCCATGATTGCCCCGGAAGCCTCCTCGAAAGTATCGCCCGTTATGTTCTTGAAGCCGAGAAGCACGGTCTGCATCGACTGGATTTCAGAGACGCTGTAGTTCGTCGCGTCTGAAAGCTCCTTTGACATCTGCGCCATTGCGTCAATGCTGGTCCATGCGGCAGCCCCTGTCGTGTCGATTGTCGTTTTTAGAAGGCTGAATTTCTGCCTGGCATCCTCTGAGGCACGGACGCTCGCTTTTCCGAAATCTATGACTTCCTTGGCAAGGAATGCGGCTCCGATTGCCTTTCCGAGAGTCTCAAAGTCTGATGTTGTCTTCTGTGTTTTCTGGTCGAGCTGGGTGAGGTTCTTCACGGCCTTGTCAACCTCGGCCGTGACCAGAACCCTCAGCTCCTCTGTGATGTCAGCCATTTTTCTTCTCTTTCTCCCATTCGCTGTAGTTCGACTTCTCAGAGTCAAACAATTCTACGATGGAGAAGAGAGTTTTCGGCTCTGCCAGATAGCCCTTGCCCTGGGGCCATCCGTACTGCTTTATCCGTTTGTATGCCTGGAATGCCTTTAAAAAATCATCGGTTATGTAGGATTCGATTTCCTTGCGCTTGATCCTGATGTAGCCGGTCTCGTTCTCAGGCCAGCAGATCTGCTCCGCCATGTCGCCATATCCGGGGTCGTACTCAATCGGGTACAGCCCCGAAATGACAAGCTGGAAAGCTATCCTAAAATTTTTTTTTGAGAGTCGGAAAGCTCGTCCTTCTGGACCTCAAGGCAGACTGCGGAAACTATGCCCTCGATGCCGAAAGCCCTGCACTCGGCAAGAGCCGTTCCGTCCGTAATCTCGTGGGCGGTTTTCTTTCCGTCCTTGTCTTCCTGCTCGACGGTGAGGTTCCGGATTTTTCCCACGCAGTTTCGGAGGATGTAATCGGCGTTGAAGCGTGTCTGCGCCGTTGTGCGCTTGAGCTTCTTGACCTCACGGGCTTTTCCGTCGTCACTGACCGGCTGGTCGTCCGGGTAATATTCCCTTGTCACCTCGACCGAAGTGAACTCGCTCCGCTGGTAGCCTGTCGGGCGGATAATCTCGACCGCAAGCCTCTCGCTTTCAGGGAGCGAGAGGTTGTCGCCGATGTCAGGATAGAACTCATACCTTGGGATTTCTGTCAGAATCATCATGCCACCTCTCTGACCTTGTAGTAGATTACGCCAGGATGGTTTCCGCCGTCAATCTTGTAGTTGAAGTTGAAATTCTGCTCGCCATCCAATGGTTTATCCATCTGGATGCTCTCGACCGTAACGGGGAAGTGTTCCCATACTGCGGTTTCGCCCACAGTCTCAGTCTCACGGCGGCTCATCATGTAGTCCTGCTTCGTCTGCTTTGCAGGGAAAACCGCATAGTTCGTGCCGTCATCAACAGCAACCGAGCTGAACTGGTTGAGAAGCTCGCGTTGTGCGTCCGAATCAGTCTCAACGGTACCGTTGATTGTCCCGCTTGATTCCGTGAAGGCACCGGTGATGTACTCTCTCACTCCGGAATCAAGGTTTTCCTGCGTTGAGACATCATAAGTCTGACCCGTCTTTGAGTTCGACACATCCTTGACGAAGCCAATGAGCGTGAGGGAGAGAGGGATTACCGCATCCCCGGCCGCAAGAGCCTGATTTTTCCAGAGATGCACATAATCCCCGGCCCTGATTGCGCGCGCACCTTTTGCGATGTCCGCCGAACTCGGCTGAGGCAGTGAAGAATCAGAGCTTGCAACACTCTTGATTTTGTAGAATCCGCTTTTCTCAAGAGACACATCCTCGCCGCCATCAATGACCGCACCCTCGGCGATCTTGTAAAGTCTTCCGTCTTTTCCACCCGGTTTCATTTTAGTCCTCCGTTATAAGTCTTGTAGGGATGTCAATCTCGACTAAGTACGGAATCACATATTCCGCGCTCATCGAGCTTTCATCCTCACTAGGGTACACCCAGCCGGGCTTCCCGCTCCTTTTCCAGTACGCCCTGAACTTCACGCCCTCGCACTCGAAAGGCATGTACGGTGTGTCGGATTCGTTCATCCGGCTGATTCTCCGTGACATCTTGATAGTCTCAGTGAGCCACTTCGCATGGGTGCCGGCCGTGCGGTAGTCTGCCGAGAATGTCAGCTTCTCGCATCCGTCACCGCTTCCTTCCATCGCCTGAAAGAGAAGGTCGATGTGCGCCGTGTTGTTCACGGCCTTCTGCGGAAGCAGGAACGCATGGAATCCCAGCTGCCTCTTTATCTCGGTTTTGAGCGAATCGGTTATGCTTTCGATTGTCATTTCTTTGAGTCTCCTTTCAGTATCTCCCTTACTGATTTTCTTATCTCGTTAGTCACGAATTTCTCATCAGCTTCATCCAGGTACAAATATGGGCGGGCGGGAATCTTCACGCTCTTTTTCAGGATGAAGAGAGCGAACGGCTCGCCCCGTTTCTTCTTTGCCAGAAGGATGTTCGTGCTTCCGCCTCCCTCTTTTTTCAGCCGGAAGACATTGTAGCCGTCAGCTTTCATCGCCTCGATAAGCTCCCGTGGTTTCTGGGCGTTGTATTTGCGCATCAGAAGCCGTGTCTGATAGCTTGCTGGGATTGCGAGTGATTTTCCCTTTGCCGTCACAGTTCCGCCTTCCTGCAAGATTTTCGCCTGCTTCTTGTTCGTCTGTGCAGCCGCCCAGTCCTTTCCGCTTTGCGGGGCAATGCTCGCCATGAGCTGCCCGTTGTCACGGAGCGTCTTGTTTCCCTGCTTGACTTCCTGCGTGAGCGGTGCGTTCTCCGGCGGAATGTTGCCGTTGATTTTCCGAACCGCCGACGACACGAGGTATTTGCTCACCCGGCGCATTGTCGGCTCTAGGCTTCCGCTGCTGAGCCTTTTCGCAAGCTCTCCCACGCTCTTTGTCACCTGAACGCCCATCAGTGCCCCCGTCTTTCCATGGGGCTTTTACGCCCGGTTTTCATCGCTCCGACCGCAGGACCGTTCGTTGACGCATCAGTTTTTTTTGCAATCGCCCCGAAAGCACTCTCAATCAGAAGCATGCAGTCGTCGTATTTTTCCC
>JAFURY010000037.1 GCA_017480795.1 Succinivibrionaceae bacterium
CCGGCAAGATACAACAAGCCGTATACCAAGAAGTACTACTTCGAATACGAGCTGGTATAGGATTAATCAGGCTGCGGCAGGGGCCGCAGACATCAACAGAGGAATAGGACCGTCGGCCGCAAGCCGGCGGTTCCTCGTTTCGGGGCGGTGAACCGGAATATGGCGCGGATCTTCCCTGCCTGTCTGTCTGCGCTGCCGCTGCCGAATGGATGCGCGCCGTCGCCTTGCGCTACGCGCGACGACTGCGAGATGAGGGATTTGCCGCAGGTATTGCGCGGCATCGCCTGTTGTTGACCGGGGCGCGATCTGCTAGCATCGCGGTAACTGACGACAATCTTCGAGTCTTGGCTCATTTTTTCCTGGGAGTTTTCTTATGCGATTTGTACCTTCGATATTCGCTCTTGGTCTCATGCTTGCCTCTGGCGCAAGCTTAGCCGGCGACGGACAGGCTCTTGCTCAGACCGGCGCCGCCTTTGTGAAGGATGTGTCCTCCCTCAGCGGCGGTTTCGAGATGGTGAACGCCAACAATGACGAGTATTCGGTCAACGTGATCTTCAGCCCGAAGGAGAAGCTTTACGACTTTGCCGTGCTCCAGCTGTCGCTGCTTTCGGTTTCCGATGACGGCGTTCCTTCTTTTGACAGGAAAGTTGTCCACCAGGTGAGCGAGCTGACATCTGCCAAGCCGCTGGTGGTTCGTCTGACCTTCATGGGCAGCATTCCCAACTACGGCGTTTCCTACAGGGATTCCGACGGCAAGACGCATTTCTGCACCCTTTCGGAAAGCGGCTTCGACGGCTCCCTGGAAGTGTCCGAGATCAGATAGTTCATTCTTCGGCCTGGAGTTTTTTTTACTGTGCGACAGACGGTTGTCCGCGCTGACGGCTGGCGGACGGGAGCGGAGAACCCGCGCTTCTTCCGATTTGAAACGTGGCTTGGCCGGGCTGTTCTTTCAGGATCTGCATAACGACCTTTTCTCCTGTTCGCCTTTTGCTTTGCGCAAGAGACTTTCCTGTCTGCCATGCGCGGAACATTTGCCGATCCGGCCGATGAATTGATCTGAAACGAAACGCAAATCAGAATCGCAAATCACAAATCGCAAATCAAAGGAGTTTGACATATGGCGGATATCCACCAGTCGGTTCCCATGGTGGCCACCGAAGAGGAACTGGCAGAGATGATCTTCAGGGAATACGCCGCGTATCTTGAGCAGGTCGGAGTTCGTTACTCCTACCGTCAGCGCGCTCCCTTTTACGTTTACGTGCCTCTGACCAACATTGACAAGAGTTTTACGCATGTCTGCAGATATCGCCGGGGCGAAATCCAGATATGCGACTATTGCGGTATCTGCTACACCGGTATCAGACTGGCCAATCGGGTGGCCAAGGCCATAAGAGAACGCTCCGGGAGCGATGATATTGTCGTGGAACGCTACGGCGAAAAGTTCGAACTGGATATCTATCATACGATACAGTACACCGGCATCGAGGCGCTGCACCAGGCTGTGCTTGACGTGGCGCATGTGGCGGATTTTGGCTTCGGTATCGGAAAGGAAATGCTGGGCGAGCAGTTTGTACGCTAACGACACGCGGTTGCGGCGGAACATGACAGAGCCGCCAGTTTCCCGGTGCATGTCCCGTTCTCCGCGTTGTTCCGCATTTCTCCCAAGTCTGCGCAGGCCGCGCAGTCTTCCCCCTTTCCCGCATGGGCGGCCCGTCCCGGGCGAACCAGGTATCAGCCTTCTCGCGCCATCTTCAGATCCTGCATGATCGGCGGTTTGAACTCTTCCAGGGAATTTCCCTTCCGCCTGCGAGATCGGCGCTTCCGCAAGACTGGCGCCTCAGCAAGATCCGCGCCGCAGGGTCTCTTGGGACGAAAAAAAGGATCTGTTGCCAGATCCTTCATGTTTTGTGTCAACAGGGTGTTGCAACACAATCCGTTTTCCGCGGCGCCTCAGATGCCTTCGCCTCCGGTCTGGACGCTGTCGGTGAGACTGGTGCGGGCCAGTATTTCCCTGACCGCATCCTGACTGTTGTCCGACTCAATCTGGAACCAGCGGTTCACCGGCGGCCGCTCCGTCCCCGAGAGCAGCACCGTGACTCCGGCATTCAGCAGATTTTTCAGCGTCTGGGCGCAGGCCTCGTCAGTCAGATCCTTGCGCGGCAGCTGATAGACCAGTCTGCCCTCGTGGAGCAGTTTGAGCTCCACCGCCTCCATGAGACGGGCGCTGTTCTCGCTTTCCCTGAAACCGAACGCCGCCGCCCGCTGCTTCAGCAGCTGCTGTCTGAGATCCTCCGCGCTGGCCTGATGATCGCCGTCATCGTCGGCCAGCGCCGTCACGATGCCGCAGCAGGAGGTCATGTTGGTCAGGCGGTCGATCAGAATGAACTCTCCCAGACCGCGGTGCCGGGCGAACCGGCTGGCGGCCACGGAGTCGATGAAGGAGATCCGGCACACCGCGATTTCGTTTTTGGACAGCTCGCTTACCGGCAGATGCTCTCCGGTGTTCACGTCTATGGCGTAGCGCAGAGCCTTGACCTGGGCGAAGATCTGGCAGGTTCCGATTTTGACGAGATAGTCTCTGCCGAAACTGAACCGGTTGTCGTCAGTCCAGAGGATGGTGGCGGTGATCTCCCGGGTGGCCTTTACGCCATCCGAGCCGTCCGAGAAGACGCATCCTCTTGATACATCCACCTCCCGATCAAGACTGATGGTCACCGGCATTCCCGCCCGGGCTTCCTGAACCTGCTCAAAACCCGAAAGAATTTCTCTGACATGGGCCTTTTCCTGGCTCGGGAGAATTGAAAGCTCGTCTCCCACCCTCACGGAGCCGGATTCGATCTGGCCCTGGAAGCCCCGGAAGAACTGGTTCGGCCGGCAGACCCGCTGGATCGGCATGTAAAATCCCTCCTCGGCCAGATCGCCTGCGGTGTCAGTCTCCTCAAGCTGCTCCAGCAGCGCTTTTCCCGCGTACCACGGGGTGCGGCCGCTTCTTGCGATGACGTTGTCCCCCTCCCGCGCCGACAGCGGGATCACCGCCACGTCGCCCAGGGCAAGCTCCCGGGCCAGATTGGCGATCTGAGCCTCGATCCCGTGGAAAACGATCTCGTCGAAGTCCACCAGATCCATTTTGTTCACGGCGAAGACGAAGTGCCTTATGCCCATAAGGGAGCAGATCCTGGCGTGGCGTCTGGTCTGAGGCAGCACTCCCTTGGAGGCATCCGCCAGGATCACCGCCAGATCCGCAAAGGAGGCGCCCACCGCCATGTTGCGGGTGTATTCCTCGTGGCCCGGAGTGTCCGCCACGATGAAGCTGCGCTTTCTGGTGGAGAAGTACCGATAGGCCACGTCGATGGTGATGCCCTGTTCCCGCTCCGCCAGCAGGCCGTCCAGGAGCAGGGAGTAGTCCAGCTGGCCGTCGCAGCTGCCGGTGGCGGATTCGGATTCAAGGGCCGCGATCTGATCGTTGTACAGCAGCTTCGAATTGTAGAGGATGTTGCCGATCAGGGTGGATTTGCCGTCGTCCACGCTGCCGCAGGTGATGAACTTCAGCAGCGGTCTGTCGTATTTTTCAAGCTCTGCCATCAGAAATAGCCCTCCCTTTTTCTTTTTTCCATGCTGCCGGCGGCCTCGTGATCGATGGCTCTGGCGCTTCTTTCGGAAACCCGCGCGGATTCGGTTTCGGCGATGATCTTGTCAAGGGTGTCGGCATCGGATTCCATGGCTCCCGTCAGAGGGTAGCAGCCCAGGGTGCGGAAACGGATCCGTCTGGTTTCAATCCTCTCGCCCTCTCTGAGCTTCAGCCGGTCGTCGTCCACCATGATAAGCATGCCGTCGCGACGGATCACCGGACGCTCCGCCGCATAATAAAGGGGAACGATCTCGATGTTCTCCCGGCGGATGTACTGCCACACGTCCTGCTCGGTCCAGTTGGAGATAGGGAAGACTCTGATGCTTTCCCCCTTTTCGATGCGGGTGTTGTAGAGCTTCCACATTTCCGGGCGCTGGTTTTTGGGATTCCATGCGTTGTCCCGGTTGCGGAAGGAGAAGATTCTTTCCTTGGCCCGGGACTTTTCCTCGTCGCGTCTTGCGCCTCCGAAGGCGGCGGTGAAGCCGTATCTGGCAAGGGCCTGCTTCAGCGCCTGGGTCTTCATGATGTCGGTGTAGCTTGATCCGTGATCGAAAGGATTGATGCCCTGCTTCACCCCCTCCTGGTTGGTGTAGACCAGCAGGTCCAGTCCGTTTTTCCTTGCGGTTTCGTCCCGGAAACTGATCATTTCTCTGAATTTCCAGGTGGTGTCCACATGGAGAAACGGAAAGGGCGGTTTCTCGGGATAGAAGGCCTTCAGGGCCAGGTGCATAAGGACCGAGCTGTCTTTGCCGATGGAGTAGAGCATGACCGGTTTTTCACACTCTGCCGCCACCTCGCGGATGATGTAGATCGCCTCCGCTTCCAGCCTGTCCAGATGAGACAGATTTTTCATATCGCTTTTTTACTCCACTGTTTAAAGCCGATCCGGAAAGCCGCCTTCGCTTCGCATTGGCGACGGCGCCTTCGGACCGCGACGGAAAACCACTTTCCGTCTTTTTGCAGGCAAAGGCGGGAGCCTTTGCGCAGAAATCAAGAATTGACCGGATTTGCTTTGGCCGGATGTCCCCACGGCCTCAGTCTCCGCATACGGCCTTGACTGCAGCTTTTGAAGCCGAATTCGCGGCGGCCGGCCGTCGCGATCGGAATCCAGCCGTCCGGGCAGTCATGGCGGGGATGTTCCGCCAGGCGCTAGTACCGGTTGGCGCTTCTGGCATCGGTTTCGATGACTTCCATGGTTCCGTCGGGACGGACCACCTTCCAGCGGCTGATGCTCTGATGTCTTTCCACGGTCATGACCGCTCCCCGGCCGCCCATGTCCGCCCCCAGGAAAAAACCGATGGCCTGGCTGCGGCATTCCTTGAGGCAGGAGCAGCAGCCCCAGCAGTCGCGGCAGTCCCGCACGGCGCATTTTTTCTCTCCCGAGGATTCTGTCTCCAGCTTCAGCAGATTCCCCGGACAGACTCTGACGCAGGCGCCGCAGCCGGAGCACCTGCTTCGGTCAATTCTGATGCTCATAGTTTTCTCCCGCCCTGACGATAGGTCTGCAGATGATCTTTATCCGGCCGTTCTCGTATCTGGAATTCACGTACTTCAGCCAGTTGTCGCTGGCATTCGGATAGTCCGCGTTTTCGGCGAAGCTGCGCCAGCGTGTCTCCCTGCGGGCCTCAAGATGTGCGATGAGGGCAAGACAGACCTTGAGCCGCTCCTTGAGCTGAAAGATCTCCATAAGCTGGTAGGCGTCATCGGCCGCGAGATCCTCGGCCAGGGGCATCAGGGATCCGATCCTGCTTTTTGCCGTCTGAAGTCCCGCCTGGCTGTAGCGGTAGTTCGATCCGATGCCGCCTGCGTACTGATCCATGTATTTCTGCATGGCCTCCTCCAGCATCTGGACGTCGAAGAAGGGAGTCCGGGCGCCGTCGGCCGGGGCGGATGCGGCTGATAAAGTTTCCCGATCCTCCGATGCGCAGGCGTTCAGATCCGCGGCCGGTTCGGCGCCGGTTTTCGATGCGCTCCCGGCGCCGAGGCTCAGATGCCTGCGGTAGACGGCGAACTCCGCATCGGCCTGATGCCGGAGCTCCTCGTCGGCGCGATTGGTTTCCGCCGTTTCGCGCTCCCCGGCGTTTCGCTGTTTTTCAAGATATTCGCTTATGGCCAGCGCCGCGATTTTGGCCTCCGCCAGAGCGCCGGTGACGTATTTCTGCGGCGCCCCTCCCGCCACGTCTCCGGCGGCGTAAAGCCCGCGGATGGTGGTGGCGCGCTTTGAGTCCACCCAGTAGCCGCTTGCGGTATGGCCGCCCACCACGTAGGGCTCGGTGCCCTCGATCTCCACGTTGGCCTCGTCGGGTCCGACCCGATCCTCAAGCCACTTGAGAGTCTGGGAGGGGGCCATGTTGAGGTAGGCCCGGTAGAGATCGTCCCGGGTTTCGGGAGTTATGCCCGCCGTCTTCAGATAGCAGGGACCCCGGCCGGCGGCGTTCTCCTCCACGGTGCCGTAGAGCCGCTGGCTGGTGGCAAGGCCGTACCTGTCCTCGTACACCTCGCCCCGGGAATTGATCTGCCGGGCGTTTACTCCCTGGGCGATGGTGCCGGTGGGGGCGATGGTGTCCTTGCACCTTAGCGCGATGAAGCGCATCTCAAGGGTGGTCATTTCCGCTCCGGCCTCAAGCCCCATGGCGTAGCCGGCTCCGGTGTTGAAGGGGCTGTACCACATCTTGTGGCGGGAAAAGCCCGGATTGTTGGGGCGGTAGAGGCCGCTGGCGCCGCCGGTGGCCATGAGAACCGCCCGGGCTCTGAAGTCGTAGAAGGTTCCCTCAAGCACGTCGAAGCCCGCGGCTCCGGCGATGCGACGAGTCCCGCTCGGGCCTGCGCCGTCGGTCCACAGCAGTCGGGTGATGTTGATATGGTTGAGAATGCGGGTGTTCTTTCCCCGTTTTGCGGCGGCGGCTAGAATCGGCTTGATGTTCTCGCCGTTGATTTTGAGATTGCGCCAGCCCCGGGTGGCGTATTTGCCGTTTTCGTCCTTGAGGATCACAAGACCCAGTTTCTCCAGATCCTCGGTGACGTCGTTAAGCTCCCGGCTCATGGTCAGCAGCAGATCGCCCCGGGCGATGCCGGCGGCGTCCTTCATGGCGTAACTGGCGTAGTCCTCCGGACGGTGTCCTTCGGTGATGTAGGCGTTCAGGGCGTTGACCCCCGCCGCCAGGCATCCGCTTCTTTTAATGTCCGCCTTTTCGGCGATGACTATTTTCAGTTCCGGATTCCTTTCCGAAAGTATTTTCGCTCCGTAGCAGCCGGCGGTGCCGCCGCCGATGATCAGAACGTCGCAGTCGATCCGTTTTGCGGATCCCGCGCCCGGCGCCGCGATGTCGCCGTCTCCGCGGCGACAGGCGTTTTCCTGGTTTTTCTTCACTTGCGTTGTTCCTTGTTGATTCCGGCGGCGCAAGTGCGCGCCGCCGCGCAATACCTTTATGCTCAAAAGACCCTGCGGCCCGGCATAATATTCTCCCGTTTTCGGCCGAAATTTCCTGTCAAAAACTTTTGCCAGAAATTCCGCCGGAATTTCAGTCGGGGGAGGTCTTAAACCGCCTTCCAGAAAGACGCCGAAGCACCTCTCCGACAGGCGTCTTAGCCTTTTCTAAAGGCGCTGAGGCGCCCTCTCTGAAAGGCGTCGAAACTTTTTTCTCAATGGCGCCGAAGAGACCTTCATGAAGGCGTCGAAACCCTTTCTTAAAGGCGCCGGAATATCCCCTCCTGAAAAGCGCCGGACTTTTCTTCTGAAAGCGTCATATCCACCAGGCTCAGATCTCGTAGATGGAGGAGCGGTTGCTGAGACTTTCGTTCATCACCGTCACCGCCTTGTCCCCGTCCAGCAGATAGAGACTGCTGATGAATATCTTCACCTGCTCTCCCACCCGGATTGGCTCCTGGGTGATGGGGCGGTTCACCGTCAGCAGCTGATCGTTCACTCTCACCCTCAGCTCGAAATCCCCGCCCCGGAAATAGGATTCCTCCACCACGGCATCCTCGGCGGTGATCACGTACTTCAGGGGCTCTCCGATTTTGGTGACGCTGATGAATTCCGGACGGAGCACCGCCTTGCCGCCCTTGTCTCCCAGACGCCTGAAGCCCTTGAAACGGCCCGGATTCTCAATGACGGTAGGCTGGCCCACGAACTGGGTCACGAAGGACGACTGGGGATTGTTGTAGATTTCAAGCGGCGAGCCGGAACGTTCCACGTGGCCGCGGTTGGTGATGATGATCTGGTCGGCCACCTCGATGGCCTCGTCCTGATCGTGGGTCACGAAAATGCTGGTAATGCCCACCCGCTGGATGAGCTCCTTCAGCCAGCCGCGCAGCTCCTTGCGCACCTTGGCATCGATGGCGGCAAAGGGCTCGTCCAGAAGCAGCAGATGAGGCTCGGTGGCAAGCGCCCGGGCAAAGGCCACGCGCTGGCGCTGACCGCCGGAAAGCTGGGTCGGATAGCGGCCGCCAAGACCCGCCAGGCCCACCAGTTCGATCAGGTGGTTGACCTTTTCGGCGATGATCTTCCTGTCGGTCTTTTTGATGGCCAGACCGAAGGCGATGTTGTCGAACACCGTCATGTATCTGAACAGGGCGTAGCTCTGAAACACGAATCCGATGCCGCGCTTGCTGGCCGGTATGTCGTTCACCACCTTGCCGTCAATGAGAATGTCTCCCGAGTCGGCGGTCTCAAGTCCCGCCAGAATTCTCAAAATGGTGGTCTTGCCGCTGCCGCTGGGGCCCAGGAGTCCGGCCAGCTTGCCCTTTTCCACGGTGAAGGACACGTCGTCGGAGGCCTTGAAGTCTCCGAAGCTCTTGCTGACGTGCCGCAGCTCCACATAGGTGTTTTCGCTTCCGGCGGCGTCTGCCTCGGGCTGCGTCGTCCGGCCGCCAGGAAGGCTGGCATCGTTTGCCTGGTCTAATTCACGGATCTGACGGGATCCTTGCGGTGTTTGGCCGGATTCTTTCTGATCCTTTGAGGCGCTGTTCTGAGTCATGTTCTGTCTCCTTGAATTTTCCTTTCTTCCGGTGATCGGTGATCCCTTGCGGAAGTTTCGAAGTGTCCTGTTTGCTCTGTCCGCCGCCGTCGTCGCCGATGTCGCTTTCGTTCTTCGCCGTTCGTCGGCGGACGCTTTTTTGTGTTTTATGGCGGATTCTTTCCGCCTTGGGAGCAATCCCCTAGGCTTTGCGCCTGTTTTTGAGGTACTGGGCCTTGCTGCGATGCTCCAGCACGTTGCGGGCGATCAGGATCAGAATGGCCATCACCACCAGCAGGGAGGACACCGCAAAGGCTCCCGTGAAGTCGTAGCCCTGGTAGAGGATCTCGATGTAAAGTGGCATGGTGTTGGTCTTTCCTCTCAGGTGTCCCGAAAGCACAGACACCGCGCCGAACTCTCCCATGGCCCGGGCGGTGCAGAGCACCACGCCGTACATGAAGGCCCATTTGATGTGAGGAAAGGTGATCTGCCGGAAGATCCGGAAGGCGCCGGCGCCCATCAGGGCGGCCGCCTCCTCCTCGTCCTTGCCCTGGGCGTTGAGCACCGGTATGATTTCCCGCGAAATGAACGGGAAGGTCACGAACACGGTGGCCAGCACGATGCCCGGCACGGCGAAGATGATTTTGATGTGCAGATCGCTGAGGTACGGATACAGAACGCTCTGGCGACCGAAGGTCAGCACGAAGATGAGACCGGCGATGATGGGCGACACCGTAAGGGGCAGGTCGATGATCGTGGACAGCAGCTTCTTGCCTCTGAAACTGAATTTGGTCAGCGCCCAGGCGGTGTAGAGCCCGAACACCACGTTCACCGCCACCGCCATCAGCGTGACGATGACGGTGAGATAGACCGCATGCAGCGCGTACTTGTCGGTGACGGCCGCCACGAAGCCTTCAAGCCCGGAGCGGAAGGCGGTGAACAGCACGTAGGTCAGAGGCAGCACCAGCATGACGGCAAGAAACGCCGCCGTTATGCCGATAAGCGTCCATTTGACCGCTTTGGGATCTTCGATTTTCATTTCAATCTCTCCTTGGGGCGGCGCGTCTGGCCGACTGCGCGCCCCATGTTGCCGGCAGATCGTCTTCGGGCTTTGGCGCCCGGAGACCTTCCATCTGCCTCAATCGGCTTTATCCTTATCCGTTTGGTCCTTGTCCGCCTTCAGGCCCGTGGCGCCAGGCGCCGGGGCGCGGGACGAAGGTTATCTGATACCGCTTACGATGGCGCTGGCTCTGCTCTGGAGCACCGCGTTGACAAACAGGATCACAAAGGCCATCAGCAGCATGGTCAGCGCGACGGAGGTGGCCGCCGGGTAGTCGAACTCCTGCAGCTCGCTCATGATCATCAGCGGCGCGATTTCGGTCTCGTATGGCTTGTTGCCGGCGATGAACACCACCGATCCGTACTCTCCCAAGCATCTGGCGAAGGCCATGGTGAAGCCGGCGATGAGAGCCGGTCTGATCTCCGGCAGCACCACCCTGAAAAAGGTCTGCAGACGGCCTGCGCCCATGAGGTAGGCTGCCTCCTCGTATTCCCCTTCCACGTTCTCCAGCACCGGCTGGATGCTGCGGACCACGAAAGGGATGCCGATGAAGGTCATGGCCACGGTGATGCCCACCCAGGTGTATGCGATGTCGATGCCAAGCCCTGAAAACACCGCTCCCACCGGTCCGTTGGGCACCGTCAGATGGGCCAGGGATATGCCTGCCACCGCGGTGGGAAGGGCGAAGGGCAGCTCGATCATGCCGTCGAGGATCCGCTTGCCGGGAAACTCGTAGCGCACCAGCACCCAGGCCATGACAAGTCCCATGACCGCGTTGATGACGGATGCGATGAAGCTGGTGGCCAGGCTCACCTTGTAGCTGGCCAGAACCCGGGGCCGGGTAATGATCTCGAAGAACTGCTCAAGGGTAAGCTGGGAGGAGTAGATCACCAGGGAGCACAGCGGGATGATCACTATGAGGCTGAGAATCGAAACGCTCACGCCGAAGGATATTCCGAAACCCGGGATCACGCTTTTGGTCTTTTTTCTTGCCATTTTCTTTCTGCCTGGAGTTAAGAACCCGGGCGCGGATCGCTTCCGTCGTATTTCCGCGTTTTGCCATGCCCGGCATTGATGGGGCATAGCCGATACGATCCGAACCCGGGGCGAAAAGGGTCCGCCAGTGGAGCGGGCGGATCCTTATACCTTCCCTGACGGCTGATCCTGTCAGGGACTCCTCATGCCGCTACTTCTTCTCGTAGATGGAGTCAAAGAGGGCGCCGTTGGCGAAATGCTTGGCGATGGTCTGCTTCCAGCCGCCGAAGTGACCGATGTCGGTAAGTTCCACGTTGGTCACAATCCATTTGCCGTCGGCAGGTATGCTGGTGATGGTGTTGGAATTCGAGGTGTGCGCGAATTCCTTCAGGATCGCCTGATTCGACGGACGGTAGTACCATTTCGCCTCGACTCTCTGGGCCTCGTCGGAGTAGAGGTAGTTCAGGTAGTCGGTGGCCACCTCGCGGGTGCCATGATCGTCCACCACCTCGTCCACGACGGCCACGGTAGGCTGGCAGAGAATGGAAATGGAAGGAACCACGATCTCGTACTTGCCCGGGTATTCGGCAAGAGAAAGGAAGGCCTCGTTCTCCCAGGCCACCAGCACGTCGCCCTGGCCGTTTTCCACAAAGCTGGTGGTGGAGCCCCGGGCGCCGGAGTCCAGCACCACCACGTTGGAGAAGAGCTTTCTGATGCTTTCGACGATCTGCTTCTCGTCCTGGCCGGCCTTCTCGAAGTAGTACCAGGCGGCCAGATAGTTCCAGCGGGCGCCGCCGGAGGTCTTAGGGTTTGGAGTGACCACGCCCACGCCGTCCCGGACGAGATCGTTCCAGTCTTTGATGTTCTTAGGGTTGCCGGCGCGAACCAGGAACACGATGGTGGAGGTGTACGGCGAGCTGTCCAGAGGGAAGTCCTTGACGTAGTTCTCCTTGATGAGACCGGCTTTCTGCACCGCATCCACGTCGCCCTCAAGAGCCAGGGTGACCACGTCGGCCTCAAGACCGTTGGCCACCTCAAGCGCCTGCTTGCCGGAGCCGCCGTGGGACTGGGTGACGGTTACCGTTACGCCCTTGGTCTTCTTGTAGTAGTCGGTGAACACCTGGTTGTAGGCCTTGTAGAGCTCGCGTGTCGGGTCGTAGGACACGTTGGTGAGTTCCACGTCCTTGGCGGAGGCGGCGGCGGCGAGAAACGCCGATCCGGCTATGGACGCGGCCACCAGGGTCGAAAGAAACTTTCTGCCTGTGAATTTCATGAATATCTCCTTAGTTTCCGTATATCTTCTTATGTTTTGTCTGTTGTGTTTTTTCTCTTATGTCTCCGGTATGAAACCATGTTCCTCAGTGTTGGCCTTAACCTTTTCATGTGGAGGGTAGTAAACCTATCTGATTAGTATGCTTTCATGTGATAAAGTTTAAGCCTACTAAACTTATGTGTCAACAGGTATTTGATCGGGATCTGCTTTTTAGATGAATTTTCGGCCTGAGGGAGCTGTGTGGTTTGCCGCAGGCGGGATGAATAAGAACTGAAAATTGGAGTTTGCAGGAAAAATGTCGTATACGTTGCGCGCCGCAGAAGATACTGCGCCGTTATAATCATGATGGTCTAAAAGATGCCAGAGCCAATGTTCTGGGTTGATTCGTGTGAGTCGTATCCCGGCAGGTTCGGCTTTTCTTCGGTATTCTCAAACATATGGACGAAAAACGAAATCTGACTCCTGACACAGGTTCGCGCCGCGCTGGGAAACCGGGTGGACATGTCCCGGCAGCGCTGTTGGCCGGCAGGGGCGATGTGACAACACATATGGAGTGTTGACTCATGGGCGGGAAAATCGTGGCTGTGAACGCAGGACCGAGAAAAGGTTGGAACACGGACACTCTGGTGGACGAGGCGATAAAAGACGCCGAATCCAAGGGGCGGAGGTTGAGAAGTTCAATCTGTTCAAACTTGAAAAATATACCGGCTGCATCTCCTGCTTCGGGTGCAAAAGAGAGCGGAACAGAGGGCGGCGCATATGCCGGGACGGACTTGCTCCGGTGCTTGACGCCATCCGATCCGCAGACGGCCTCATCATCGGATCTCCCAACTGTCTGGGTGAGATGACCGCTTCTTTCCATGCGCTTTGCGAAAGGCTGATCTTTCAGAATCTGACCTGCAACGCCCAGACTCCCTGCTGCAATCAGAACGTGATCCCGGCGCTTCTCAGCATGACCAGCAATGCGCCGGACGATTACTATCAGGCTCTTGTCAAAAATTATCAGCGGATCCTTTGCCGGTTTGTCGGTCCTGCCGAATGCTTTGTCAGCGGAGACACCCTCCAGCTGAGAGATTATTCCCGGAGCTGAGAGATTATTCCCGGCTTGACTGGGAATGGTCAATTTTCGATCCCGTTGCGAAACTTTCGATGGTTTTATGTCAGATCAGGCTCACGGCCGGCTATCCGAAGACGAAACGGCGGAAAACGTCGGAGCCGTCCCGCTGGCGGCTGTTGCGGCTTGCGGTCGTTTCGGCTTGCCATCCATTGGCGCCATTTCTTGCTCCATCGCTTTGCGCCAGCTCCGCCATTCCGCGCTGTCTCATCAAGTCGCTCTTACGCTCATGATCCCCTTATGTTTCCCAAGCGCCTGAGATCCTGTCCGGCTGATATGTCATGGCCTTGTTCTGACGACGGAAAATCGGCAGTGCTCTCACCCATTTGTCAGCGACCCCTGCGACGCCGCTTCTGCCAGTCAAGGGTTCCCGTGTCGAAATTTTTCTTGCGGGGTCTGCGAATGCCGACGGTTTTCAGAAGATCGCATGCCGGATAGGAGTACGCCACCGCTCCGGCGAGAAAGTTGACCAGTTCCTTTGCAGAGGCGAGTTTCCAGGATCGGATCTCATGGTTGAAGGAATCCGCATGGTGGAACATGCAGCTTACGTTCTCCACCGAAGACACGTCCCAAGCATCGAGATCCTGATCGAACAGGTAGGCGCGCTGGAACATGCCGCGCATGTCGGTGACTTTGCCGGTGTTCCAGGCGCCGATTGGCCGGTTGAATACCGCCGCGTCCCGGAACATTTCCCGCATGAACGTGACCTTTGACGTGTCCCATGCTCCGAGGGGCTGATTGAACGCCTTCGCCTCGGCGAACATCGAGCCCATGCTCGCGACATTTGACGTGTTCCACGACCCCACGGGCTGGTTGAACGATGCCGCGCCGGAGAACATCGCGTTCATGCAGGTGACGCCCGACGTGTTCCATGCGCCGATTGGCTGGTTGAACGCCGTCGCGTCCTGGAACATGGAACTCATGTCCGTGACGCGCGAGGTGTCCCATGAGCCCACGGGCTGGTTGAACGCCGTCGCGCCGCAGAACATGGCGCTCATGTTTGCGACGCGGGAGGTGTCCCATGAACCCACAGGCTGGTTGAACGCCGTCGCGCCGTGGAACATGTCGCACATGTCGGCGACGCGCGAGGTGTTCCACGCGTCAAGTTTCTGGTTGAAACTGGTCGCCTCCACGAACATGGAGCTCATGTCCCGGACGTTTGACGTGTCCCATGCGCCCACAGGCTGATTGAAATTTCTCGCGCACTTGAACATCGACTGCATGCTGGCGACACGGGAGGTGTTCCATGCTTCCAGCGGCTGATTGAATTCGGGCGCGTAGCGGAACATTTCGCTCATGTCGGCGACGGACGAGGTGTCCCAGGATCCCAGGGGGTGGTTGAAGTCATCGGCGCTTTTGAACATGGCGCTCATGTCCGTGACGCGCGAGGTGTCCCAGGAATCAAGGGGCTGGTTGAATGCGGAGGCTCCGTAGAACATGGATCTCATGCTCGTGACACGGGAGGTGTCCCAGCGGCTGATATCCTGATTGAAGATGCCTGCCGACTGGAACATCTGGCTCATGTCGGCGACGCTTGATGTGTTCCATGCGCCGATTGGCCGGTTGAATTCATGGGCCTGCATGAACATGCCGCTCATGTCCGTGACGGACGAAGTGTCCCAGGATTCCAGCGGACAGCTGAATGCGCCTGCAGTATGAAACATGCGGCTCATGTTTCTGACGCTGGAGGTGTTCCATCCGCCGACGGGACGGTTGAACCGCAGGGCGCTGTGGAACATGTCGCTCATGTCCGTGACGCGCGAGGTGTCCCAGGATTCGATGTGACCGTTGAAATTGTAGGCGTTTTCGAACATTCCGCGCATGGTGGTGACGCTGGAGGTGTTCCACGAGGAAATATCCTCGTTGAAGAACTCGGCGTTTTTGAACATGTCGCTCATGTCGGTGACGTTCGAGGTGTCCCACGAGCCGATGCCATGAGGATCTTCCTTGACGTTTTCAAACATTCCCGCCATGTTTTTCACCTGCGAGGTGTTCCAGGTTTCAATGCCCGAGTAATCGCGTCGCAACCGCTGGGGAAAAATGCATCTGAGGTATTTTTCCTGATGGAACAGATGGCTCATGTCGGTGATGTCGGAGGTGTCGATGTCTCCGAGGGATATGTCGAGGTTCGTTACCAGTTCAAGCAGCTCCTGCCGGCTCTGGGGTCTGTACGGTTTTGATGCGTTGCTGTCGCTCATAATAGTTCGTCTCCATTTGCAAAGGTTCGATCGATCGCCGCGGTTCTGACGGATTCCGGGGGGGATGATCCTCCGGAATGACGTAATTTGCCTGTCATGGCTTTCTCTGCCGCATTATCTCATGGCAACGGCTCAAGTCTGCTGCCTGCGGCGCGATTCTGCATCCGGCGTCAAAGAAATCAGCGCGGCGGACGCTGATCCCGCCTGGATGGGAGGCCGCTTTTGCCTGTCGTCAGAGCCTCTGACTGGCCTCTGCCGGGCCGTTCTGCAATTGTTTAGGCTCTTCGATGTTTCGGGGCGGCTCGCGCCGGAGGATATTGCTGGATCCTTCAGGCAACCGCGCTCCGAGTTTCAGTGGTTGAATTTTCTCTGATTTTCTGTCGGTATCAGGACTGATCACGATCTGTTTGGGTCATTATCCTGTTTGCGCGCCTGATCCGGCGCGAATTTTTCCTACCCTCCGTCTTCGCGAGTTCATGCAGTCGTGAAGCGCGTCTTCCGTTCATGTCGCATTTCTTCGGCCAGGCGGACATGTTTCGCTTCATTCCTGGCATTTTTTGAAAGCATTCGTGCGTTTCTTTCGATTGTTAAGAGAATGTTTGCGTTTTATTGTTAAAGAAAGGATAATAATTTCGGCGATATATTTGATGAACGGTTGTTTTAGCCAATGAAAAACGGACATGCGGGAGACCGGACAATGACGTTATTAGCAGGTGACTTTCCTGTTGGAGTAGACGATTTTGAAAAACTCATGGAATGTGGAAAGATCTATGTTGACAAAACGGAAGAACTGAAAAATCTGATGGAATCCGGCGCCGCCGTGACTCTTCTGCTGAGACCAAGCCAGTTCGGAACAACTCTTGGTATGAGCATGCTTCAGAATTTCGTAGAGCTCAACTATGCGGATCCGGATGACCGAAGCCGCCAGGAAAGACTTTTCAAGAATCTGAACGTGTATGGCAACCGCAAGTTCTGCGACAGCCACATGGGCCGCCATCCGGTCGTCAGAATTTCTCTCAGGGACGTGGACGGCCTTGACTTTGAAGATGCTATGGACACGATGAAGATAATTCTCCACAAGTTTTTCCAGAAATACCGTTTCCTGCTGGACAGCGACAAGCAGGACGAGGCGACCAAAAAATCGCTGAGAAGAAAAATCGAGATCTGCTCCGATGCCAATCTGGATCTGTCCATCGATACAAACATGAACAGGTTTTCAGAAATCGCCAAAGACTCGCTGGCGTTCATGAGCGGAATGCTTTACGACGAGTACGGCGCAGAGACTGTGTTCATCGTCGAAGAGTACGACACGCTCCTAAGAAACGCCAGAGAGAAGTCAAAGCAAAAGGCAGATCCGGAAGATTCTGACTTTTACGACCGGATGCTTGAGGTTGTCAGCGCCATGCTGAGCCGGGCGCTTAAAACCAACAGGTTCATGGAGAAAGGTTTTGTCACCGGATGTCTGAGAATAAATTACCAGAGCGTCACCACCGGATTCAACAATTACGTGACAAGCGGTCTGACCGACGCTGGACACTCGCAATTTATGGGATTCACCAAAGAAGAGACAGTAAATCTGCTGAAGAAATGCGGCATGGAGAACCGTCTTGAGGATGTTCTTGCCTGGTATGGCGGCTACAACATCGCCGGATACGAAATGATCTGTCCGTGGATCGTGATGAACTTCCTGTCGGAGGCTCTTCAGCCGAACAGCGATCCCGCCGCTTTCCCTCCGAGAAACTACTGGGCCAACTCAAGCGGCAACGACATTCTGGAAATCTGCATGAAACGCGCAAAGGCAAACACATCCCGGCGTCTGCAGAACCTACTTGACGGCGGAACGGAGGTGATCGAAAAGCGCGAGTTCACCACCTATCCCGATATCGCCGCAAACAACGATTTCGATGTCTTTGCCACCATGATGCTGCATACCGGATATCTCACCGTTGACAGAAACGCTCCCGCTCCCGCTGCTGCCGGACATACAGTTGCGGTCAAAATTCCGAACCGGGAGGTTCTTGAGTGTTTCAGGGACAAGGTCGACGCCGTGTTCGGACGTTCAAATCCGGTGTGGCTGGAAAAATCCCAGAAACTGCTGGCGGCGCTGTTTGCCGGCGATGCGGACAGCGCGGCGACAATCATCAGAAGCATGCTGCTCTCGTTTTTGAGTTCAAGGGACACTGCGTATGAAGGTATCTATCACGCCTTTCTGATGGGAATTATGGCCATAGCCGCAGATGAGACGAATGTTGACATAAAATCCAACAGCGAACGCGGGGACGGCTATTCCGACCTGGTTCTCTGCGATGATGACAAAGCCGTTGCGGTGATCATCGAGTTCAAAAAGTCCGATAGCGAATCCCGCTCGGCGTGGAAGAAACTCTCGGCGGAGGCGCTTGAGCAGATCGACAAGCAGAACTACGACTTTGATCTCCTGGAGGATTACGACGTGGTTCGCAAGTACGGCATCGCCTTCCATGGCAAGCACTGCATGGTGGCGCACAAGGAATGCCGGGGAGAGGACTGAACGGGATATGGATGACGGACCAGAAATCGTCATGTGGAAGGTTTGAATTTTGCAGAGTCCTTTCTGACCGTGCTTTCAGGCGGCCTGCGGGATTGTGATTAAACGTGCCGCAACGCCAGTGTTCCTGTCAGACGAGCATGTCTCCGAACATGCGTCCTTGTGGTCGCAAATTGCCTTTCATGACATGCTTTCAGTCTGATTTTTCTGGGCTTTGACAGATCGCGGCCAGCGCTGGTTCAGGCGCTGTTTCCTCTTCTGAAATGTCTGACTGACGATCCGGACAG
This sequence comes from Succinivibrionaceae bacterium, assembly GCA_017480795.1. GTDB lineage: Bacteria > Pseudomonadota > Gammaproteobacteria > Enterobacterales > Succinivibrionaceae > UBA2804. Next base: position 18,018 of record JAFURY010000037.1, read on the forward strand.
TTGACGGCGCCGGTATGAAGTCAGAGGTGTCGGTATGTGCTGTGTTCCGGTTTCAAGGAGAAACAGCGCCGGATGAGAATAAGAGAATGCGCCCGTCAGGAACCGCTTCAGTTTTCTGCGGTTGTGAACTTCCAGGATCGGATCTCCTGGTTAAAAGAACCGGCATTGAAGAACATGCTTCCGAAATCTTTTACCGATGAAACATTCCAAGCGTCGAGATGATGGTTGAACTGCGCGGCGTCTTCGAACATTGAGTTCACGGTCTCGACACTAGATACGTTGCATGAGGCAAGAGGCTGGTTGAATCTTTTCGTGAAGCGCTATGCCTTGGACGAAAGTTTTCATGCTGCAGTGAAGCGCGTCTTCGTCGTTCATGTCGCACTTCTTTGGGCTAGGCGGACATGTTTCCTTTCATTCCTGGTATTTTTTTGAAAGCGTTCGAGAGTTCCTTTCAATTGTTAAGAGAAAGTTTGCGTTTGACAGTCGCTGCAAGGATAATAACTGCCAAATATCCTGAAGTTTGCGTTGTTGCAAGCTTTTGGAACATACGCATGGAGATTGAGCAATGACAGTTTCGGCAGATGATTTTCCAATTGGTATCGAAGATTTTGAAAAACTTATAACCTTGGGAAAGGTATACATCGATAAAACGAAGGAACTGGAAAAACTTATGAGGTCTGGGGCCGACGTGACATTGCTGCTAAGACCCCGCCGGTTCGGAAAGACACTTTCCATGAGCATGCTCCAGAATTTTCTTGAACTCAACTATGCGGATCCCCAGGACAGAAGCCGCCAGGAAAGGCTTTTCCAGAATTTGAACGTGTATGGCAACCGGGAGTTCTGCGACAGACACATGGGCCGCCATCCGGTCATCAGCATTTCCCTCAAGGACGTCGACGGCGACGATTTTGAAGATGCCATGTGCGTTATGAAGATAATTCTCCACAAATTTTTCCAGAAATACCGTTTCCTGCTGGAA
>JAFURY010000004.1 GCA_017480795.1 Succinivibrionaceae bacterium
AAATTGTCTGAACTTACTCTTGAAATGGGCGTCAGCATGACCTCGGATCTTGTTCGGCTAAACTCCAACAGCTACTAACATTGACGCTATATGATGTGAGATGGCGGTTTACTGGTTTACCTAATATTTGCGGAGTCTGTGATTAATGAATATTCAGATCAATTTCAGCAGGTATACGACAACAGTCCGTTGCTGCAGTATTTAGATCAAAAAATGAAGGCGGTGCACGGCGACAGCAAAGCCAGACGCAGTCTGGCAAACATATACGCAATATATGCAATTTTGAAATTTTATGTTGATGATTATTACAATCAGCCCGATAAATATCGTAAATCAGACGGTTACGATTATATGAGGTTATTTGCCTTCTATCGCGGGTTGTATGGCGGTAGCAGACTGCAGAATCATGCTCTCAATTCACGCGTGAACGGAGAATTCAGAAACAAATTTCCAAATGTGGTGAATGATTTGATTATCGTTGATAGCGGCAAATACCTGCTTCATATCGATTATCTGTATGTTGGAAAGTATGATGTCAGCAGTACGTGTTGCAAGGTCATAGAAAGGTACATAGAACTTCTTCGAAAGAAGGATGGCGATTTGCTTAATGCACTTCGAAGCATGAAGGAATTGACCGACTGCGAACAAAAGAAAAATCGGCTCAAAGCATTGTTGGATGAAAACACTGAGGCTCGGGTTTTTGAAATTGTCAGCTACGCCATTCTCAAAAAGCATTACAGCAAATACAAGGTATATTTCGGCTACAGCCAGAATTCCGTTGGTGAAGAGGAATTGCAGCTTTTCAAGACCGGAAGAACCAACGCCATTGACGGAGGCGTTGATTTTGTCATGCGTCCTGTCGGTCGCTTCTTTCAGGTGACAGAGGTCAAAAACTATGACAAGTATTTGCTTGATATTGATAAGGTAATGCATTTTCCCGTTACATTTGTTGTCAAGACATATTCATTAAAAGAAGATGTTATGAAGGACATTGAAACCTATATCAGGAAAAGAGCGAATGGTATGACCGTTATTGAGAGAAGATACAAGTCTGCCATTGAAGAAATAATTACCATAAACGAACTACAAAAATGGATTGCCGATCTGACTGACGTCGATATTGACGGGATCGTTCGAGATATCGACATTTATTACAGGTTTGAAATGAATCTTGATGAGTTTGATGAAGAACAGAGCATTTGACTTTTAAATGCTTTAAACTGGCGAACTTGATATTCTGAAGTAATGCACAGTTTGTTTTGCAAAATTGTCATGACAAAGTCTGGTTGAAATGGGAAAGTGCTAGTCAATGTTACGGAAGAATGTTCATTTGGCAGTTGAACATATAGTTGTTCAGAAGGTGTTTACCTAGTTTGTGGAATGTTGTATTACCGATATCAAAAGAAATTGTGCGCTTTCCTATAAGAGTGCCAGGAGAGTCTATGTCTGAAAACGCAATGCCGGAAGAGAGAGTCGAACTGCTGGGCTCGCCCTACGGGGACGCTTCGTATGAGCTGATTCGCAAGTTCAATCGGGCTTTTGCGGACAAAAGCGGCATGATCAGGGATCTTGACGACAAAAAAATGCCCCGGTTTCCGGTTCTGCTGCGTCCAAGACGTTTCGGCAAGAGCACTTTCGTTCAGATGCTCAAATGTTTCTACGACGTTTCGTATGCCGACAGGTACGAGCAGCTTTTTGCCGGAACGGCCATACATAAAGCGAGCCTGGAAAGCCACAATTCGTACCACGTGCTGGATCTTGAGTTTTCGAAAATTTACAGCCATGACGAGAAAAGCCTGATTGAAGGATTTGTGATCTGTCTTGAAAACGGCATAAGCGATTTCATGAAAAGATACCCGGATTTCAGATTTGAGCCAGGCGAAAGGGAACGGTCCGCGCCTGCCTATTTGCTTACCGCGTTTCTGACGGCGTATGATCGGTTTTCGTCGCAGCAGCGGTTGTATCTGATGATCGACGAGTATGACAATTTCGCCAACAATCTGCTTTCCAGCAACCTGGAACTGTTCAAAGCGATCACCAGTTCCGGCGGGTTCCTGAAGGACTTCTATGCGAGCATCAAGGATGGCACGGTAAAGCAAATCGCCAGAACCTTCATTACCGGCGTATCGTCGGTGTCCCTGGATTCTCTCACTTCCGGATTCAACATTTCCCGCAATGTCACCGCTCGGGGGTGCTTCAACAACTATGCGGGTCTTACCGAAAGGGAACTGCGCATTCTTGTGCCCCAGCTGGTGGATGTGAGGAGTCTTGGCGTCGGCGCCGATGAAATCATAGAGAGAATGAAGCCGGTTTATGACGGATACTGCTTCAGCAGACATGCCAGGAATACCGTATACAACTCCTCCATGTGTCTGTATTATCTCGACGAAGTTAACGAGGCCGGCGAATTCCTTCCCCCGGAAAAGTATCTTGATCCTGCATCGGACCATGACGGGAAAAAACTGCAGCAGCTGTTCGGGATTGCCGAAGACGGACTGACCGACACCATCATCGGCACCTACCTCGCCGGCGGGGTTTTCTTCATTGACGGCATTGACGAGAATATCAATCTGAACCAGTCGTCCAAATACAGCAAGTCGCAACTGCTGTCCATGCTGTACTACCTGGGATACCTCACCATCGATCCCAAGCGATCAACCGGCGCGAGACTTGCGCTGAAAATTCCGAATCTGTTCATGTCCCGCCTGTTTGCCAGGTGCGTTGTGGATTTGCGTCTGAAGCCCAGCGACGTGTTCCGGACGCAGAAACTTGACATATCGTCCATGCTTGCATCAAGCGATGACATTTCAGATTTCGCCGTCTCCTGCACCGAATTTCTGAGCGCCGTCTTCACCAGTCAGGTTCTGGCGCACATGAGCGAAATGGCGCTCAATCTTCTGCTTTACGCCAAACTTGACTCCATGGACGAGGTTTCGGTGGAACTTCAGAAGTCGCTGAGAGTCGTCGGCAAGGGTGAAAAATTCGCCGATCTGGTGATTGCCGCGAATGAAGGTCAAAGCGACGAGTGCGTTTACATCATCGAACTGAAGTACGCCGCCAAGGGCGATATCTCGGAAGCGAAACTTGCGAAACTTAGGGAGGAGGCCGCAGATCAGGTTTCGGACTACCGATCCGCCCTTGAGTTCAGGGACAAGCTGGTAAAGAGTTTTGTCATGATTTTCTCTGGCTGTCAATGCGTTTACTGCGGATGAATCAGATTCGGCCTTCTCTCGCGCCTGCCGGCGCCTGACATCCTGTTCATCGTCTGGAGAAAAGAAAAAGATCCTCCCGCCGCCGGTTTTTGCAACTCCTGCTTCAGACCGCGGCGGTTTGCCGTTCTGCGCCTGGCGCGTGATTTTCCTTTATGCCCCGCTCTCTGCCGCCGTCATGCCGCGGCGGTTTGCCGCCGTTATGCCACAGCGGCTGGTCGCCTTTGGCTGCTGGACTGTTCCCGATCCCTTTCGGACCGGTCTTTTGCCGCAGTCGTTTGACTTTCCCTCCGCGGTTTGCACCGGATCACGGAGACTGATAAAATATACCCGCTTTCAGGCCCCGAAAGCATGACATGCGAACTCCCGGGCGCTTGAGACCGCCCCTTCGCAGCCGGCGGACGGAACGGTCATCCAGGCCTTGCGCGATACGGGAAGACTGGAAGCCGGGAAAAATGAACTCGGGAAAAAGGAAGCCGGCAAAAAGAAACCCGGGGATCAGAGAACCGAAAGATAAACATAAGAGGCGGTTTTCGGATTCAGGCCAGGATTTCCATGGCCATGAAACCCGCAGCGGTCTGGACGCCGTCCGGATCTGGCGCGATGTCGCCCGGAACGTGCCGGATGTCGCTGGACGCGGGCCCGAGGCGCAAGGCGCCCCGGGGGGCGCGGACATCGCGCCGAGCCGGAAGGTGCCGGTTCGGAATTTTCGTCGGAACGCCGGAAGCGGCGGATTGGAATACAACAGGACAGATTCAATGCGTAGTATATATTGCGGACAGGTGTCCCGGCGGCAGCTGGGACAGACGGTAAATCTTTGCGGATGGGTCAACAAGAGACGCGATCTGGGCGGACTTATCTTCATTGAAATGCGCGACCGCGAGGGCGTGGTTCAGGTGGTTTTCGACCCTGATCGCAGTCAGGCCCACGAGCTGGCCAACAGTCTGAGAAACGAGTACTGCATCCGGGTGACCGGAGAGGTGCGGGCAAGACCCGAGGATCAGGTGCGGGACGACGAGCCTACCGGAGCGGTGGAGGTTTACGCCACGGCGCTTGAAATCGTCAACCGCGCCGCGCCGCTGCCTCTTGATCTTAACCAGAGCAGAAATTCGGAGGATCTCAGGCTCAAGTACCGTTTCCTTGATCTGCGCCGTCCGGAGATGGTGAAGCGTCTGACCACCCGCGCCCGCATTACCGCCCTGGCCCGGAGATTTCTGGACGAGAACGGCTTTCTTGACATCGAGACGCCGATGCTGGGCAAGCCTACCCCCGAGGGCGCCCGGGACTACCTGGTGCCGAGCCGGGTTCACCACGGCAAGTTCTACGCTCTGCCGCAGTCTCCGCAGCTTTACAAGCAGCTGCTGATGATGGCCGGCTACGACCGCTACTATCAGATTGTCAAGTGTTTCCGGGACGAGGATCTCCGGGCCGACCGCCAGCCCGAATTCACCCAGATCGATATCGAAACCTCCTTCATGGAGCCGCGGGCCATCCAGCTTCTGGTGGAAAAGATGATAAAGCAGCTGTGGCGAGAAATTCTGGGAGTGGACCTTCCTGATTTTCCGGTGATGACCTGGGACGAGGCCATGAGCAGGTACGGCTCCGACAAGCCGGATCTGCGCATTCCTCTTGAGATCCGGGACATCGCGGATCTGGCGAAGGACTGCGGCTTCTCCGTGTTCAGAGAGCCGGCCAACGCCGAAGGTTCGAGAGTGGCCGCCATCCGCGTGCCGGGCGGCGCCGCCTTTACCCGCAAGCAGATCGATCAGTATGGCGAGTACGTGAAGACGTTTGGCTCCAAGGGCCTTGCCTGGATGAAGGTGAACAGCAGGGCATCGGGGCTTGAGGGCGTGCAGTCCCCGATCGCCAAGTTCCTGGACGAGACCGTGATCGGCGCAATTCTGGATCGCGTCGAGGCCCGGGACGGCGACATCGTTTTCTTCGGCGCCGGCGGCTTCAAGGTGGTCTCGGACTCCATGGGCGCGCTGCGGCTTCGGGTGGGCAGGGATCTCAATCTCTACGACAGCGACTGGAAGGCGCTCTGGGTGGTGGACTTCCCGATGTTCGAGGAGAATCCTGAGGCCGGCATCTGTGCCATGCACCATCCTTTCACCGCGCCTAAGAACTGCGACGCCGCAAAGCTCAGAGAGGATCCGATGAAGGTGTACGCCGACGCCTACGACATGGTCATCAACGGCTACGAGGTGGGCGGCGGCTCGGCGCGCATTCACAGAAACGACGTGCAGCAGGCGGTGTTCTCCGTGCTGGGCATTTCCCAGGAGGAACAGCAGGACAAGTTCGGTTTCCTTCTTGAGGCTCTGAAGTACGGCACGCCGCCTCACGCGGGTCTTGCCTTCGGTCTTGACCGTCTGACCATGCTGCTTACCGGCACCGACAATATCCGCGACGTCATCGCCTTCCCTAAGACCACTGCGGCGGCCTGTCTCATGACCGACGCCCCGGCCTTCGGCAACGAGGACGCGCTGAAGGAGCTGGCCATCAGCGTGCTTGAGCGCGAAGGCGAAGAAAGCGCCGGGGTCTAGCCCGGATAGCCGGCCGCCGGGACTGAAAAACCGTCGCGCCTGGCATCCCGCCCGGACGGAACCCGGGGAAAAACGCATGCGCAGGGCGGCGGATGGTTTCACGACCCGCGCCGATGAGAGTCCGAAACGGCGACGAGCGAGGCTGCTCCTGAGACCGGAGCAAGATGCGGCCTCCGTTTTGCGTCCATTCCAGCCAACAGAATTTCAACCATATCAATTTTAGGAGTATAGAATGTCCGGACACAGCAAATGGCATAATATCCAGCACCGCAAGGGTCTGCAGGATGCCAAGCGCGGCAAGATTTTTACCAAACTGATTCGTGAAATCACCACCGCCGCCAGACTCGGCGGCGGCGATCCCAGCGGCAATCCGCGCCTGAGAGCGGCGGTGGCCGAGGCGCTGAGCAACAACATGACCAGGGATACCGTGGACCGCGCCATCAAGCGCGGCGCCGGCGGCGACGACGACGGAGCTCAGCTGGAGTCCTCGGTGTACGAGGGATACGGTCCGTGCGGCACCGCGGTGCTGGTGGAATGCCTTACCGACAACAAGAACCGTACCGTGGCCGACGTGCGCCACGCCTTCACCAGAGCCGGCGGCAACCTGGGCACCTCAGGCTCGGTTTCCTACCTGTTCACCAAGAAGGGACTGATCGAGTTCGAGTCCGGAGACGAGGAGCAGCTGATGGACATCGCTCTTGAGGCCGGCGCCGACGACGTGGTTTCCAACGACGACGGATCTATCGAGATCTACACCGATCCCAACGCCTTCGGCGACGTGCTTGATGCGGTGGAGAAAGCCGGTCTGAAGCCGTCCTCGGCCAAGGTTTCCATGATTGCGTCCACCGAAGCCGAGCTGGACGAGGCTCATGCCCAGAAGTTCCTAAATCTTATTGATGCTCTTGAGGATCTGGACGACGTTCAGCAGGTTTACCATAACGGCACCATTTCAGACGAGATAGCCGAAAAACTGTAGCGCATCTTCTGCTCCGTCTTGCGGCGGAGTCATGACGCTCCTTGCGGCTGAGCCGCAGGCGGGCTGATTTTCAGATAGAGACTGTCCGTGTTTTGCGGGCGGTCTTTTTGATTCATGCGTGAGTTTTTGCAACGAACAGCCGCCTGGGATGTCCCGGACCGTGCTTGCCGGAAAAATCAGTTGCGCCGGATGAAAACGCGAATATAACAAAGCATGAGGAGCAGATGTCGGCGTGAAAGACGCATGGGTTTCGCGCAGGTTTCCGGACTTTCCTTCGAGCAAGGCAATGCGGGCGGAGCAAACCCGGATGATTCAAGCAACCCGGAGCGGAAGGTTCGAAATAAATTTTGATTGTTGTGTAAAATAATGGTTGCAATCTTATCTGGCATGCGGTAAACTTTGAGTAAAGTTTAACTTCTGGGGATAACCGCGGCT